>NZ_JARWLA010000003.1:0-442500 GCF_047445805.1 Rhizobium sp. BR 314 | reverse complement strand
GGCCGAGGCCTATGCGACAACGGACAATCATGATGCCACGGACAATCAGGTTACGCGCGGTGGTCGCCTGATCACGAGGACGATCGCCTCGAAGCCTTCCGACCGTAACATCCTCGAAGTATCGACCGTGGTGCGCGACGGCGACAAGGAAGTGGTGCGCCGCCAGCCCTTCGCACATGTGAAGATCGCACTCGCGACCAATCGCGTCGCCGGCGAAGGCTATCCGCCCTTCGATCCCCTGGCGATCTTTTCCGCCGACGACAACATACCCCCGCCCGCCAATCGCACCGGGGCGATCTATGGATCGGATGTGGAATCCGAGGTCAGCCTGAAGTCCATAAGCTTTCCGACCAAGGACATTCCCTTCCAGCTCGCCGGCTCCATGTCGCGCGAGGAGGTCGAGGAAAACGTGCGTTCCAACGGCTCGGTCCTTGCCGACAGCAACACCCAGGTCTCGGCACTGTATTATGTGGATCCACGTCGCTTTGCCAATGATGATGACGACGTCGATCTGACGGCTGGACTGGCAGCCCGCATCGTCGAGGAAAACATGTCCGTCTCCGCGTCACAGGCGGTGACCGCGCAGACCGAAGAATTCGCCGACGATATCATCCCTGTCAGGCAGAACATGCCGATCACCACGGCTCTAACCAATTCCGGCTACCCGAAGGCCGACGCCGACAGCATCAGCGCCAAAATCCTGCCGGTCTTCGGCTCGTCCGACGTATCTTCAGGCGATGTGCTTCGCATCGGCATCCTGCAGAAGGGCGAGCAGGCAAAGATCATTCGCGCCAGTATCTATCGTGGCACCAAGCATCTGCTGACCATTGCGCAGAACGACCGCGGCGACTTCATCGCCGGCAGCGCGCCGCCCATGCTTGACGCCATAGCCACCGCTTTCGATAACGACGCGCCGGTCCTGACGGCCGGACGAGATCTGCCGAGCGTCTATGACGGCATCTATCGCGCTGCACTTTCCTACGGCATGAGCAAGGAAATGATAGCGCAGGTCGTCAAGTTGCTCGCGAGCAATGTCGACTTCCAGGCCCAGCTTAAGCCGACGGATTCGCTTGAAGCCTTCTTCTCGGTTGCGGATAGCAAGGGACAGGCGACGGCCGATTCCGAGTTGCTCTACGTCAACGCCAAATTCGGCGATACGGTGACCCGCTTCTATCGCTTCGAGGATCCGACAGATCATTCGATTGATTACTTCGACGAGGCCGGCAAGAGCATCAGGCAGTTCCTGCTGCGCAACCCGGTTCCGACCGGCATCTTCAAATCCGGATTCGGCATGCGGCGCCACCCCATTCTCGGCTTTGCCCGCATGCATACCGGTGTCGATTGGTCCGCACCGCGCGGAACGCCGATCATCGCCGCCGGCAACGGTATCGTCGAAAAGGCCGGCTGGGATTCCGGTGGCTTCGGCAACCAGACGCTGATTCGCCACGCGAATGGTTACGTCTCCTCCTACAATCACCAGAGCGCCATCGCCAAAGGCGTGACACCCGGCGCGAAGGTGGTGCAGGGCCAGGTGATCGGCTTCATCGGCTCGACGGGTCTCGCGACCGGCCCTCACCTGCACTATGAGCTGATCGTCAACGGCACCAAGGTCGACCCCTTGCGCATTCGCCTTCCCGGCGGCAAGTCGCTCGACGGCGAAGCTCTCGCCAAGTTCCAGGAAGAGCGCAAGCGCATCGACACGCTCCTCAGCGACGACAAGACAAAACAGGTTGCCAGCAAGTAGCGATCCGAATTGTTCGAATCCCAACTACCAGGCTGCTATCTAGGCCCGGTAGCCCTCAATCGATCGACCAGTTCCGTGACGATATCATCCGCGGCGTTCAAGGCTGTGTCGACGACGACCGGTCCCGGGCCCCAGTTATCATAATTTCGGGTGACCACCTCATTCCATGTCGGGTTCACATGACCTTCGATATCCGTCTGGCGCGCTTCCACGCGCCGACGATGCTCCATTTTGTCGGAACAAATGACCTCCACTTCGATTACGGATACGGCCGCACGCTGCGCAACCTGCCTCCAAGCCTCGCGCGTTATCGATATCGGATTGACGGAATCGGCAATAACAGTTTTTCCCAGTTTGAGATTGTCTCCGGCGACCCCATAGGCAGCCATGTATCCGGCAGGCCCGACATCACCTCTTAACATGCCGGAATTCCGCAGCGCCTGCTCGATCGTGTCGAGCCGGACATAAGTGCCATCCAGCCTTTCAGCCAGTGCCCGCGCAATCGTGGTTTTGCCGCTGCCCGGCAGGCCGCCAAAGACAATAAGCATGTTTCCCCCGATCCTCTAAACCCGAACCAGGGTTACAGACCCGGCGCCGCTCGACAAGATGTTTTCTGAGCACGCCGTCGAAAGCAAAATGGCGACCCGAGGGCCGCCATCTGAATTTATCCAAATGCCGTGATCTTATGCGGCTTCGTTCGCGGCCTGGCGCGGGTGGAACAGCAATCTGTCCGAACCGCTGGTGACCTTGACTAAAGATCCGTCCGGAACCTGCCCGGACAGAATCTGCTCAGCGAGCGGATCCTGGACATATTTCTGGATCACCCGCTTCAGCGGTCTTGCACCGTAAACGGGATCGTAGCCCTTGTTGGCGAGCCAGTTGCGAGCGTCTTCATCGAGATTAAGCGTGATCTTGCGCTCCGACAGCAGCTTCAGCAACCGTTCCAGCTGGATGTCGACGATCGCGCCCATCTCATCGCGCTTCAGGCGATGGAACAGAATGATCTCATCGACACGGTTCAGGAATTCCGGCCGGAAATGCGACCGGACCACTTCCATCACCTGCTCGCGCACCTGATCGCTGTCATCGCCGTCCTTCAGCTGGGTTAGATATTCGGCACCCAGATTGGAGGTCATGATGATCATCGTGTTGCGGAAGTCGACTGTGCGGCCCTGTCCGTCCGTCAACCGTCCGTCATCCAGAACCTGGAGCAGGATGTTGAAGACATCGGGATGCGCCTTTTCGATCTCGTCGAACAGCACGACCTGATAGGGCCTGCGGCGGACGGCTTCGGTCAGCGCACCACCTTCCTCATAGCCGACATAGCCGGGAGGGGCACCGATCAGCCGGGCCACGGAGTGCTTCTCCATGTACTCGGACATATCGATACGCACCATCGCGGTGTCGTCATCGAAGAGGAAGCGGGCGAGCGCCTTGGTCAATTCCGTTTTGCCGACGCCGGTCGGGCCGAGGAAGATGAACGAGCCGATCGGCCGGTTCGGATCCTGCAGGCCGGCACGCGAACGGCGAACGGCACGGGAAACCGCCTGAACGGCGTCGCCCTGGCCGACAACCCATTTTGCCAGCTCGTCTTCCATCCTGAGCAGCTTGTCGCGCTCGCCTTCCAGCATCTTGTCCACCGGGATCCCGGTCCAGCGGGAAACCACCTGGGCAATGTTGTCGGCAGTGACGACTTCCTGCACCATGGAATCGCGGGCACTATCCTGCTCTTCCGCTGCGTGAAGTTCCTTTTCCAGATCGGGGATCACCCCATAGGCAAGCTCGCCGGCACGCTGGAATTCACCCTTGCGCTGAGCAATGGCAAGCTCGTTGCGGGCGTCGTCAAGCTGCTTCTTCAGATCGGCGGCAAGGCCGAGCTTCTGCTTTTCGGCCTGCCAGCGTGCAGTCAGCGCATCGGCTTCCTCTTCCAGAGAGGCAAGATCCGTTTCAAGCCGCTTCAGCCGGTCGGCCGAGGCCTGGTCCGTTTCCTTTTTCAACGCTTCGCGTTCGATCTTCAGCTGGATGATGCGACGATCTAGTTCATCGAGCTCTTCCGGCTTGGAGTCCACCTGCATGCGCAGGCGCGCTGCGGCTTCGTCCATCAAATCGATGGCCTTGTCCGGCAGGAAGCGGTCGGTGATGTAGCGGTTCGACAGGGTAGCGGCAGCCACCAGCGCGGCATCGGCGATACGCACCTTGTGATGCTGTTCGTATTTTTCCTTCAGGCCGCGCAGGATCGAGATCGTGTCTTCGACCGTCGGCTCTTCAACCATGACGGGCTGAAAACGACGGGCAAGAGCCGGATCTTTCTCGACGTGCTTGCGATATTCATCGAGAGTGGTCGCACCAACGCAATGCAGCTCGCCGCGAGCAAGCGCAGGCTTCAGGAGATTGGACGCATCCATGGCGCCATCGGCCTTGCCGGCTCCGACCAGCGTGTGCATCTCGTCGATGAACAGGATGATCTCGCCGTTTTCCGACTGGACCTCGTTGAGGACGGCCTTCAGCCGCTCTTCGAACTCGCCGCGGAACTTGGCGCCGGCAATCAGCGCGCCCATATCGAGCGCCATCAGCTTCTTGTCCTTCAGCGATTCAGGAACGTCGCCGTTGACGATGCGCAGCGCCAGACCTTCGACGATCGCCGTCTTACCGACGCCCGGCTCGCCGATCAGCACCGGATTGTTCTTGGTGCGGCGGGACAGGACCTGAACGGTGCGGCGGATTTCCTCGTCGCGACCAATCACAGGGTCAAGCTTACCCTCGCGGGCCTCGGCGGTGAGGTCGCGGGCATATTTCTTCAGGGAATCGAAGCCCTGCTCCGCATTGGCGGAGTCGGCAGTGCGACCCTTGCGGATCTCGTTGATGACCTGATTAAGGGCAACGGGCGTGACACCGGCCTTCTTCAGCGTAGCCGAAGTCGAAGCCGTGGGCTCGATCGCCAATGCCTGCAGCAGGCGTTCGACGGTGACGAAACTATCACCGGCCTTCTTTGCGGCATCTTCAGCTGCGGTAAAAACCTTGGCAAGCGGCTGTGCCAGATAGACCTGACCATCGCCGCCGGAAACCTTTGGCAGTTTGGCTAGCGCTGCATCATTGGCAATGCGAGCGGCCTTGGCATCGCCACCGGCGCGTTCGATCAGCGAAGACGCCATGCCCTGATCATCGTCAAGAAGCACTTTCAGAACATGTTCGGGCGTGAATTGCTGATTACCCTGCGCAAGCGCATTGGTTTGAGCGGATTGCAGGAAACCGCGTACCCGCTCGGAGTATTTTTCAATATTCATATTAGACCTCCATAGATCGGCCTGCCCGGAACGGCGCAGATCGATGATTGAGATAGAGCCCCCTCAAGAGGCAGGCCCGGCCATGTCGCCATTGAGATTTGCGGCAAGGCAGCTGAGCAGAATATGGGAGGGTCGCTTGAAAGTTTAAAGGGTGGGGAAAGCGAAAAAAGGCAGCAATTTTACGAACAACGCAGCAGAGACAAGAGGTTGGAAACAACCCGCGTCAGCGGGATCAGCAGTCGACAACAAGCGCGGGAACAAAAAACGGGACCAGCAGCATTCGGCGCTGCCGGTCCCGTTTGGGTATCCAATCGTCTCTCAGGAATTGAGAGAGGTTATTCCGAGGTGGCGTCTGCCAAAGCTGGGGCCTCGTCCGAAGCGCCCTCACCCTGGCCTTCTGCATCACCGGCCGCGCGACGCGGCTGGCGGCGCGGACGGCTGCCGGCATTGCGGCGGCGCGGTTGACGCTCGGTCGCTGCGGCAGGCGTCTCTTCTTCGATCGCCACTTCGGCGGGGATGCCTTCGATTACCGGCTGCGGGCCGGTGCCATCGATGACATCAGGCTCGGGAGTCGGTACCGGTGCTGCTGCTGCAGCCGGAGCGGGCTGATGACGCGGCGGACGCGGTGCCATCTGCGGCTGGTCGTCAACCTCGCCACCATCGATATCATCGATGTCGCGGTCGGCTACGTCACGCTCATTGTAATTGTGGTGTTCGTCGCGCTGATAGCGCTCCTGCATCTGCGCCTGGGCGCTGGCAATGATGCGGTTGTAGTGCTCGGCATGCTGAAGGTAGTTTTCAGCCATGACGCGGTCGCCGGAGCTTTGAGCGTCACGCGCCAAAGCCGCATACTTCTCGGCGATATGCTGAGCGGTTCCGCGGATCTTCACATCGGGACCGGAGCTGTCGTAGGTTCTGGTCAGCGGGTTGGAGCCCTTGCGGTTGAAATTATTGTTGTTATTTCCGCCGCCACCGCCGCCGTTGTTGTTACCACGCCCCCGACCGCGCTTATTCTGCTGTCCTGGCCTCATAGATCCTTCACCTGAATTCTCTTCGTTGGGATAAAATTCATACACGACACCTGCCGCCGCGGCTCGGACATTCCCGAAACCAGGGCCTGCGTGCCGCAAGCAAACTGCGCTTTAAGCGCCGGTCTGCCGCTCGACTACGTCAGATTAACTGATCACGCATTGGGTTATCTTCAACCTTTGACACTCTTACCAAAGAGCGGATCCCCGAGGCTGTCCAAGACAGGCGAATCGTCTCGCCTATTCCCAGCCGCCCAACGCGTGAGCGCAACCTATATCGCTTCCTCAGGAAATCCAAGCTTTTTCTTCGCGATAACAATAAGGATCTCACAAATCTGCAGCAAAATGTCGCGTTAGAACATGATGCCGAAAAGTGTTAGCGGTTTTCGAACGACATCATGCTCTGCTTCTTTGTTTCTAGAACGGATTCAGATTTTAGGTCGAACAGATCTAAAATCACCCGGCTCTAGTGACGAAACTCAAACACAAGCACCCGGTCGTTCCGGCCGTAGTCACGAACTGCTTCGAGAAGGAGAAATCCTGCTCCTTCAAAAACCGAAGTCACCGTTTCACGCTGATCGTAGCCGATCTCTACTCCTAACATTCCATTGGGGTGCAGAAACCGCGCCGCATCTTTTGCGATCGCCCGATATGCATCCAGCCCATCAAGGCCCCCGTCAAGGGCCGCGGGAGGATCGAAATCCTTTACTTCTGGAGCGAGAGTGGAAATGACACTGGACGCAATATAGGGCGGATTTGAGACAATCACATGAAATCGTTCGTGGATGGCTTCAAACCAGCTTCCATGCACAGTCGTAAACCGCGCCGCCAGTCCATTTCGCTCTGCGTTCCCGCGAGCAGTCTCCAGCGCTTCGCTGGAAATATCGGAACCGACACCCGTCGCTTCCGGGCATTCATGAAGAAGAGCCAAACAGATGGCTCCCGTTCCCGTTCCGATGTCCAATATGTGGACATTGCCGACCTCGGATTCAAGCCGCCGAACATGCGGAAGCATCGTATCGACGAGAATTTCCGTATCCGGCCGAGGTTCGAGCGTTGCCGGAGACAGCCGCAAAGGCAATCCGTAGAATTCACGCTCGCCGAGGATGCGATGGATCGGCTCGTGATTGAGCCGCCGTCCGATTGCCGTCCGAGCCTGCTCGACAATTCCGGGTAACACCGCATCGGAACCGCGCGTCACAAGCTCGGTGGACGAGAGATGCAGCAGGCCGCCGACAAGGATGCGGGCTTCAGTGGTGGGATCGTCGAGATCAGCCGCGGCAAAGCGGGACCGCACCTCCTGCAGGAGCCCCGCAACGGTCGACCCCTGCCCGCCGCTCATGCCTGTTCACCGAGCTGAGCGAGCTGGCTCGCCTGGAAATCCGCCAGAAGCGCATCGACCACTTCGTCGATTTCGCCTTCCATCATCCGGTCGAGCTTGTAGAGCGTCAGGTTGATGCGGTGGTCGGTAACGCGGCCCTGCGGAAAGTTATAGGTGCGGATGCGCTCGGAGCGATCACCCGAACCCACCTGGCTCTTGCGGTCGGCGGAACGTTCGCTGTCGGCGCGCTGACGCTCCATGTCGAACAGGCGCGAGCGCAAGACCTGCATTGCCTTGGCGCGGTTCTGGTGTTGCGACTTTTCCGAACTCGTCACCACGATCCCTGAGGGAATATGGGTGATGCGCACCGCCGAGTCGGTGGTGTTGACGTGCTGGCCGCCGGCGCCGGAGGAGCGCATCGTGTCGATACGGATATCCTCGGGCCGGATATCGATATCGATTTCTTCGGCCTCGGGCAGCACGGCGACGGTTGCCGCTGAAGTATGAATGCGGCCGCCAGCTTCGGTTTCCGGTACGCGCTGAACGCGATGAACGCCGGACTCGAATTTCAGCCGGGAGAACACGCCCTTGCCGCTGATCGTCGCGATGATTTCCTTGTACCCGCCCGCTTCGCCCTCGCTCGAGGAAAGAACTTCCACCTTCCAGCCGTTGCTGCCGGCAAAGCGCTCATACATGCGAAAGAGATCGCCGGCGAAGAGGGCGGCCTCAGAGCCGCCCGTACCGGCGCGAATTTCCAGAATGGCGCTCTTTTCGTCGGCAGCGTCCTTCGGCAGCAGCAGGATCTGCATTTCCTGTTCGAGCGACGCGATTCGCTCCTTCACCTCAGGCAGCTCCATCTCGGCGAGATCGCGCATTTCGCGGTCCACCGATTTGTCGGCGAGCATGACGTCAAGATCGGCAGCCTCGGCAAGGGCTCGTTCGTAGTCACGGATCTTGGTGACGACCGGCTGCAGTTCGGAATATTCGGAAGCAAGCTTCACATAGACGTCCGCGGCAGGGCCGGCAGACATGCGCGCTTCGATTTCGCCGAAGCGACGCTCGAGTTCACGCATTTTTTCAACGGGGAGCTTCGCCACCCTCTACTCCAATTCTTCTTATTATGTCTGTTGTGATGTTCCGCGCATGATCTCGTCCGCAAACCGCTGTGTGCCTTACGGGATCCCACGCTAAAGCGGAATATTGTGGCTCTCGGCAAAGCGGGCAAGAATATCGCGCACTGAGGTCGTCGGACGCTTGTCGTTCAGCGCGTCTTCCATGACCTCGGACAAAGCTTTGAGATCGAGCCCCATAAGCATCGCCTTCACCGGACCGATCGAGGCCGGCGACATCGAAACCGAACGGAAGCCGATGCCAAGCAGCGCCATGGCGGAAATCGTCTTGCCGGCAAGTTCGCCGCAAAGCGTCACCGGCGTCTTGTTGCGCTCGCCGGCCCGCACGATATCGCGGAGAATGCGCAGGAACGGCCGCTCTAGCGGGTCAAAGCGATCCGAGACGCGGGCATTGCCGCGATCCACCGCCATCGAGAATTGGAATAGATCGTTGGAGCCGACCGAAACGAAATCGACCTCTGCCATCAGCTCGTCCAGCTGCCACAACAGCGCCGGGACCTCTAGCATGGCACCGAATTGCAGCTTGCGTGGCAGGCTATGCCCGAAGCGCGAGAGATGCTGCACCTCCTTCTGCAACAGCTCGCGCACTGCCCTGATCTCGGAGACCTCGGTGACCATCGGCACCATCATCTTCAACTCGTTGTCGGCCGAGGCCTTCAGCATGGCGCGCAGCTGCGTACGCAGCAGACCAGGGCGATCGAGCGAGAGACGGATGGCACGCCAGCCGAGCGCCGGATTTTCTTCCTCGTGCGCGCGAAAATAAGGAACGACCTTATCGCCACCGATATCGAGCGTCCGGAAGGTGACGACACGCCCACCCGCCTGCTTCATCACGTTGCGATAGAAGATTTCCTGTTCTTCCGCCTTCGGCATGGTCGAGGCGATCATGAACTGCAGCTCGGTACGAAACAGGCCGATACCCTCGGCACCAGACTCGGCGAGCTGCGGTAGATCGACCAGCAAGCCGGCGTTCATCAGCAGCGAAATACGCTGCCCATCTTTGGTGACAGGCTCGACCGATCGGAGGGCACGGAATTGCTCCTGCCGGCGGGCGCGGAACCGCACCTTTTCCTCGTAGGAACGCTGATGATCGGCCATCGGACGGAGATGCACATGGCCACCGTCGCCATCGATTATGACTGAATCGCCGTTTTCGGCCAGCGCGACAATCCCGGTCGCCTGACCGATGACCGGAATGCCCATGGCACGCGCAACGATGACGACATGGCTCGTAACCGCGCCTTCTTCGAGCACCAGACCGCGAATGTTGGCTCTGGGATAGTCGAGCAGTTCGGCGGCACCCATGGCACGTGCGAAAATGATCGCGTCGTTCGGGAAGCCTTCGGCACTCGTGCGGCCGGAATAGCCGATGAGCTGTCTCAGCAGGCGATTCGCCAGATCCTCGAAATCGTGCATGCGCTCGCGAAGATAGGGATCGGTCAGGCGCATCATGCGCGCCTTGGTGTCACTCTGCACCTTTTCGACAGCTGCTTCCGCCGTCAGGCCGTTGCGAACAGCCTCTTCCAGCTTGCGCACCCAGCCCTGGTCATGCGCGAACATGCGATAGGTCTCAAGCACCTCGCGATGTTCACCCTCCATGGACACGTCGCGACGCGAGAGCATGTCGTCGATCGAGATTCGCAGCGAGCCGAGCGCCTCGGCCAGACGGCCGATTTCCTTGTCGGCATCCTCGTTCAGCAGGTTGGTGACGACGATGCGCGGCTCATGCAGCACGACATAGCCGAGGCCGATGCCTTCATTGTAACTGTCGCCGTCGATGGTGACGGAACGCGTCAGATCGAGCTCGAGGCCTGGCTTGGTGATCTTCTTCAACTCGCCAGTGGCGATCATTTCGGCCAGCACCATGGCCGTCGTCTCAAGCGCCTCCAGCTCTTCCTCGCGATAATTCCGGCTCGCCTTGTTCTGCACGACGAGAACGCCGAGCGACCGGCCAGTGCGCAGGATCGGCACGCCGAGGAAGGAGTGATAAATTTCTTCGCCGGTTTCCGGCAGGTAGCGGAAGGCGGGATGCGATTGCGCGTCGGACAGGTTAAGCGGCTGGGCGGACGCGGCAATCGTACCGACGAGACCCTGACCCATCTTCAATTGCGAGAGGTGGACGGCTTCCTTGTTCAGGCCCTCGGTCGCATAGAGCTCGAGCACACCGTCGGAGCGCAGCACGTAGACCGAGCACACTTCGGCGACCATGTTGCCGGCAATCTGTCGAACGATCCGGTCAAGGCGCTCCTGCGGCTCCAGCGGCTCCGCCATAAGTTCGCGCAGCCGCTTGAGCAGAACGCGTGGACCGCCGGATAGGTCTCTCATTGCGTCTCTAGCTCCCGAATCAAGATGTCATGCCACTCTTGCCCACATCAGGGCCGGCCGAAACTCGCCTCCGTCACGGTCCGTTGTCAGCAGTCCTGACTCAACTCTTATCCAGACCGTAGCAGGAATGCAAAGTCCTGACTGCGAGTTCTGCATAAGGACCGTCAATCAGGATGGAAATCTTGATTTCTGACGTCGTAATAGCCTTGATGTTGATGCCTTTTTCGGCAAGTGCCCGGAAAGCGGTCGCGGCCACGCCTGCATGCGAGCGCATGCCAACGCCGATGACCGAAACTTTCACCAGGCCTGATTCGCTCTGGACGACATCGTAACCGATCTTCTCCTTGTTCTCGCCGAGAACGCGCAGCGCCTTTTCGGCATCGCCGGAAGGAACCGTGAAGGTCATGTCGGTCTTGGAGCCGTCCTCGGAAATGTTCTGGACGATCATGTCGACATTGATGTGGCTCTCGGCCAGCGGTCCGAAGATGGCGGCGGAAACGCCCGGCCGGTCGGCAAGACGGCGCAACGAGATCTGGGCCTCATCCTTGGCATAGGCAATGCCGGTGACTACTTCCTGTTCCACGATTTCATCCTCGTCACAAATCAGCGTTCCGGGCGGGTTAAGCAGATCGCCCATGCCCGGAGCATCGGGATCCTCGAAAGAAGAGCGCACGAAGGTGCGAACCTTAAAGACCATGGCCAGCTCGACCGAACGCACCTGCAGCACCTTGGCGCCGAGAGACGCCATTTCGAGCATTTCCTCGAAGGCGATCTTCTTCAGGCGGCGAGCCTTCGGTTCAATGCGCGGATCGGTCGTGTAGACGCCGTCGACATCGGTGTAGATGTCGCAGCGGTCGGCCTTGACGGCCGCGGCGATCGCAACTGCCGATGTATCGGAGCCGCCGCGGCCAAGCGTCGAAATACGATTGTCCGGACCAAGTCCCTGGAAGCCGGCAACGACTGCTACCTGGCCTTCCTTCATGCGGCGAACCATTTCGCCGCCGTCAATCTCGAGAATGCGGGCCGCCCCATGGGCGTTATCCGTGCGGATTGGAATCTGCCAGCCCTGCCAGGAACGGGCATTGACGCCCATGGCCTGCAGCGCAATCGCCAGAAGACCAGACGTCACCTGCTCGCCCGATGCAACGACGGCGTCATATTCGCGCGCATCGTAGATCGAATGATCGGCGCCTGAGACCTTCGGGATGTTCTGAACCCAGCCGACCAGCTCGTTGGTCTTGCCGGACATGGCGGAAACAACGACTGCAACCTCGTGGCCGGCGTCGACTTCACGTTTCACATGGCGTGCGACGTTCTTGATACGGTCCAGATCCGCGACGGAAGTTCCGCCGAATTTCATCACGATGCGTGCCATGTGCCTCTACCAGTACCCAGCGCCGGGCGGCCGAAATGCGATAAGCCCGGCATGCAAAATCGCCTTCCCGGTTCAATAGCCGGAAAAGCTTGATCTCAATGGGGCCGTCTCTTAACGAGTTTGGCAGGCGGGCGCAATAGCTTGGCGCAGCAGGCACCAATAAAGCTTCTTTTAAAAGTCAACTTTTAAGCTCGACCAGAACTTATCGAAAATGCTGCCTTCCTTGGGGATATTTTCCTTGTTGACGATGGTGGCGACCAAGACGCCGCCGCTGGGCTTGCCCATCGCAACGACCTCATAATCCATGACATCGCTTTCCGTGGTGGTTTCGGCCTTGACCCCTTTCAGCGTGCGGCTGTCGCCAAGATTGCGCTGGGTGGTTTCCTTCTTGATCTTGGCGCCAGCGCTGACGCTTTCTTGCACCATCTGCTCCAGCACAAAGTCCGTAAGGCCGGAGGGATTTAGCCCCTTATATTCCTGCACGATGATGCCGGTGCCGATCGGCGTCATCAGCGCATATTGCTGCACGCCGCTGCCAAGATCGGTCCTGGCCACAGAAAACTTGCCGTCGTGATCGAAGGAGAATTTGCCACCGGAAAAAGTCACGGTTTCGCTGCGCTGCAGCTCCACCGAGAGCTTGCGACCGTCCTTCGTGGTAACATCCAGCGTGTCGCCGGGGTTGATCCCCACTTCGACACCGTCGATCGTCAGACGAAAGCCTTTGCCATCCCCTGCATTTGCATGGCTGACCGCAAGACAAGCTATGGCCATCGCGGTCGCGACACGGAATGATTTCATGAGGAATTCCTCCATTGGCCTTCAGAATCGGTCGCTCGCCGATTCTGAAGGCCCAGTTGACAGCCCGGGCGATTGATCGGCCATGCCACGCTTGCTTGTCAACCTTGGCCGGCCATGTGCAGACATGGAATAAGGCAGCGCGACACCGCCGCAGAGCTTGCACCCTTGACATCGGCCTCCGATCGTCCGACTTCACGGATGACAGAAACTATGCCTCGCAATCATGCGAGCGGATTGCACGATGCCGACCAAGGAGCGAGCCATGAGCGAAACGGCGAAAAGCACGATCGACCAGAGCGAAGTGGACCGTTTCTCCGCCATGGCTGCCGAATGGTGGAGCCCGACAGGCAAGTTCAAACCGCTGCACAAGTTCAATCCGGTTCGCCTGGCCTATATCCGCGACCGGGCTTGCGAGAATTTCGACCGCGACCCGAAGAGCAGCCGGCCACTCGAGGGTCTGCGCGTGCTCGATATCGGCTGCGGCGGCGGATTGCTTTCCGAACCGATGGCACGCATGGGCGCCGAGGTTATCGGCGCCGATCCCTCTGAGAAGAATATCGGCATTGCCTCGACACATGCGAAAGCTTCCGGCGTTCCGGTCGACTATCGCGCTGTGACGGCCGAACAATTGGCGGAAGCGGGCGAGACCTTCGATATCGTGCTGAATATGGAAGTGGTCGAGCACGTCGCCGACGTGGAGTTTTTCCTCACCACCTGCGCCAAGATGGTGCGCCCCGGCGGGCTGATGTTCGTTGCGACTATCAACCGCACGATGAAGGCAGCGGCTCTTGCCATCTTCGCCGCCGAAAACGTGCTTCGCTGGCTGCCGCGCGGCACGCACCAGTACGAGAAGCTCGTTCGCCCGGAAGAGATCGAAAAGCCGCTTACCGCCGATGGGCTTGAGATCATCGCCCGCACCGGCGTGTTCTATTCGCCGCTGCAGGATCGGTGGAACCTGTCGAAAGACATGGACGTCAACTACATGATGCTGGCGAAGCGGGCAAAATTCAGCTGAAGGCTCGCAGTCGGGCGAAACATATCCCTAGACCTTCAAGGCAAGTACATGCGCCAGCAAATCGCTCTGGCCTTGTGCATTGAGCGCTGCGATATCCTTGACCCGGCGTCGGTCGACTTCGACGGAATTGCCATCAGGCCCAAAGGGCTGCTTGAACGTGAACGCCGCGGCGCTGGCCCCGTGATCGTGAAGATATTCGAGCCGCTCCGCACCGTCCCTCCATTGCGGAACGGCGCCTGCATCCACCCACCATAGCACCAGCGGCGGCCAGCTTTGCCTGACGTTCCAATGCCGCGCATGTTTGAGCGCATCGGCATGCACACCGCTATAGGAAAATGCCATCAGCGCCTCGATATCGGCCCAAAGCGATAACGACGATGGCGCGCTGGCAAAGCCGCTGCCTCGGATGAAACGCGGGAAGACCTGCTCGCCCCAGCAGAAAGAGCCCTGCTCGCCGGCATATCCGGAACGGCCGATGAATCCGTGTGCACGGGCCGCCGCCTCGAAATTCGCCGCCTCGCGCAGGCGAAATCCTTCGACGGCAGAGCTTTCATAGGCCGCGACATGCAGCCCGAAATTATACATGGCGAGATGTTTGCCAGCTTGAGCCGACATCAGTTGATATCGTCAGGCAGCACCGGAAGGGCTGCGATCTCTATACCCTCTTCAACGAGGGCTTGTGCCTCGTCCGGCGTTGCCTTGCCGATGATCCCGCGGGCATCCGCCTCGCCATAATGGATCTTACGTGCTTCTTCCGGGAACTTAGCGCCTACATCCTCGGAATTGGCCTTGATCGCCTCGACGGCTTCCTTGAGCTTGGTCATGGCTTCCTTGCGAGCTGCATCCATGGCAAGCGTCTGCATCTCATCCTTCTTACGCGCGGTGGAGACAGAAGGCGCCATCAGGAGCTTGGAAATTGCAGAGGAATTGCAAACTGGGCACGTCAGGAAGCCGCTGGCAACCTGGCGATCGAAATCGGCACTTTCGGAGAACCAGCCTTCGAACTCATGGGCATTGTCACAACTAAGCGAGTAACGGATCAAGCAGCGACGCCTCCAGCCGCCGGCGTCGCGATCTTCTCCAGCGAAAATTCGCGCGCATTCTTCAAGTTGGGAATTTTGTCATGGGCTGCTTTCACCGCAGCCACATCGATCTCGGCAATGACGACAGCCTCACCCGTGCCGCCGGCAGACGCCAGCACCTTGCCCCAGGGATCGATGATCATGGAGTGGCCGAAGGTTTCGCGGCCGTCCTCATGCTTGCCGGCCTGCGCAGCAGCAATGACGAACATGCCGTTTTCGATGGCGCGGGCGCGCAGCAGGATTTCCCAATGTGCCTCGCCCGTCTGCCTGGTAAAGGCGGCAGGCACCGTCATCACCTCGGCGCCGGCAACGGCCTGGGCGCGGAAGAGCTGCGGAAAGCGCACATCGTAGCAGATGGAAAAGCCGAGCTGGGCAAAGGGCAGCGATGTGATGCGCGCCTCTGAGCCCGGCCGATAGACGGCGCTTTCGCGCCAGCTCTCGCCGTTGTCGAGATCGACATCGAACATATGAATCTTGTCGTAACGGTTGATGAGCTTGCCGTCGGGACCAAAAAGAAAGCCGCGATTGGCGATCTTGCCGTCATCGAGCGCAATGGCCGTCGAACCGATATGAAGATATATGCCGAGTTCTTTCGCCAGCTCGGCGGCCGTCGTGACGATGATGTCGCCAGCCTCATCGCACAGGACGGCGCGCAAGCCCGGACGATCCTTCTGCACTGCGCCGGTCATCTCCGGAGTCTGCACATAGACGGCACCCTTTAAAGCCGCTTCGCGAACAAGGCGCGCCATGTCGGCCGCGTTCTTCACCGGGTCGACACCGGAGCACATCTGAATGGCGGCGGCTTTGAAAGTCATCATCATCTCTCCCGTACGATAGCGGTTCAGGCTGACAGCATCGGATCGAGCTTGCCGGCCCGATCCAGCGCGTGGATATCGTCACAGCCGCCGACATGCTCGTCATTGATGAAGATCTGCGGAAAGGTCGAACGACCGTTCGCCTTCGCAATCATCTCCTGCCGCGCTTCGGGCGAATAAGTCGCATTGTGCTCGACATAATCGACGCCTTTAGCTTCGAGCAGCGATTTCGCACGAGCGCAGTAGCCGCAGAACTCACGCGTATAAATAACGACGGATGCCATAATCCACTCCGGAATAGCTTAGCTTTGGTGTCATATAAGATGGCCGACGACCCTTGCAAAGGTCAAAACGGTGGCATCCGCCGCGCCGGCTTTCTTCAATGCGCGCGTGGCCGCAGCCACGGGCGCACCTGTGGTATAGACGTCATCTACCAGCACGATGCGCCGGCCGAAAATATCGGCCGCCCGATGTTCCGAGACGGCAAATGCCCCGCGCACATTGTCGTGCCGTGTCTTGGCGCCGAGACCGACCTGCCGGCTCGTGCGCTTGATGCGCAACAGCGTCGCGGCAAGAAGCGGCTTCCCAGAAAGACCGGCGACATGACGCGCCAGTTCGGCCGCCTGATTGTACTTGCGCGAAAACAGCCGCGCCCGATGCAGGGGCACGGGAATGATCGCGTCGCACGCGGCGACCGTGCCGTCGCCGGCGCGCAGCATCCACCCGGCCATCATCGGCGCCAGATCGGTGCGGTCGCGATATTTCAGGCTGAACACCAAGTCGCGCACGATGCCATCGAGAACGGCGGCAGAGCGCAGCCGATCGAAGACGGGTGGATCGGCGATCGCTTCGGCGCTGAGAATGCCGGCGCCGAGATCATAGGAAAAAGGACTGCCGAGAACCTCGCAATAGGGCCGCTCGATGAAGCGGATCTTTGACCAACAGTCGGGGCAGAGGCCACGATGCGCACCAACGGAAACGCGGCAACCGCGACAGGCGGGCGTATAGACCAGATCGGCGAGTGCGACCCATGGCCTTTTCAGCCCAGCCGTCAGCATAGATAATGTGATTTCGCGCCCCATCATCCCCATATGATTGACACTAGCTTTTTCCCGCAGGCTTTGCGAAGGAAAACGCGCGTGCCCGCCATGCCCCGCCGAAGTGAACTTATTGCAGGAAAACGCCATGGAAATCGTCTTCGACCAAACGCTGCTCGCCGCCCGTAAGCGCCGGGCACTGAGACAGGGCGATCCAAAGGCCGCATTTCTGCTCGATATCGCCGCCGGCGAACTGGCGGAGCGGCTGGCCGTGACCGAACGTCATTTCGACGAAGCGGTCGAACTTCACGGCGCGACCGGCGTAGCGGCGCGTCTGGCGCTTGCAACCGGCAAGATCGGCCACGTCAGCAGGATCGAGAATGAGCCGGGCTTTGCCGCACCTGGCGAAACCGTCATCGAAGCGCCTATCGAGGAGTTGCCGCTGGAGGCGGAGTCGGTCAACCTCGTTCTCTCGCCCCTCAACCTGCATGTCACCAACGACACACCGGGCGTCTTCATTCAGGTTCGCCGGGCGCTAAAGGCCGACGGCCTCTTCCTGGCGGCGATTCCGGGCCTCGGGACCCTGCAGGAACTGCGCGAGGTTCTGCTTGCCGCCGAAATCGAGCTGACTGGCGGCGCCAGCCCCCGCGTAATCCCCTTTGCCGATGTCCGCGATGTCGGCGGGCTGCTGCAACGGGCCGGGTTTACCCTGCCCGTCATCGACGCCGAGACCTATACGGTGCGCTACGACAATCTATTCGCCTTGATGCGCGATCTTCGCGCCATGGGGATGACCAACCCGCTCGCCGAGCGTAGCCGCGCACCGCTGACACGCGCCTTCTTCCTGCGGGCGGCTGAACTCTATGCCGAACGCTATTCAGACCCGGACGGCAGGATCAGGGCGACGTTTTCGATCATCTACGTATCCGGATGGACGCCGCACGAAAGCCAGCAGAAGCCGCTTCAGCCGGGCTCGGCAAAGGCTCGGCTTGCCGATGCGCTCAAGGTGGAAGAGCACAAGCTGAAGCAATAGAAAATACGGCGCGAAAGTCGGCAACGGTTTCGCGGCAGTGCGAAGTCGTGGGAATCGACGCGCACGAAACCTCCGGCGAGCACGTTGGACGATCGGCTCCTGCTAATATGATCTCAATTCTGGTTGGGCGACGAGTTTTGAACCGTGTTGGATAGCAGGTTGAATGTGTTCGCCAAGCTGCCGCCAAACGCGCCGACGCCACTGATGATCGCAGCCGACATCAGTGCGGCAATCAGCCCATACTCGATGACCGTGGCACCGGTCTTGTCACTGAAAAAACGTCGTACGGCACGCATACGCTCAAAGCTCCCCAGCCTCAGCATTGGACATCAACATCTCGTGAATCCGATGCTGTCATGGCATCTGGCAGGCTATGCTCATGCTATTGGCAGCTGCTGTCTGCCCCGTATCCCTGAACGATGCAGACCGAACCCGGCTCATGCTGCAGCACACTGCGGCGGATCGTATAACGCTTGCCGTTTTCAGTCTGAGGAATTGAACCCGTCGTAATATTGTCGAGATCCGGCGCGCTTGCAAGCACGCGAGACTTGGATTTGTCGGAGAGCATCGGCGTGAGAATGAGCGAAAGCGCGACCGCCGCCGTACCAAACAGCAAAGCGATATTCAACGCGCCCGTCCTGCGCGACGTGGAATAGGACTGCTCTTTTTCTTGAACAGCTTTCCAGAAATCGTCGTCCATTATGTCAAGCCTTCTTTAACGCACCCAACAACCCGCTTGATTGAGAGCATTGAATGCCAGAAGGTCATAAATGATCCCTTAATATCCACATGCAAATTAATGAGACGTAAAATTCCGGGACACCGCCTGATTCGGCCTATGCAGCTGATTTCAAATGGCTAATTTTCGTTAACCATACTTACCGTGTGTTGCCATTGGGCACGCGAAACGTTGGCGCGGCGGGTTGAAGAAAGATGCAACGCATCAGCGAACGCCAAATCTCTTCTGCAGCAACACGCAATAGGACATGCGGATGCATCAAACACCAGCAAATTGAGATTGGCGTCCACTCGCCTTGATGCAACCTATGAGGTAATTTTATCACCTTAAGTTGCGCAAGGGCTAATGTATGGTAGGACTGTTTAAAGCTGTCGGCGGCCTTGTCATAGCTCTCGCGATCCTGGTGGCAATTTTGATGCTCTTCATCGGGGGCATCCAAGGTTTTACCCTTGGGGGTGATCGCCGCCCTTGTGTACGCTTTTTGGGGCGTCGCGATTTTTGCCTTTGGACTCATGCTCGAGCATCTGGAGGCAATTCGCCACAATTCTGTCAGGCAGTCGGAAATGTTGACGGAGCTGCTGCGGAGAGCGTCAAAGGCAGATCCATCAGGCAGAGATCCAACAGCCGACAGCCTCGATCAGCTTGAGAAATCAAAATTCCGCTTTAGGGATATCTGAGCTTAGAGCAATGCCAGGAAAAGTGCGACGCGGTTTTCCGTCCCGAATTGCGTAGTGACAAAAAGAGAAAGCATTTTCGCGTTCGAAGAAAAGCGGAAAGGTTTTAGAGCAGATCCTGCAGGAAGGGGATCAGCGGCTCGTCGGCCGGTGGCATGGGATAGTCGCGCAGGGCCTGCGGCCGAACCCACTTGAGCGCCTGCCCTTCCCGGCCATGCGGAATTCCTTCGTAACGCCGGCAGATATAGAGCGGCATCAGCAGATGGAAGGTCTCATAGGTATGGCTAGCAAAGGTCAGCGGCGCGAGACATGCGATCTTCGTCTGCACGCCGATCTCTTCCTCAAGTTCACGCACCAGCGTCTCTTCCGGCGTTTCGCCGGCTTCGACCTTGCCGCCGGGAAACTCCCAGAGGCCGGCGAGCGACTTGCCCTCGGGGCGCTGCGCGAGAAGGATGCGGCCATCTGTATCGATGAGTGCACAAGCAGCAACGAGGACGATCTTGCGGCCAGTCTCGCTCATGCTTCCTCCGGCAAACGCCAATAGCGGTAACGATAGGCCTCGCGGAACCCGAACCGGGCATAGAGCGCGATCGCAGGCGCGTTGTCGGCGCTGACCTGAAGCCAGGCCGTCTTGGCGCTACGCATCCGCGCCCAGCGAAGTGCCGAGGTCAGGATTTCAGCGCCCAGCCCATTGCGACGATGCTGCGCTGAAACCGCCACCGACATCACGCCAGCAAGGTCGTTATCCTGCACGCAAAGCGTCGTTGCCAAGGGGCCAGCTTCCGCATCCTCGATAACGAAAAGCCCCGACGGCGGCTTGATGCTGCTCACCACCTCGGCCAGCGCCGGCTTCAAGGCGGGATCGGCCTCATCGACAATGAGGCTGGCATCCACGAAGCGACCCACATCGTGGCTCGGCAGATGGTCCAGCATATCGGGCAATTCAAGATTGACTAGATCGGCTGTCATGACGATCGTCTCGTCGAAGCACGTCCAGCCGCGCTCCCGAAGGAGATCGATCAGTTGCGACGAAGCGAGCGGCGTTTCACGCACCACCATCGGCCTGCCATAGGCTTCGAACTTGCGCTGCGCCTTGCTCAACCGGATTTCGAGATCGCGGTGATCGGACGGATCGAGCGGCACAACGGAGTTGAGCCGTTTCGATGGATGACCCGCCGTCAGCCGAACCTGCCAGCTGCCGTCATACTGCACAGACGACGCTGGCCAGGCCCGAAAGCCGACGGCTTCCAGCCTGCGCACCAGCGGCAGCTTGTTTATCGTGGACTGCGCATGCATCTGCTAGATATCAGCTCCGGTAGTCGCCATTGATGGCAACATATTCCTTCGTCAGGTCGCAGGTCCAGACCGTTGCGCGACCATTGCCGAGGCCGAGATCGACCTTCACCGGAATATCCTGCTGTTTCATGACGTTGGAGGCAGCGTCCTCGGAATAGGAAGCGTCACGCTCGCCGTTGACGGCAACGCGAACGTCACCGAACCAGATGGCGAGCTTGTCGCGATCCGCCATCTCGCCGGCCTTGCCGACAGCCATGACGACGCGGCCCCAATTGGCGTCTTCGCCGGCAGCGGCGGTCTTGACCAGCGGCGAATTGGCGATCGACAGCGCTATGCGCTTGGCAGCGGCATCGTTCTCGGCGCCCGTCACGGTGATTTCGAGCATCTTTGTGGCGCCTTCGCCGTCGCGAACGACCTGAATGGCGAGATCCTTAAGCAGCTCGTTGAGCGCCGCGCGGAAGCCCGCAAGCTTCGGATCGTCGGAGCGATCGATATGCGCCTGACCGTCGGCTGCGGCAGCGCCGGTGGCGAACAGCATCAGCGTGTCGGACGTCGAAGTATCGCTGTCGACAGTCATGGAATTGAAGCTCGGGCCGACGCCATCGGACAGCAGCGACTGAAGAGCGGCAGAGGAAATATCGGCATCCGTGACGACGAAGGAAAGCATGGTCGCCATGTCAGGTGCGATCATGCCGGCACCCTTGGCAATGCCGTTGATGGTGACATTGACGCCGCCGATCTCGGCAGTGCGGGTCGCGACCTTCGGATAGGTATCCGTGGTCATGATGGCCTTGGCGGCCTCAAACCAGAAATCGTTGACAGCGTCTTTCGCCATGGTGTCGAGCACGCCGGCAAACTTGGCGGCATCGAGAGGTTCGCCGATAACGCCTGTCGAGGCAAGATAAACCTCGTTTTCACCGCAGCCGACGGCCGCAGCCGCGGACTTGGCGGTCAGCTCCGTCGCCTGGCGCCCCTTCAGGCCGGTAAAGGCATTGGCATTGCCAGAATTGACGACGACGGCACGCGCGCTGCCGTGGGCGAGGTTCTTCCGGCAGAAATCGACAGGAGCCGAAGGGCACTTCGAGCGCGTGAAGACGCCGGCGACAGCTGCTGGCTTATCGAAAACCATCAGCAGGACGTCCGTCCGGTTCTTGTACTTGATACCGGCGGATGCCGTCGTCATGCGCACGCCGCGAAGAGCGGGCATTGAGGCAAAGGTTTTGGGAGCGAGCGGAGAAACGGAACCGGACATGAGAGCCACCTGAAAGAGCATGATGCCGAAAAGTGTATCCAGTTTTCGGCATCATGCTCTGCTTCTTTGGTTCTGGAGCGGATTCAGATTCTAGGTCGATGCGACTAAAATCATCCGGCTCCAGTGGAAGGGCCCGGAAATCCCGAGCCCCGATGATCCTGCTTACGATTGCTTACTGCTGCGGCTGAGCGTCAGGCGCGATGGCATCATCTGCCGGGGCCGCATCCTGCTGCTTCTGCGCATCTTCGTAGGCCTTGCTGAGCGCCGGGTCGCTGATGGAAACCTTGGCATCCTGCTTGGCCTTGTTCAGCAGCTCAAGATACTTGTCGCGCATGACGAGCTGACGAACCTGTTCCTTGACCTGATCGAAAGCCGGAGGAGGAGCGTTGCGCTTGTCCTCGACCTTGATGACATGCCAACCGAAATCGGTCTTGACCGGGGTTTTGGTGTAGGTTCCCACAGGAAGGGCGAAAGCTGCCTCTTCGAATTCCTTGACCATACGGCCATGGCCGAAATAGCCGAGATCGCCGCCGTCAGCCTTGTTCGGATCGGTGGACTTTTCCTTGGCGAGCGCAGCAAAATCCTTGCCGCCGTCGAGTTCCTTGATGATCGCCTTGGCTTCGTCCTCGGTCTTCACCAGGATGTGGCGGGCGTGAACTTCTTCCTGCTTCGGGAGGGCTGCGACTTCCTTGTCGTAGCGAGCCTTGACTTCATCATCCTTGATGGCGTCGGCAACATGCGCCTTGAAGTAGGCATTGTGCAGCTCGCGGTCACGCAGATAGGCCATATGAGCCTGGAAATCCGGCGTCTGGTCGAGCTTCTCGGCAGCAGCCTTCTGCGACAGCAGTTTCACGTCGATCGAAGCGGAAAGGGCAGCAACCTTCTTCTGGTCGTCCGGGAGCTGGCCGAGTTGCGGATCGAGATTGGCAATCGCCAGGTCAAGTTCGGATTGATGGATTTCGACATTGCCAACCTTGGCAACGACGGCATCCTTGGCGTCAGCAGCAAAGGCCGGCGCCTGGAAGGTAATGACTGTTGCGAAAGCAACCGCAGCAAGTTTGTTGTACTTCAACATAAAATAACCCTTCGGTGATCTCGACCGGCTCGACAGATGGGAATCCGGCGTGAAAAAGCCTTCAGCAGGAGAATGTGGCCTTTGTGTATCGGCCAATTCCCGTTGACATCAATCGACCCCCCTCTTATCTGTCACGCAACCTCGCGTCCAGAACAGTTTCCGGCCGTTTTGTGCTATACTCCCGTTTTTTTGGGAATGGATAAAGCAGGGAACGGCCGGATGAAATCTCAGAAAGGACCAGTCACATGGTCAGCCTAGGTGGAATTGCCCGCAAGTTGTTCGGCTCGTCCAACGACCGTCGCGTCAAGTCGTTCCAGCCGAATGTCGTTGCCATCAACGCACTCGAGCAGCAGATGCGTGCGCTGTCCGATGAGGCTTTGGCCGCCAAGACGGTTGAGTTCCGCAAGCAGCTCGCCGACGGCAAGACGCTCGACGACCTCCTTGTCCCCGCCTTTGCGGTGGCACGCGAGGCATCGCGTCGCGTTCTCGGCATGCGACCTTTTGACGTACAGCTCATCGGCGGCATGATCCTTCATTCCAACGCGATCGCGGAAATGAAGACCGGCGAAGGCAAGACGCTTGTCGGCACGCTGCCGGTCTATCTGAACGCGCTGGCCGGCAAGGGCGTACACGTCGTCACCGTCAACGATTACCTGGCACAGCGCGATAGCGCCACCATGGGTCGCCTCTATAGCTTCCTCGGGCTGACCACCGGCGTCATCATCCATGGTCTGTCCGACGAAGAGCGCCGCGACGCCTATGCCTGCGACATCACCTACGGCACCAACAACGAGCTCGGCTTCGACTATCTGCGCGACAACATGAAGTATGATCGCGGGCAGATGGTTCAGCGTGGCCACAGCTTCGCCATCGTCGACGAAGTGGACTCGATCCTCATCGACGAAGCGCGTACGCCGCTGATCATCTCGGGCCCGCTCGACGACCGCTCCGATCTCTACACCACGATCGACGCCTTCATCCCGCGGCTTTCGAAGGAAGACTACGAAATCGACGAAAAGCAGCGCTCGGCCAACTTCTCCGAAGAAGGCACCGAGAAGCTGGAAAACATGCTGAACGAAGCCGGCCTGCTGAAGGGTGAATCGCTTTACGACGTCGAGAACGTCGCAATCGTTCACCACATCAACAATGCCCTTAAGGCCCACAAGCTCTTCCAGCGCGACAAGGACTACATCGTCCGCAACGGCGAAGTCGTCATCATCGACGAATTCACCGGCCGCATGATGCCAGGCCGCCGTTATTCGGACGGCCAGCACCAGGCGCTCGAAGCCAAGGAACGGGTACAGATCCAGCCGGAAAACCAGACGCTGGCGCAGATCACCTTCCAGAACTACTTCCGCATGTACGACAAGCTGGCCGGCATGACCGGTACGGCATCGACGGAAGCGGAAGAATTCGGCAACATCTACGGTCTCGACGTGGTCGAAGTGCCGACCAACCTGCCGATCAAGCGTATCGACGAGGACGACGAGGTCTATCGTACGCATGAAGAGAAGTACAAGGCGATCATCGCCGAAATCATGGATGCGCATAAGCGCGGCCAGCCGGTGCTCGTCGGCACGACTTCCATCGAGAAGTCGGAACTTCTTGCCGACCTCATGCGCAAGCAGGGCTTCAACAACTTCCAGGTTCTGAACGCCCGCTACCATGAGCAGGAAGCCTATATCGTTGCCCAGGCCGGCGTTCCCGGTACTGTCACGATCGCGACCAACATGGCCGGACGCGGTACCGACATCCAGCTCGGTGGCAACCTTGAAATGCGTGTCGAGCGCGATCTGCATGACGTTGAGCCCGGTCCGGAGCGCGACGCCGCAATCGCCAAGATCGCCGAAGAAATCAAGGAACTGAAACAGAAGTCCCTTGCCGCCGGCGGCCTCTACGTCATCGCCAGCGAGCGCCATGAAAGCCGTCGTATCGACAACCAGCTCCGTGGCCGTTCCGGCCGTCAGGGCGACCCTGGCCGCTCGAAATTCTACCTGTCGCTTCAGGACGACCTGATGCGCATCTTCGGCTCCGACCGCATGGACGGCATGCTGCAGAAACTTGGTCTCAAGGAAGGCGAAGCCATCGTCCATCCTTGGATCAACAAGGCCTTGGAGCGCGCCCAGAAGAAGGTCGAAGCCCGCAACTTCGATATCCGCAAAAACGTTCTGAAGTATGACGACGTGCTGAACGACCAACGCAAGGTCATCTTCGAGCAGCGCGTCGAGCTGATGGATGCGACCGACCTTTCCGAAACCGTTGGCGACATGCGCCACGAGGTCATCGAGGATCTGGTCACGAGACATATCCCCGAGCGCGCCTATGCCGAACAGTGGGATGCCGACGGCCTGAAGGCAGGCGTCGCCAACTTCTTCGACCTCGACATGCCCGTCCACGACTGGGTCAAGGAAGAAGGCATCGCCGAAGATGACATCCGCGCCCGCCTGACCGAAGCTGCCGAAAAGGCTGCGACCGAGAAGGCAGAACGCTTCGGCCCCGAGATCATGACCTATGTCGAGCGCTCCATCGTTCTGCAAACGCTGGACAATCTTTGGCGCGAGCACATCGTCAACCTCGACCATCTTCGTTCGGTCATCGGCTTCCGCGGCTATGCCCAGCGCGACCCGCTGCAGGAATACAAGGCCGAGGCTTTCGAGCTGTTCCAGTCCCTGCTGAACAACCTGCGCCAGGCAGTCACCGCCCAGCTTTCGCGTGTCGAACTCGTCCACCAGCCGTCTGAACCGGAAACCCCGCCGATGCAGGGCCGTCATATTGACGCCACGACGGGCGAAGACGAATTCTCTCCGCTTAGCCTGGTAAGCGAAAACTTCGTGCCGCCGGAAAATCGCGACCCCAGCAATCCGGCAACCTGGGGTCGCGTCGGCCGCAACGAAGCCTGCCCTTGCGGTTCCGGCAAGAAATACAAGCATTGCCATGGCGCCTTCGAAAGCACCGAAGTCGTCTGAGACTTCGTTCCTTTTGGAGATTCAATAGGATGCCGCCCTCCGGGCGGCATTTTTCGTTTTCGGAGCCACCCTTTGCCCCATTGCTTTCGAAGGATAGAAAGAACCTATTCTTAACCCTCCTCTGCCAAGACTATCGTGAGGTTCGGACCATATTTAAAGTATTGCGTGTTGATCATGGCGGTCTTTCAAACAGCGGAGAGAATGCTGCCGTCCGTATTGCGGGCTGTAGCGACGCCATATCTGCGCAAACTTGCCGACATCCTTACCAGCAACGATGAAAAAGCCGTTTCACAGCGCATGGCGCTGATCGCCTTCACCATCCGTATCGTCGGCGCCGCCCTCGCCTTCTTGTCACAGATCATTCTCGCTCGCCTGATGGGCCGCTTCGACTATGGCGTCTTCGTCTTCGTCTGGGTGCTGATGATCCTGTTCGGCAACCTTGCCTGTCTTGGCTTCCCGACCGCCATCATCCGCTTCCTGCCGCAATATGACGCAAGCGGCGACCATGCTGCCCTTCGCGGGCTGAACACGACGGCCCGCGTGTTCGTCGTCGGGCTTTCGGGCGCGCTGGCACTGCTCGGAGCCGCTCTGGTTTATGCCCTGCGCGGCACGATCGAGCACTATTATCTCACGCCGATCCTGCTTGGCCTTATCGCCGTGCCTATGATCGCGCTCGGTGACGTCCTCGACGGCACCGCCCGCGCCAAGCATTGGCCGATCATGGCGCTGAGCCCGACCTTCCTCATCCGCCCGTCGCTGATCCTGCTGTTCATGGTCATCGCCGTTTTGGCCGGTGCGCCGCGGGACGCCATCACGGCCATGATGGCTGCAGTGGCCGGAGCCTTTACCAGCGTCCTGCTTCAGTATCTCGCCGTTACCTTCCGTCTGCGCCGCCACTATCCAAACGGCGCGCGGACCATCGAGTTCAAGGCCTGGCTGTCCGTCGCCTTCCCGATATTTCTGGTCGAAGGTGTCGGCTATCTCTTCACCAACTCCGATGTCATCGTCGTCGGGATCTTTCTCGATCCGGACGAGGTCGCCGTCTACTTCGCCGCGGCCAAGACCATGGCTCTGGTGCATTTCATCTATTTCGCTGTCAAGGCCGCCATCGGCCCGCGCTTTGCCGCCATCATGGCCGAGAAGGACCAGGCAAAACTGGCCGCCTTCGCCACCGAGGCAACCCGCTGGACCTTCTTTCCGGCCCTCGCCATCGGCCTCGCGGTCTTGGCCGCAGGCCAGCTACTGCTATCGCTTTTCGGCTCTGCCTTCACAGAAGGGCAGATCGTCATGGCCATCCTTCTTGCCGGCATTCTTGCGAAAGCGCTGGTCGGTCCAGCCGAGGTATTGTTGACCATGGCAGACAAGCAGATGATCTGCGTCTATCTCTATGCCGCTGCGCTCGTCGCCAATATCGGCCTGAACGTCATCCTGATCCCTCGTTTCGGCATCGAAGGCGCCGCCATGGCCGGAGCCGCTGCAATGGCGCTCGAAGCCTCGCTCCTGCACATTGCCGTGCGCAAAACGCTCGGCATTACACTTTTCGCCCTCATTCGCCGCCCAGCGGTGCCATCGACAACACACGGGGCCTCCTAAATCATGACGCGCCCTCCTTATACCCAAACGACCGACAGCCAGGTCAATGCTCTGACGCACACGCTCGCAGCGCTGCACTTCGAAACGCCGAAGGCCGAAGCGAGGGTCGAGGTCGGCCGGTCCGGCCGCGAGCTTTGCCTCTACCCCGGCAAGCTCGGTTATGAATTGCAGGACGAGCTGGATTTCCTATCCAATCGCGCCATGGAGCCGAACGTCTTCTTCTCCGGTCGTTTTCTGGCGCCCGCCATGCCTCGTCTGGAGGACCGCCAGGTCCGCCTGGCCCTGATGCGAGACAATAGCAGCACCCGCAGCCGTATCCGTCTGCTGATGCCATTTACGGTCGACAAGCCGGGCTTTGCGATCGGCCCCTCAATCATTCGCGTCTGGTCCAACTCCTTCGGCCCTCTGGGCACGCCGCTTGTCGATGCCGAGGATGCGGGGGAAACGCTCGACAATCTCTTCGAAGGGCTCGCGCGACCTGAGTTGCGTCTGCCGACGGCGTTAGTATTGCCCGACCTGCGCTTGAACGGCCGCTTTGCGCAGATGGCCAAGGTCGTGGCCATCAGCCGCAATCTGCCCTTCGCCATTGCAAACCCCTTCCAGCGTCCCATGCTCGACAGCAACGAGGATGCTATCGCCTACCTGAAGCGGACCATTTCCAACGCCCATCTGCGCGAAATGCGCCGGCAATGGCGGCAGCTGGAAAACCAGGGCGACGTCTCCTACAATGTCGCGCGCCAAGCCCGTGACATTCACCTGCGCATGGAGGAATTCCTGGCGCTGGAGGCAAGCGGCTGGAAAGGCAAGAAGCGCACGGCTCTGGTCACGGATCGCCACCACGCCGCCTTCGCCCGCGAAGCCATCTCCAATCTCGCGGCCATCGACGCCGTTCGTATTCACACGATCGATCTGAACGGCAAGGCCATCGCCTCGATGATCGTGCTGATCATGGGCGGCGAGGCCTATACCTGGAAGACGGCCTATGACGAGGCCTATGCCCGCTATTCGCCGGGCAAGCTCCTGATGGGCGAATTGACGGAATGGCACCTCGACGACGCCAACGTCGTCCGGTCCGATTCCTGCGCCATTGCGGATCATCCGATCATGAGCCGCTTCTGGCACGAGCGTGAGGCCATGGGTACCCTGATCATCGGCCTGACGCCGAACGGTGACCGCGATATCAGACAGATCACCACACAGCTGCACATGTACCGCAGTACCCGCAACATGGCGAAACTGCTGCGCGAAAAGATCCTGTCGCTGACGAAGCGCTAGAGTGTTTCCAGGAAAAGCACACAGCGTTTCTCAGCGCGAAATACGCAGGAAAACGACGGGTTAGAACGTCCTTGCACGCTCATCGGAACCTACGAGGCTCGCTCTAACTTTCGGCGTGTAGGGCTTCTTCCGTCGCTCGCTCGCGCAGCAGGCGGCGGATGACCTTGCCTGAGGTGGTAAGCGGCAATGCATCGACGAATTCGATTTCGCGCGGATATTCATGCATCGAGAGCCGTGTTTTCACCCAATCGCGGATTTCGGCGGCCAATGCTTCACTCGGCTCACGGCCAGGCACGAGAACGACATAGGCCTTGACGATCTCCGTTCGCACCGCATCCGGCTTGCCCACCGCCGCGGCAAGCTGCACGGCCGGATGGCCTCCGAGGCAATCTTCGATCTCGCTAGGCCCGATGCGATAGCCGGACGAGGTGATGACATCGTCGTCGCGGCCGACGAAGGAAATATAGCCATCCGCATCCTGCCGGCCGATATCGCCGGTCAGCAGCCAATCATTGGCGAATTTCGCCTCCGTCGCCGTCTCATTCTGCCAATAGCCCAGGAACATCACCGGATCGGGACGCTTGATGGCGATTTGCCCGCTCTCCCCAATAGGTACCTCGACGCCATCGGCATCGACGATCGCCACACGGTGGCCGGGTGCCGCCTTCCCCGTTGCTCCTGCGCGGCTGACACCGAAGGCTTCGCTGGAGGCGAGCACGAAATTGCACTCCGTCTGGCCGAAGAACTCGTTGACGCTGACACCGAGCGCCGAACGCGCCCATTCGAAGGTTTCGCGGCCTAGCGCCTCGCCTGCCGAGCCGATGGTACGGAGCTTGAGGTCGTAGCGGGCTCGCGGGTTGTCGACAGCCTTTAGCAGTCGCAGCGCCGTTGGCGGGATGAAGGCATTGCGTACCTCCATTTCGGCCATGATGCGGAAGGCCATATGCGGATCGAACTTCTGCGCCGGTGAGGAAACGACGGGAACGCCAAGCATAAGGCTCGGCAGAAGCGCATTGAGAAGGCCGCCGGCCCAGGCCCAGTCCGATGGCGTCCAGAGCCGGTCACCGGCCTTGGGAAAGCCTTCATGGGCAAACTGCATGCCCGGAATATGCCCCGGCAGCACGCGATGGCCATGCAGTGCGCCTTTGGGTGGTCCGGTCGTGCCCGAAGTGAAAATCATCAACGCCGGATCGTCAGGGCCTGTATCCGCCACCTCGAAGAGAGGCGGGTAGGCCGCTACCAGATCGGCAAAGCCGGAGACGCCATCTTCCGCACCGTCGATGCTGATGACCTGCGTCAACTCTGGCAGCCGGTCTCTGATCGGACGCAGCCGCTCTAGACCGAAGCGGTTGGTGACGATAGCCGACGCCCCGGACGCCTGCAGCCGATATTCCAGCGCCTCCGCACCAAACAGCAAGGCCAACGGCAGTGCGATCGCCCCCATCTTGTAGATCGCCACATGTGCAACGACGGTCTCGAAGCTTTGCGGCAGCAGCAGCGCCACGCGATCTCCGCGACGCACGCCAAGCGCAGTGAGCGCATTTGCGAAAGATGCGGAACAGGCCCGCAACTCCCCATATGTCATGGAAAAGTGATTGCCGTCCTGATTGAAATGCTGAAGGCAAACCCGATCGGGTTCACGTTCCGCCCAGGCATCGCAAACAGCATGTCCCATGTTGAATTTCGCCGGAACTTCCCAACGAAAGTCACGATAGAGGGCTTCATAAGTATCTCGCGGGGGCAATTTCATGCGGAATTCCAAAAATGGTGCAGCGCAGCTAACACCTGTCGCCTCCAGGGTTCAAGGAAACATTTGAAATTGCCGTCTTCCCCCGTGCGCGAATCGCCTTATTTATTGAAGAATACTTCGAAGCTCTTCACGAACCGATGCGTCCGCTGGCGGCGTTACCCGCTAATTTGCCTTTCGCGGCGCACCATTCCCATCGCCCTTCCGACGATGGGCCTCCTTGCATCAAATGAGCGAATGGACGGAGAATATCGATGGAATACGTAAAGTTTGGCAGGACCGGCCTTGAAGTCTCGCGCATCTGCCTGGGTTGCATGACCTACGGCGACCCCAACAAGGGCACGCATGCCTGGTCGCTGAAGGAGGAGGACAGCCGTCCGCTGCTGCGCCAGGCTATAGAAGCCGGCATCAACTTCCTCGACACGGCCAACACCTATTCCGACGGCTCATCGGAGGAGATCGTTGGTCGCGCCATCAAGGATTTCGCGCGACGCGAAGACATCGTGCTTGCCACCAAGGTCTTCAACCGCATGCGCCCCGGCCCGAACGGCGCCGGCCTGTCACGCAAGGCGATTTTCGACGAGATCGACAACAGCCTGCGCCGCCTCGGCACCGAGTATGTCGATCTCTACCAGATCCATCGCTGGGACTATACGACGCCGATCGAGGAAACCCTGGAAGCGCTGCATGATGTCGTCAAGGCCGGCAAGGCCCGCTACATCGGCGCTTCCTCCATGTATGCTTGGCAGTTCGCAAAGGCGATTTACACCTCTCGCCTTAACGGCTGGACGGAGTTCGTCAGCATGCAGGACCACCTGAACCTGCTCTACCGCGAAGAAGAGCGGGAAATGCTGCCTTTCTGCGAAGACCAGAAGATCGCCGTCATCCCCTGGAGCCCGCTCGCCCGCGGCCGCCTGACCCGCGACTGGGATGAGGCGACGGCCCGCACCCAATCCGACGAGTTCGGCAAGACGCTCTACACCCAGGCGCTCGAAGCCGACCGAAAGATCGTCGATGCCGTCGGCGCTGTCGCAAAGGCACGCGGCATTCCGCGCGCCAGGGTCGCAACCGCCTGGGTTCTACAGAAGAGCGCGGTCACCGCTCCGATCATCGGCGCCTCCAAGCCCGGCCACATCACGGATGCCGTGGCGGCGCTGGAAGTCAAGCTGACGCCGGAAGAAATCGAGGCGCTGGAATCGCCCTATGTCCCGCATGGGGTAGCCGGATTCAAGTGAGGCTTCGAGGGCGGCCAAGCAAAGGCAATGATGACGCATCGCCGCGCATGGCCCCTCACCCAGCCCTCTCCCCGCACATGCAGGGAGAGGGGGCTTTTCCTGCCAAATCCACGTCCTATCCACAGGGTGAACACGGTCGTTTTGCTCTGTCGTTCCCTCTCCATACAAGCGGGGAGAGGGCTAGGGTGAGGGGCAATCCAACCCTCCGAAGTCGATTGAGCCCGCAGCAAATCGCGCAAAAGTGACTTCACGATCAGGTCAAAGTTGGGGCTTAACTGGATCGAGGTCCCTTACCCCCGAGGATGACATCCGATGATCACAGTTCCCTTCGAAGCGCGGCGCTTTCAATCGACCGCGGCCTACTACCTGCGCTATCGCATCCCTTATCCGGACAAGCTGATTGCCCGCGTTGCCGAACGCAGCGGCCTAAAAGCCGGCGATCCTGTGCTGGATCTCGGCTGCGGTCCCGGCCAGCTCGGCATCGCTTTCGCTAGGCTGCAAAGCGCAGCCGTCACCGCCATGGATCCGGAACCGGAAATGCTCGCCGAAGTCGAGGCCGGCGCGAAGAAGGACGGCGTCGATATCACCATTCGCCAAGGCTCCTCCTACGATCTCGGGCCTGATATCGGCAAACTGCACCTCTGCGTCATGGGCCGCTCCTTTCACTGGATGGACAGGCCGGCAACTCTTGAGGCATTGGACAGGTTGATCGAGCCAAGCGGCGCCGTCGTGTTGTTTCATGACAAAAGTGTTCTAGCGGAGCCGGATTGGCGCGGGATCGTCGAGCCGCTGGCGGAAACCTACTCGCCCGAACGCAATGCCGACCGGCTGCTGCGCAAAAGCAAGGCATGGGCACCTCATGAGGCCATGTTGCTGGCCTCCCCCTTCCGCAATCTCGAGCGCATCGGTATCGTCTCGGAATATACAAGGGATATCGAGGACATCGTCGGCCGCGTCTTTTCGATGTCGTCAACCTCGCCACAGGCGCTCGGCGACAAGGCAGCCGATTTCGAGGCGGCGCTTCGTGAAAAGCTGCTTGCAGCCGCTCCCGACGGCAAGTTCACGGAGATCGTCGAGGCGAACGGGCTGCTCGCGTTCCGCGATTGAACTTGTGGGTGCGGAGCGGTCAGGCAAACCTCTCGCTGCTCCGCTCGTCGCCGGCCTAAGCCTCGCTCTTGTCCCGCCCGTTCGTGCCCGGCGGAGGCGTCAGCTCCTGCTGGGTTGCCGCCAGAAACTCCTGCGACAGCTCCGGACTATCCATTGCCCGCGCAAGAATGACGGCGCCGACCATGGCCGAGAGGCTGGCGTACGCCTTGCGCCGTCGATCCTCGGGGGTTTCGCCCGGCACGATATCCTCCAGCACCTCTACCAATCCGATGAGGCCGCCGGTGAAGGTGGATTGCATTTCCGGGCCGTGGCGGCTGACTTCTTGCGTCAGCGCCGCAAAGACGCAGCCCGTCGCGTGTTCGACGACATTGCGGTGAGAGAGATAATGGGCCAGCAGCGCTTCCAGCGGCTGCTCGGGCGAGCTGGCCGCCACCTGCTTCCAGCGCTCCAGCGAGCGCGCCACCAGCGCTTTGCTCGCCTCGCAGGCAAGCTCGTCCTTCGAATCGAAATGGCCATAGAAGCCGCCATGCGTCAGCCCCGCCGCCTTCATAATCTCAGCGACGCCAATGCCGTCAAAACCCTTTTCGCGAAAAAGCTCGCCTGCCACGGCAAGGATCTTTTCGCGATTCTCGGCGAATTTTTCCCGGCTCACTCTCATCAAAAAACTCCATCAGCGCATCAATAAATCTGTATTGACAATTTACATGATGACAATCATCAATACAAAACAAATATGATAGCAATCATGTAAATGCCTTTGCACAAACGTTCAAGCCGGGAGAACGGCAAGACGCTAGAAGCGGATATGGTACCCCCCTGGCCGTCCGTGATCTCGCGCTCTCGCAGCGGCCCCGTACCAGACGTCAAGCCACACAACCTATCGGAACGCAGCTCATGGTTTCCACTGCCCTTGCTTCGACGCTCGCCCGGCGCAACATCCATTACGGATGGGTCGTCGTCGCCGCCACTTTCCTCACCATGCTCGTCACGGCCGGCGCCATGGGCGCACCTGGCGTGCTCATTAAGCCGCTGGAAGACGAGTTCGGCTGGAGCACATCCTCCATTTCGTCGGCCCTCGCCGTCCGCCTCGTTCTGTTCGGCCTGATGGGGCCTTTCGCCGCCGCCTTCATGAACCATTTCGGCATACGCAAAGTCATTGTCTTTGCGCTGGCGACCATCTGCGTCGGCTTCATCGGCTCGCTTTACATGACGCAGGTCTGGCAGCTGCTTGTGTGCTGGGGGATCATCATCGGCTTCGGCACCGGCCTCACCGCGATGGTGCTGGCGGCAACCGTGTCGACGCGCTGGTTCACCAAGCATCGCGGCCTCGTCATCGGCATGCTTTCGGCAAGCTCTGCCACCGGACAGCTCGTCTTCCTGCCGCTGATGGCGGAACTGACGACACGCTACGGCTGGCGCACCACGGTGCTTTTCGTCTGCGGCATGATCGTCGTCGCCGCCTTCATCGTGCTGCTTTTGATGCGCGACCGTCCCTCGGACGTCAATCTGCCGCTGGTCGGCGAGGTCCACATTACACCCCCACCGGCGGCCACAAGGAACCTGAGGGCTGCGCTCGCCTCACCGCTCGCCATTCTGCGGGAAGTTTCCACGACCTCGACCTTCTGGATCCTGTTTGCCACCTTCTTCATCTGCGGCCTGTCGACCAACGGCCTCATCCAGACGCACTTCGTTACTCTCTGCGGCGATTTCGGCATCGTCCCGGTGGCTGCCGCCAGCGTTCTCGCCGTCATGGGCATCTTCGATTTCTTCGGCACGATCGGCTCCGGCTGGCTCTCCGACCGCTTCGACAATCGCTGGCTGCTCTTCTGGTACTACGGCCTGCGCGGCCTGTCGCTGGTCTACCTGCCCTTCAGCAACTTCACCTTCTACGGCCTGTCGATCTTCGCCGTCTTCTATGGCCTCGACTGGATCGCCACCGTACCGCCGACCGTCAAGATCGCCGCCGACCGATTTGGCCGCGAAAAGGCCGGCCTCGTCTTCGGCTGGGTCTTTGCCGGCCATCAGCTCGGCGCCGCCACCGCTGCCTATGGCGCCGGCCTCACCCGCACGGAGCTGAACACCTACCTGCCCGCCTTCTTCGTCGCCGGCGCCTTCTGCCTGCTCGCCGCGATCCTCGCGATCACACTGCAGAAATCCGGCTCCACCGCCAAAGGCCCGGCCATGGCGCACTGAGCCCGCGCCTGCGAGAGCAAAAAGCTCATGGCGTCCACCCACGCCATGGGCAAAACCGCAACCCTGCGGAAACACTCGCAATATCTGCCGCACCCGGCTTGCGCGCCGAGCCGATCACATGCTAGACAGCCGCCTCGTCATGATCCGTTGCCCCATTGGCGGAATTGGTAGACGCGCTCGACTCAAAATCGAGTTTCGAAAGAAGTGCTGGTTCGACTCCGGCATGGGGCACCACTTCAAACATGATTTGTTGAAGTCTGATACATGCAAAACAACCTCTGCCTGCGATCACGTGAACCCCTTTATCAGTTTAAGTTCCATATCGACCATTCTGCATGGGCAAGGAATTGGCTTGCGGTTGTCGAACGATCGAAAAGCGAATGCGGTGACCAAGCATGTTCATTTCAGGTGGTCGATAACTTCCATCAATCATGCCCGGACCTTCGGTAAACTCCGGAACCTGCGGTCCTCCATCACGAAAAATTTTGATTTTGTGCGGCTTCCGCCGCTCGGCGACCATTTACAGCCATAATCCTGCCCCCTAAAGGTTTGCAACGCAGCAAAAAGGGGCCTTCATGCTTCGTAGACTTTACGACTGGACCATGTCGCTCGCCGGCCGCAAATCGGCGGAAATCTGGTTGGCTGTTATCGCCTTCGTCGAAAGCTCGATCTTTCTCGTTCCGGCCGACGTGCTTTTCCTGCCGATGTCGCTTGCCAAGCCTGAGCGCGCCTGGCGCTATGCGCTGACGGCGACGGTCGCTTCCGTGCTCGGCGGCATTGCCGGCTGGGCGCTTGGCTACTACGCCTTCGAGACTATTGCCAAACCGATTCTCGAATTCTACGGCAAGCTCGACGCCTTCAACCAGATGAGCGCCGGCGTCACCTATGAATGGGTTCTGCTGCTGCTGGTCACTTCAGGCCTGGCGCACCTGCCGCCGATCAAGGTGGTGACGATCCTGTCCGGCGTCGCCCATATCGATCTCGGCCTGTTCATCATATCGGCCATCGTCGCCCGCGGCGCGCGTTTCTTCCTTCTGGCCTTCCTGCTGCGTCGCTACGGCGAATCCATCCGCCATTTCATCGAGAAGCGCCTGGGCCAGATTGCCATGGCAGCCGCCGCCATTCTCATCGCCCTCTACGCAGTCTTCCATTTTGCCCTGGCAAGCTGACCAAGGAGCCCCCATACATGTCTACGACCTCGACCTCTTCCCGCGCCGGCCTCGGCTATAGCGTGCTGCTGACGATCGGCATGATCGTCGTCGTCGGTTCGGCGCTCGGCTTCCAGCACATCGGCGGCTATATCCCCTGCGCGCTTTGCCTGGAGCAGCGTCAGCCCTATTACTACGGCATCCCGGTCGCGATCGTCGCCGCGCTGAGCGCAATCGCCGGCCTGCCCTCCTGGATCACCCGCGGCCTTTTGATCATCGCCGGTCTGATGATGGTGGTCGGCGGCGGCATCGGCGTCTATCACGCCGGCGTCGAATGGCATTTCTGGGAAGGCCCGACCACCTGCTCGACGACAGCCAGCAGCATGACACAGAACGCCGGCAACCTCCTGAGCGAACTCAGCACCATCAAGGGCCCGTCGTGCACGGAAGCGGCGTTGCGTGTCCTTGGTCTGTCCATGGCTGGCTGGAATGTGATCGCAAGCGTGATTCTGGCTGCCATTGCCTTTGTTGGGGCAAAGAAGGCGGCTTGAATCTTTGGGCGGGCGACGGTCCTCTCGCATGAGGTAGCTCTGATACCCTCCTCTGTCACTTCGTGACATCTCCCCCACAAGGGGGAGATTGGTGCGAATGTGCTGCACCTCGCGACTAAACGAAGTAAGCTCAACAACAGCAGATACGATGTCGATTTAGGTCGGGAAGGTACCGCGAGTTACCGATCTCCCTCCTTGCGGGGAGATGTCGCGACAGCGACAAAGGAGGGCGCCACACTCTCCTCGCATAAAGCCGTGGAGGCGATACTCGCACCCAACAGAAAAGCCCTTACGGCTGCAGTTCCGAATCCCAGTAGAGATAGTCGAGCCAGCTGTCGTGGAGATAGTTCGGGGGGAACAGACGGCCGTTGTTATGCAGGTCCTGCACGGTCGGCTGATATGGCTTCTGCGCCGGGAACATGCCGGCCTGCTTCGGTAGCTTGCTGCCCTTGCGCAGATTGCATGGCGAGCATGCGGCCACCACGTTCTCCCAGGTCGTCTCGCCGCCATGGGCGCGCGGAATGACGTGGTCGAAAGTCAGGTCGTCATGGGTGCCGCAATACTGGCATTCGAACCGGTCGCGCAGGAAGACGTTGAACCGGGTGAAGGCTGGATTGCGGGAAGGCTGCACGTATGTTTTCAGGCAGACGACGCTCGGCAGCCGCATCGAGAAGCTCGGTGACGAAACGCTGTGATCATATTCTGCAATGATGTTCACACGGTCAAGGAAAACCGCCTTGATCGCGTCCTGCCAGGACCACAGCGACAAGGGGTAATAACTCAGCGGTCTGTAGTCAGCGTTCAGCACGAGCGCCGGCAGGGACTGCGGGGAGACTGCAATCGTCAAGGAACCCTCCTGATCGATTCGGCATCTACACCTGTATATTAGGCCGGTTGTTACAGGATTGTGAAGTCCAATAAATTCAGTGCGTACAGGCCGATCTGCAAGGGCGGCCGATTAAACTATCGGCAGCGCATCCCGCCGCGTTTTCACGGCGTAATAGGCCCAGAAAAGACGAGCCGCGACCGAGCGCCAAGGCGCCCAAATCAAGGCTTCCCGGGCAACTGCCTTGGCAACCGGCCGGACTTCGTGGCCGAAAGCCATGCCAACAGCCGCCTGCAGTGCCACATCGCCGGCCGGAAACACATCTGCGTGACCGCCGCAGAACATCAGGTAAACCTCGGCCGTCCAGGGGCCGATTCCCTTGATCGACGTCAACTCGGCAAGCGCCTTTTCCGGCGTTTCGACGCTGAGCGCATGCAGATCGAGGCTGCCGCCGGCAACGGCATCGGCGACGCGCGCCAGCGTATCATGCTTGATTCGCGACAGGCCGAAGCTTCGCCAGGCCTCCGGCTCGAGGCCGACATAGCCTTCGGCAGTCACCTGCCCCATCCCGGCGATCATCTTGCCCCAGATCGCATCGGCGCTGGCGCGCGAAACGACCTGCGAAACGATGATATGGGCAAGCCCTTCGAAGCCTGGTTGCCGCAGCCGCAGCGGCAAGGCGCCGGCCTCTGCGGCAACCTGCCGCAGGCGCGGATCAAGCTCCAGGAGCGCGGCCAGCCCTCGTTCGATGTCGCAATCGTCGCGTATGATCTGCATGGTGTCTCGTAGTCCCCGACTCGATTTCGTGGCAGAAGAAAGCATGATCGAGATTCCCCGTCAAAAATCGAAATTCCGTTTTGCTCCAAGCCCCAATGGCCCGCTGCATCTTGGCCACGCCCTGTCCGCCATCCTCAATTGCGAGATGGCGGAAAAGGCGGGCGGCGATTTCCTCCTGCGCATCGAAGACATAGATCAGACGCGCTGCACACCCGATTTCGAAAAGGGCATCTATACCGATCTTTCCTGGCTCGGCCTTCGCTGGCAGGAGCCGGTGCGTCGCCAGTCCGAACATTTCCCTGCTTATCAGGAAGCGCTGCAGATCCTCATCGAGCGCAGCCTCGTCTACCCCGCCTTCCTCACGCGCAGAGAGGTCAAGGCACGCGTTGCTGCCTTTGAGGCGAACGGCGCGCCATGGCCGCGCGACCCCGACGGTACGCCGCTCTATCCCCCTGACGATCGCGAGCGCAGCGATGACGAACGGCGGCGCTTGCTGGCGTCAGGCATGAAACATGCCTGGCGTCTCGACATGGAAAAGGCGCTGACAGCAATAGTCGAGCCGCTTCATTGGCAAGAGAGCGGCGATGGCGAGACGGGCGCTATCTCTGCCAACCCGGCGACCTGGGGCGACGTCGTGCTTTCGCGCTCCGATGCCCCCTCAAGCTACCATCTCTCAGTCGTCGTCGACGATGCGGTGCAGGGCATTACCCATGTCGTGCGCGGGCTCGACCTTTTCCACGCCACATCGATCCATCGCCTGCTGCAGACATTGCTTGGCCTGCCCGAGCCGCTCTATCACCACCATCGCCTCTTCCTCGGCAGCGACGGCAAGAAGCTCTCCAAGAGCATGGGCGATACCGGCATTGCCGAATGGCGCCGTCAGGGCTGGTCACCGGCGGAGCTTCGCCGCCGCATCGGCCTCTGACGCCGGCTTTTCCGGTGGGCCTTCTATTGCACGACTCGCCGCCTTACCGAAGAGCAGCCGCCGCACGCGGAACTTCATCAATGCCGCGTTGATCTCTGCCCCCATGATGAAGATCACCGCCAGCATATAGAGAAAGATCAGCACGATCATCACCGACGCCAGGCCGGCATAGGTGGCGGTGTAGTTGGCAAAGGTCGAGAGATAATAGGCAAAGAGCAACGCCCCGATCGACCAAAAGACCAGCGTCAGGATCACGCCGGGAATGACATCGAGCAATCGCCTGCGCCCGGCCGCAAGCCACAGGTGCAGGATCATCAGCCCGGCCAGAAGCAGGAAGATCGTACCGTAAATCCGCCAGCTAAAGACGATGTCGAGAATATCGGCGAGCTTCGGCAGCCATTGCCTGGTGTAGTTGAGCGCAAGCGGCACCGCGACGAGCAGGATGCTGAGGATGGCAAAGATCAGCACCGCGATCAGCACATAGCCGAGACTGGCGAGACGGTTGAAATACCACGGTCTGGTTTCCAGCACGCGATAGGCACGATTGAGTGATATGCGCAGTGCCTCGACGCCGTTCGAGGCGAAGTAGGCTGCCGCAAGCACGGAGATCGTCAATAGGCCGCCGCGCGGGATCGTCAGAACCTGCACGACCTGATCCGCCAAAGGCTTGGCGATCGCCTCCGGCCAGGTGTCGAAGATCAGATGCACAGCCGTCGACGAAAATTGGCTGGCGCCGAGAAAGCTTGCCAGCGCCGTACCGAAGATCAGAAAGGGGAAAACCGCCAGCAGCGTCGAAAGCGCTACATGGCTTGCCATGGCGAACCCGTCATCCTCGACGAAGTGGAACACCGCGTCGTAGATCACCTTGTAAATCGTCCGCAGGGCTGTCGGCATTCCATCTCCGCTGACATCGGCATTCATCCGCCGGTTGTCGATTGTATCAGGTCCCTGAATATGGGAAACGAGACGTGCTTTGTACAGGAATCATCCCATGACGGAACAACGCATTATCCTGCTGACTGGTTGCTCGTCTGGAATCGGCGCCTATTGCGCGCGGGCGCTAAAGGCAGATGGATGGCGTGTCTTTGCAACGGTGCGCAAGGAAGAGGACCTGGCATCGCTGGAGGCCGACGGCATCGAAGCACTTCTCCTCGACTACACCAGGCCGGAGACGATTTCCGCAACCGTAGCAACGGTGCGCGAGCGCACAGGCGACCATATCGACGCCCTTTTCAACAATGGCGCCTACGGCCAGACCGGCGCGGTCGAAGACCTTTCGACCGATGTGCTGCGGGCGCAGTTCGAAACGAACTTCTTCGGCTGGCACGAGTTGACGCGCCAGATCATTCCGCTGATGCGCAAGCAGGGTCACGGCCGCATCGTCAATTGCTCGTCCATCCTCGGCCTCATCCCTTATCGCTTCCGCGGTGCCTATACCGCCTCGAAATTCGCCCTGGAGGGACTGACGATCACACTCCGAATGGAGCTGCAGGATAGCGGCATCCATGTGAGCCTGATCGAGCCCGGTCCGATTGCGACACGCTTCACTGCCAATGCACTCGCCAAGGTTCACGAGCATATCGACCTCGAAGGCTCCGTCCATGCCGCCGAATATCGGCGGCAGTTGCGGCGCCTGGATGGTTCCGGGCCGATCAACAAACATAAATTAGGCCCCGAAGCGGTCTATGATGTGCTAAAATCAGCTTTAAATGTGAGCAACCCACGCCCACATTATCTGGTAACGACACCCGCCAAGCAGGGTGTTCTCTTGAAAAGGCTATTGCCGGCTAATCTTTTCTATCGTCTGATGCGCCGGCTGGATTAGAGCAATCCAGGGAAAATCGCAGAGCGTTTTTTCTCCGTGATTGCTCGGAAACGATGATATAGCGCAACTCCGAGCTTCCATGAAAAGCCGGGTTGCCGCGAAGACAAGGGTGGAGGAGCCATGTCGACCGTTACTTATGTTGCCGCCATCATTGTCATGGGCCTCGTCGCGATTGTTCTCATTCGCGGCCTGCTGAACATGATGAAAGGCGATAATCCCAATCTCTCGAACCGGCTGATGCAGCTGCGCGTTCTGCTGCAGGCAGTCGCGGTCATCCTGATCATGCTGACGCTGTGGCTCACAGGCGGCGGCCGCCCGGCCTAGAGCAGATTCAGGTTTTCTGTCCTGATTTGCGTGAAACCATAGGGATAGAGCGTTTCGCGATCCGAAGAAGAGCGAAAAGGCTCTAACCATAGGAAGACGATGGTCAAGCTCAACAAGATCTATACCAAGACCGGCGATGACGGCACCACGGGCCTCGTCTCCGGCCCGAGACGGCTGAAACACGATCTGCGCGTCGAAAGCTACGGCACCATCGACGAAACCAATTCCGCCATCGGCGTCGCGCGGCTGCACACTGCCGATATGCCCGATCTCGACGCCATGCTGATACGCATTCAGAACGATCTTTTCGATCTCGGCGCCGATCTGTCGACGCCTGAAACGGACGAACCACCAGCCTATGAGCCGTTGCGTATCGTCGATCATCAAGTCGAGCGCATCGAGCACGACATCGATCTGCTGAATGCTGATCTAGAGCCTCTGAGGTCTTTCGTTCTTCCCGCCGGGAGCGCGGCATCGGCCCATCTGCACGTTGCCCGCACGATTGCGCGACGTGGCGAGCGCCTGATGGTGGCGCTTTCGCGCAGCGAGGGCGAGAGGGTCAGCTCGGCGGCACTGAAATACATCAATCGGCTGTCCGATTTCCTGTTCGTCGCAGCGCGCCACGCCAATGATTGCGGGCGCGCCGATGTGCTTTGGGTTCCCGGCCAGAATCGCTAACGGTCGGCCTGGTTTACTTATCATTGCCTTATTGACGTTGACGTAAACGTTATTTATGCCTTTGGGGCAATTCGTCTCTCTGCGGCCTGGAAGCGTTGTAATTGGGAAAAAAACGCGTATCCATGTCGCCATTCGACAAATGGAGTGGCGCTAAACAGCGCATGCTCTCGGGCGGTCATGTTGAAGGAAGGATTCCATGAAGATACTGGTGCCAGTTAAGCGGGTTGTTGACTACAACGTGAAGATCCGCGTGAAGCCGGATGGATCTGGCGTTGAGCTGTCGAACGTGAAGATGTCGATGAATCCGTTCGACGAGATCTCGGTCGAAGAGGCGCTGCGTCTGAAGGAAGCYGGCAAGGCCGAGGAAGTGGTGGTCGTATCGATCGGACCGGCCAAGGCCGAAGAGACGCTGCGCACGGCACTCGCCATGGGCGCCGACCGCGCCATCCTCGTGGAAACCGACGATGCCGTCGAGCCGCTGGCCGTTGCCAAGATCCTCAAGGGTGTCACCGAAGCCGAACAGCCAGGCCTCATCATCGTCGGCAAGCAGGCGATCGACGACGATAGCAACCARACCGGCCAGATGCTGGCGGCACTGCTCGGCACGGCGCAGGCAACCTTCGCCTCCAAGATCGAGATCGGTGATGGCAAGGCAAAGGTGACCCGCGAAGTYGACGGCGGTCTGCAGACCATCGAGGTCAAGCTKCCGGCCGTCGTGACGACGGAYCTKCGCYTSAACGAACCGCGCTACGCCTCGCTGCCGAACATCATGAAGGCCAAGAAGAAGCCGCTCGACAAGAAGTCGCCGGCCGATTTCGGCGTCTCCACCGAGCCGCGTCTGAAGGTTTTGAAGACCGAAGAGCCCGGCGGCCGCAAGGCTGGCGTYAAGGTCAAGTCGGTTGCCGAGCTCGTCGAAAAGCTCAAGACCGAAGCCGGCGTCCTGTAACCCAGTCCGAACGAGGAGTTAGACATCATGGCCATTCTTCTTCTGGCTGATCACGACAATGCCCACCTCTCCGACCAGACCGCCAAGGCGCTGACGGCCGCAACGAAAATCGGCGGCGACGTACATGTGCTCGTCGCAGGTGCTGGTGCCAAGGCTGCCGGCGAACAGGCAGCAAAGTTGTCGGGCGTTTCCAAGGTACTGGTTGCCGAGGATGCAAGCCTTGCCAACAATCTCGCCGAGCCTTTGGCAGCGCTGATCGTTTCACTTGCCGGCGCCTATGACACCATCATCGGTGCTGCGACTTCGGTCGGCAAGAATGTTCTGCCGCGCGTCGCAGCCCTGCTCGACGTTGCCCAGGTCTCGGAAATCATCGAGGTCGTCTCGGCCGATACCTTCAAGCGGCCGATCTATGCCGGCAACGCCATCCAGACCGTGCAGTCGACTGACGCAAAGAAGGTCATCACCGTGCGCACGGCCTCCTTCGCGGCGGCGGATGCAAGCGGCAATGCAGCGATCGAGAGCGTATCGGCCGCAGCCGACCCTGCTCTTTCCTCCTTCGTCGGCGACGCATTGTCGACATCGGATCGTCCGGAGCTGACCTCTGCCAAGATCATCATCTCGGGTGGCCGTGCACTCGGCTCTGCGGAGAAGTTCCAGGAAGTCATCCTGCCCGTCGCCGACAAGCTCGGYGCYGCCGTCGGTGCATCGCGCGCCGCCGTCGATGCCGGCTAYGCCCCGAACGATTGGCAGGTCGGCCAGACCGGCAAGGTGGTCGCACCGCAGCTCTATATCGCCTGCGGCATCTCCGGTGCTATCCAGCATCTGGCCGGTATGAAGGAYTCGAAGGTCATCGTCGCCATCAACAAGGACGAGGAAGCCCCAATCTTCCAGATCGCCGACTATGGTCTCGTCGCAGACCTCTTCGAAGCGCTGCCGGAATTGCAAAAGGCGCTTTGATCGCGCCGATTATTTTTCTCGCAGTTGCGAGAGACTGGAAAATCGTCTCTTATAGGTCTATCAATCTTTGCCGGGCTAGAAATGGCCCGGCAAATTTAGGTTAAGAGCATAGCGCAAGGCCAGGAGCGCGCCGGGGAGTTGGCAATGAGTTCGCTGAAGACGATCGGTATTATTGGCGCGGGCCAGATGGGCTGCGGCATCGCCCACGTATCCGCCATGGCCGGCTACAAGGTTCACATCTACGATCTGTCGCAGGATCGCATCGAAAGCGGGCTTGCCACCATCAACGGCAATCTTGCCCGGCAAGTTACGTCAGGCAAGACCAGCGACGAGGACCGTAAGGCAGCGCTCGCCCGCATTACCGGCTCGAACGATCTCAACGATCTCGCCCAGGTCGACCTCGCCATCGAGGCCGCAACCGAAGACGAAAGCGTCAAGCGCAAGATCTACTCGCAGGTCTGCCCTGTGCTGAAGCCCGAAGCGCTTCTTGCCACCAACACGTCGTCGCTGTCGATCACCCGTCTGGCCTCCGCCACGGATCGGCCGGAGCGCTTCATGGGCATCCACTTCATGAACCCGGTCCCGGTGATGAAGCTGGTGGAACTGGTGCGGGGCATTGCGACCGATGAAACCACCTTCTCGGCTGCCAAGGAATATGTCAGCTCGCTGGAAAAGACGATCACCGTCGCGGAAGACTTCCCCGCCTTCATCGTCAACCGCATCCTGCTGCCTATGATCAACGAAGCGATCTACACGCTTTATGAAGGTGTCGGCACGGTCGACGCCATCGATACCGCCATGCGGCTCGGCGCCAACCATCCGATGGGACCGCTGCAGCTCGCAGACTTCATTGGCCTTGATACCTGCCTGTCGATCATGCAGGTGCTGCACGACGGCCTGGCCGATTCGAAGTATCGCCCCTGCCCGCTCCTGGTGAAATATGTCGAAGCCGGCTGGCTCGGCCGCAAATCTGGCCGCGGTTTCTACGACTATCGCGGCGAAGTGCCGGTTCCGACGCGGTAGGTTTTCGGCGCGAGAGGAGCCGACCCTCGTCCTTCGAGGCTCCGGACTTCCGCCCGCGCACGTCAGGATGAGGCCGGAGCAGGCCGTCCTCCAACCGAACCGAGCATGCCAAAAATCTCAACGAACACAAGAGATTAGCCCTCACCCTGAGGCGGGAGCGCAAGCGACCCTCAAAGGGCGAGGGCGGGTGGTCGGGCAAGAAACGTCAGATCCCCGCAGCCGCCTTCACCAGCTTCTTGGCGTCGTCGCTATCCCAGGCGGCCGGACCGTTCATTGCCGAAATCAAGCAGCCCTTGTCGTCGACGAGTAGCGTCACCGGAAGACCGAAAGCCAGCCCCTGCTTCTTCAGCACGTTGAACACGCCCATGGTGTTGTCACGGTAATGGCCGAGCTTGTCGATGGCATATTCCGTGCGGAACGCCTTGGTTTTTTCCTCGTCGCCGGTATCGATATTGACGGCGACCACTTCGAACTTGTCGCCTCCGACGCTCTTCTCCAGCGCGTTCAATGCCGGCATTTCTTCACGGCACGGCACACACCATGTCGCCCAGACATTCAAGAGTAGCGTCTTGCCGGCAAAGCTCGCGACCGTCAGCGGCTGCCCCTCCGGCCCCTTGAAGGCGATGTCGCGGAGCGAGACCGGCGCGGGCGGGGCGCTCATCGCGGCGACTTGCCCCTTGGTGAAAGGCGTCAGCGCCGCGCCGCGATCCTTGGCCGCCGCGCATTGATCGGCGGAGGCCGTTTCACCAATGCCATTGCCATACCCCGCCTCCTTCACGTATACCGCTGCCGCACCGGCAATGACCCCAGCGACGGCGGCAAACAGAACGAGTTTCATGGACGGCAGACCGAACGGCTTCTTTGCTGTCATTACATTCTCCAGGTGGGCATCTCATGACTGACGGCACGGACACCAAATCCTCCAACCAGATGTGGGGCGGGCGTTTCGCTTCCGGCCCCGCGGCGATCATGGAGGAGATAAATGCCTCGATCGGTTTCGACAAGAAGCTGTTTGCACAGGATATCCGCGGCTCAATCGCGCATGCAGGCATGCTCGCCCATCAAGGCATCATTTCGACCGAGGATAAAGACAAGATCGTTCACGGCCTGAACACGATCCTGTCAGAGATCGAAAGCGGCAATTTCGAGTTCTCGCGCCGCCTCGAAGACATCCACATGAACATCGAGGCACGGCTTGCGACCCTGATCGGCCCCGCCGCCGGCCGCCTACACACCGCCCGCTCGCGCAACGACCAAGTGGCGCTCGATTTTCGCCTCTGGGTGAAGGAAGAGCTGCAGAAGTGCGAGCAGGCATTAACCGAGCTGATCGCAGCCTTCCTCGACCGCGCCGAAGAACATGCTGAAACCGTCATGCCGGGCTTCACCCATCTGCAGACGGCACAGCCCGTCACCTTCGGCCATCATTGCATGGCCTATGTCGAGATGTTCGGCCGCGACCGTTCGCGCGTGCGCCACGCCATCGAGCACATGGATGAATCGCCGATCGGCGCTGCCGCCCTTGCCGGCACCGGCTTCCCGATCGACCGTCACATGACGGCCAAGGCTCTCGGCTTCCGTGAGCCGACCCGCAACTCGATCGACACCGTCTCCGACCGCGATTTTGCCATCGAATTCCTGTCGATCGCTGCGATTGCCGGCATGCATCTGTCGCGCCTCGCCGAAGAGATCGTCATCTGGTCGACGCCGCAATTCGGCTTCGTGCGCCTGTCTGACGCCTTCTCCACCGGCTCCTCCATCATGCCGCAGAAAAAGAACCCGGATGCCGCCGAGCTCGTGCGCGCCAAGACCGGCCGCATCAATGGCTCGCTGGTGGCGCTGCTGACCATCATGAAGGGCCTGCCGCTCGCCTATTCCAAGGACATGCAGGAAGACAAGGAACAGGTCTTCGACGCCGCAGAAAGCCTCGAACTGGCGATTGCCGCCATGACCGGTATGGTACGGGACCTGACGATCAATACCGCCCGGATGAAGGCTGCCGCCGGCTCCGGCTATTCGACCGCGACGGATCTTGCCGATTGGCTGGTACGCGAAGCGGGCCTGCCCTTCCGCGACGCCCACCATGTCACGGGACGCGCCGTGGCGCTCGCGGAAAGCAAATCCTGCGAGCTGGCGGAGCTTTCGCTTGCGGATCTGCAGGCGATCCATCCCGATATCACCGACAAGATCTTCGACGTGCTGACGGTCGAGGCGTCGGTCGCCAGCCGCAAGAGCTTCGGCGGCACTGCACCTTCCGAAGTGCGCAAGCAGATCGCTTTCTGGCGCGCTCGCAACTGAAAAGACTAGAGCGCCGTGCTTCTTTTCGGAAGCGCAAAGGACGCTCTATCTCTTTGAATCCACGCATCAGGCTTTCCGAGAATCGATGCCGATTTTCGGGCCGATGCTGTACCGAAACCGCACTCCAACAATCAGGGTGCACAAGACGCGGAAACTTCGCTAAGAAGAGTGACTTTCGCGTTTTGTCGCCCAAGAGGATTTCGATGCAGATCAACATGCCGCATATCATCCGCATGACCGTGGTGCTTTCGGTCATCGGCCTTGCCGTAGCCGGATGTGGCCGCAAAGGCGATCTCGACCCGCCGAGTGTTCATGCGACGAAGGGCGGCGATAGCAGCAAGGCGACCAAACAGCCAGGCACCGAAGACAAGAAGTTTTTCCTCGATCCGCTTCTCTAAATAGGCATCGGCCGTGAACCATTTTCAGTATCGCGACGGCATCCTCTACGCTGAGGATGTCCCGGTTCCAGAGATCGCCAAGGCGGTCGGCACCCCGTTCTATGTCTACTCGACCGCGACGCTGGAGCGGCACTATCGGGTCTTCTCGGAAGCCTTCGACGATGTCAACGCCATGGTGTGCTACGCCATGAAGGCCAATTCTAACCAGGCGGTGCTGAAGACGCTCGGCCGCCTCGGCGCCGGAGTCGACGTGGTGTCCGTGGGTGAGCTGCGCCGTGCATTGGCCGCCGGAATCCCGGCAAGCCGCATCATGTTTTCCGGCGTCGGCAAGACCGCACAGGAAATGGACGTGGCGCTCGAAGCCGGCATCTACTGCTTCAACGTCGAATCCGAGCCCGAGCTGGAAGTGCTGAACCAGCGCGCCGTCCGCGCCGGCAAGATCGCCTCCGTTTCCTTCCGCATCAACCCCGATGTCGATGCCCGCACCCATGCGAAGATTTCGACCGGCAAGAAGGAAAACAAGTTCGGCATTTCCTGGGAACGGGCGCGTGACGTGTATAATCGCGCCGCCAGCCTGCCGGGGATCAAGGTCACCGGCATCGATATGCATATCGGCAGCCAGATTACCGAACTTCAGCCTTTCGACGACGCCTTCAAGCTGCTGCGCGATCTCGTGGAAACGCTGCGCGGCGATGGCCATGACATTCATCACGTCGATATCGGCGGCGGCCTCGGTATTCCCTATCGCGACGACAACAATCCGCCGCCCCTGCCGGAAGCCTATGCGCATATCGTCAAGAATCAGCTGCGCGGCCTCAACTGCCGGATCGTCACAGAACCCGGCCGCCTGATCGTCGGCAATGCCGGAATTCTCGTGACCGAGGTCATCTACGTGAAGGATGCAGGCGACAAGAGCTTCGTCATCGTCGACGGCGCAATGAACGACCTGATCCGCCCGACACTCTACGAGGCCTATCACGAGATCCGCCCGGTTGCGCTCGGCGATGCCAATGCCCCGCGCATCAAGGCAGACGTCGTTGGCCCCGTGTGCGAAACCGGCGACTATCTGGCGCTCGACCGCGACATGGCCGCGCCGAAGCCCGGCGATCTCCTCGCCGTCAGCTCGGGCGGCGCTTACGGGGCCGTGCAGGCCGGCACCTACAACAGCCGGCTTCTCGTTCCGGAAGTGTTGGTCAGGGGCAATGAATTCCACGTTATCCGCCCGCGCGGCACCTACGAGGAGTTGATCGCGCTGGATTCCATTCCCGCCTGGCTCGAGGGGTAGTCGGTTTGTTCCACGGATTCGGGCGGGAACGAACTATCCCGTCCGGCCCTGCCGAAACGATCACGTTTCGGCGAAGTGCGATGAAAAAACAGCCTTTCATGGCGCTTGCCCTCGTCTTCGCCACAAAGAATGTTATCTTTGTTCAATTGGTCTCTAGCCGAGCGCTGCGAGCATGGACGTGTGGGACGCCCGGCCATAGTCAACAGGCAATTTGAGCATTTCGAGGAAGAGTGCGTAGCGGTTTTCCGTCCGGAATGCATAAACAAGCAGGACGCCAATATATCTTCGCAATTCGAGGAATTGTGAAAATATATTGGCCATCAACGTCAGATCGGGAGTAGACCGGACCGATGACCAGCCCTAGCAACCCTAAGAAGGGTGCTTTCGCTACCCGTCCGGCGCTGGCGCGCATGGTTGCGGTCAAGCGTCTGTTTGCTCAGATCGTGCTGGTCTCGGAGCAGCTTCTGCCGCGGCTATTGTTGCCGGCATCCATTCTTGCGCTGTTCCTCTCTGCCGCATGGTTCGGCATTTTCCGCATCGCACCGGATGTCCTGCGTTTCTCGCTGCTTGCCGTCTTCGTTGTCGGTTTCGTTTTCTCCCTCAACCCGCTGCGCCGCCTGCGGCGGCCGACGATCGCCGAAGCCGACCGACTTCTGGAGGAACGCAACGGCCTTGCGCATCAGCCCGTCACCGTGCAGGAGGACGAGCCGGCGCTCGACACCCCCTTCGCCCGGGCACTTTGGCGCGAACACCAGACCCGCATGGCGGAGCGCATTGCCGCACTGGATGCCGGCCTGCCCCGACCGGATATTGCGCGCTACGACCGTTTCGCCCTGCGCGCCATTCCGGCTTTGCTGCTGGTGACGGCCTTCAGCTTTTCGACGTCCAACAGCGGCGGCTCGCTGAGCGACGTCTTCACGCCGCCAGCATCCATGTCGAGCAATCCGGATGTCCGTGTCGATGCCTGGGTCACGCCGCCCTACTATACCGGCGAGGCACCGGTCTATCTCACCGGCAATGTCGCCAATGCCAGCGATAACCTCAACGTGCCGCAATTCTCCGAGCTGACGGTGCGTGTAACCGGCACCTCTGCGGATGAAAAGGTCCTGTTCCAGGCGGCAGGCACCGACAAGGGAGTCGAAGTTCCGGAACAGGCGGCCGATACGGACAAGCAGGCGTCGGCGACCGGCGGAGGCCCCGCCGCTGCCCAACCGGCAGCTCCTGGCAACGCCATTTCCCCCGCCGCCGACGGGATGATTTCCCATACCCATGTCCTGAAACTGGAAAAGGCCGGCTCGCTGACCGTCAACGGCCGATCATGGACCTTCAATGTGGTCGTCGACAAGCCGCCCGAGATCGCCTTTGACGGCGTTCCGCACGCATCCCCCAACGGCGCTCTGGAACTCGGCTTCCGGGTGAAGGACGATTACGGCGTCGAAGAAGCCCATGCCGAGATCGTGCCCGTGGAGTCCGATGCGGCAGCCACCCCGCTCTACGGCCTTCCCGAATACAAGCTTGACGTTCCACGTCGCGACCGCCGCAACGGCAAGGGCCTGGCAAGCCACGACCTGACGCAGGATCCCCTTGCCGGCAAGCGCGTTCGCCTCACGCTTGTCGCCAAGGACGGCGCAGGACAGACCGGCCGCAGCGCTCCCTATGAAATGGTACTTCCCTCGCGCAATTTCAGCCAGCCGCTGGCGGCCGCCGTTGCCGAAGAGCGCCAGGTCTTCGCCCTCGATACCCGCAAGATGCCGGAGGCGATCGAGCTCAACAAGTCGCTGACCATCCGCCCGGAGGAAGCCATTCCCGGCCTCGGCAATTTCCTTGCAATCAAATCCGCGCTGACGCGCATGAAGCTCGCAAGCGGTGAGGCTTCGCTGAAGGATACGGCTGACTATCTCTGGCAGATCGCACTCGGCATGGAAGACGCACAGCTGACCGATGCGGAAAAAGCGCTGCGCGACGCGCAGCAGAAGCTCTCCGATGCCCTGCAGCGCAATGCATCCGACGCAGAAATCAAGAAGCTCACCGACGAACTCCGCAAGGCGATGAACGCCTATATGAAAGAACTGGCCGAGCGCATGCGCAACATGCCGGCTCAACCTAACCAGCGCTCCGCCAACATCCTGCGCCAGCAGGACCTGCAGCGCATGATGGACCAGATCGAAAATCTTGCCCGCTCCGGGAATCGCCAGGCGGCGCAACAGATGCTCTCTGAGCTGCAGCAATTGATGAACAGCCTGCAGGCCGGCAAGCCGCAACCCGGACAGCAGCAGCAGGGCCAGGCGAATGACAAGATGCGTGAGCAGATGGACAAGCTCGGCCGCATCATGCGCGACCAACAAAAGCTGATGGACCAGACCTTCAAGCTCGATCAGGCCATGCGCGACCGCATGCAGCGCGGCGATTCCAATGAGGACGGCGACGGCTTGATGGACCAGCCGCTACCCAACCTCGGTGACCAGGCGCGGCCGGACATGGGGCAACGCAACCAGGCTCAGCAGGATCCGCAGCAAGACCAGAATCAGAACGGTCAGAAGGGCAACGACCCGACCGATGGTATGACAGCCGATCAGCTGCGCGACGCACTGAAACAATTGCGCCAGCAGCAGGACGATCTCGGAAAGCAGCTCGGCGAACTCCAGAAAAATCTCGGCTCGCTCGGCATGAAGCCGAACCAGAATTACGGCAAGGCTCAGCAGGAAATGAAGGGCGCTTCGGGCCAGCTGACCGAGGGCAACGGCGAAGGCGCCGTGCAGGGCCAGGGGCGTGCGCTGGACGCCCTGCGCAAGGGCACCCGCGACATGATGAACCAGCTGATGGCGCAGATGCAGCAACAGGGCCAAGGTCAGGGCCAGGGGCAGATGCCGGGGCAAAGCGGCCAGAACGGCCAGAGCGGCCGCGATCCACTCGGCCGGTTGCGGGATGGCCCGCTGGACAGTCCCGATAAGGACATGGTGCCGAAGATCATCGATGCCCAACGCGCCCGCGAGATTCTCGACGCCATTCGCGAACGGTTAAGCAACAATCCTACCTTGAGCGACGAACGGCGCTATCTGGAACGACTGCTGAATCTGGGTCAGTAGGACAAGCGGGAACGGCTTGGATCAATCTCAAGACAGACGCACGGAGCCATCCATCCGGACAAGCGTCAACGCGAAGCGCTGGAACAGTTCAGCGCTTCGAAGCTTGTCATCGAGAATATTTGCGGGAAAAGCGCGCCACCGTGTTTCGTCCGGCATGCGCAGAAATAATGGCTAGGGCGTTTTCGCGATGCGAAGAAACGTCGAAATGCCTTAGGCCGCCAATGCGCGTGCAACGGCCTTACGGATATCTGGCAGTGCAAACGGCTTGGCGACGACATCGACGATTTTTTCCATCAAGTCGTCGGCACGCTCGCGCTGCTCAGCATAGCCGGTCATCAGCAGGATCTTCATCCCTGGGCATGTCGAATGCGCCTGGTGCGCAAGCTCGATGCCGTCCATGACCGGCATGCGGATATCCGAAAGAAGCAAGTCGTAACCGCCCTCCCGCAGCTTTTCCAAACCTTCGGCGCCATCGGCGGCCTCTTCGGTCTCGTGGCCGTCCAGGCGCAGCGCGCGTGCGACGAAGGTGCGAAGCGAATCTTCGTCTTCCGTGATCAGAATTTTTGCCATGGCCCAATGCTCCTGGTCCGTCATGTTCCGCGACCGAAATCACCAGAATTCCGTTTGCGATAGGTAAACGACAGGGGGCGATTGGGCTCCGTGGTTAATGAGTCGTCATCACTGGAGCAGAATGGGACAGCCGTGACAGCTGTCTCCGTTAACGTCGATTCAGGAGATGGCGTCGCCCGTGACGACACCGACGAAGGGCAATTCGCGGAAGGCGTAAGCCACGTCCATGCCGTATCCGACAACGAAATAATCCGGGCATTCGAAGCCGACATAGTCCGCTTCCAATTCCTCTTGGCGCTTCACGCTCTTGTCGAGCAGCACGGCCAGGCTGACGTGACGGGCGCCGCGCTCATAGAGCAGTTCCTTGGCGAAACGCAGCGTGCGGCCCGATTCCAGAATATCGTCGATCAGCAGAACGTCGCGATCCTTAACGTCGCTGTCGATGTCCTTGACGATGCGCACGCCCTGCGAGGTCGTGCCGGCGCCATAGCTGGAAAGAGTGATGAATTCAACTTCCGGAGCAAGGCCAGTTTCATGCAGCGCGCGCAACAGATCGGCTGCGAAAATGAAGGAGCCCTTGAGGACTGCGATGACGAGGAGATCCTTCGTCGGCCCGCTGGCGATTTGCTTCGCCATGGTCTGATTGCGCTCGGCAATCTGCTCGGCAGTGAAAAGCGGCTCGATATTTTTCCCGCGTACGACAGGCATTGATTGGCATGCTCCATGGCTTTGCGGCCCTTGGCCGCCGATCAAGCTCTAGCCCGTAGCACAATCAGCAAGCCCGACACACCCCCAGAGTCGAATGATTCTAGGCCGATTCGACCTAAAATCCGATTCCACCCGGAATTCGAACGGCTAGCGAACAGTGTCGCTCGAAAACCGGCGACACTTTTCGGCATCATGCCTTAAGGCATAAAGGAGAGCCGAACATCCGGCGTTTTTCCGCCGGGATGCTGCAATCGCGTCGAAAATCCTCGGCTTTCATGTGGCCCGAGCCGGTCGATCGAGACGTTCACGACAACGCTTCTGACCAGATGATCACCGGCAAAAAGATTGGCGCGGACCTGCGGAACGGAAAGCGTCGCGCCGCTGGCATTCTCGATAATGCCGTTCAATGTCAGCACCCGCAGGCCGTTTTCATCACGCGGCATCAGCGTCACATGCGAAAACTGCAGCGGCTCCCCGTTCGGGTCGATCGGGGCGCTGGAGAGACCTGAAAATCCACCGGAGAGACCGAAGATCAACACGGCGAGCGAGACGATAAGCGCCACGAAACTCCGGCGCGAAGCCTGCTGCAGAATATTCTCGATAGATCGGAATGCAGCCAGGATGCGTGAAAGCCAGTTCGAGCGTGTCGGTCGCAGCCGCTGCCTTGTTCCGGCCGGCCGCTCATAGCGCATGTTGACGCCAGAGGTGCCTCGGTTACGGCCACCGGATACCGTGACGAACTCGGCATCGACGATGTCCGGTTTCGGCGCAAAGCGATGTACCTGGCCGGCCCCTTGTCCGCGTTCTGGCGGAATAAGGTCATAAACCAGCTCCGCCCGCTGCTGGCGGTGGCGAAAAGCGCCCATGATGACCTCCCATTTCGGTGATCCACATGGTTTCAACGCCCGTTCCTAATCTGGGCATTGAAACGAATCCTGCCCAGTCGTAAATTTTATTGGTTAATGCTTCGCAAAGATCGCCATGAATCGGGCGCCTTTCCAGAAAAATTTACCGGCTGTTAACGCCAGTGGTTAACAAGTCGCCTGATTGAACACCGCGGAAGACTGGACTGCCCGTTGATTCACTTTGAGAACGTCGGTTTGCGCTACGGCATGGGTCCGGAAATCCTCCGTGACCTGAGTTTCGACATTCCGAGAAAATCGTTCCAGTTCCTGACCGGCCCCTCCGGCGCCGGCAAGACCACGCTGTTGCGGCTGCTGTTCATGTCGCTGCAGCCGACTCGTGGGCTGATCCGCATGTTCGATCGTGAGATTTCGTCGATCCCGCGCAACGAACTGCCGCTGCTGCGCCGCCGCGTCGGCATTGTCTTTCAGGATTTCCGGCTGCTCGAGCATCTGACCACCTACGAAAACGTCGCCCTGCCCCTGCGCGTACGCGGCAAGGACGAAAGCTCTTATCGCACCGACGTGCTGGAGCTGCTCAAGTGGGTCGGCCTTGGCGAGCGCATCAATGTGCTGCCGCCGGTGCTGTCAGGCGGCGAGAAGCAGCGCGCCGCAATCGCCCGCGCCCTCATAGACCGTCCTGAAATCCTGCTTGCCGACGAGCCCACGGGCAACGTCGATCCGCCGATGGCACGCCGGCTGCTCAATCTGTTTCTGGAGCTCAATCGTCTCGGCACCGCTGTCGTCATCGCGACGCATGACCTCGCGCTGATGGACCAGATCGAAGCCAGGCGCATGATCTTGTCGGGAGGGCATCTCGATATCTATGACTGAGCAAGCGCCCCGCAGGAACAGCCCGAACGCAAGAGCTCCGCAGCCGCAGCAGGCGTCGACCGGCCAGCCGCCGGAGCGCAGGCGTCCGGAGATGCGCGTGCGCCCGACCGGACCTATCGTGCCCTCCTCGAATATCCAGGGCAACGCGCTGATCGTCGTCATCGCCATCATGGCCTTTCTCGCCTGCCTGACGCTCGGCGCGGTCAGCATGGTGCGGGCAACGGCCGCCAGCTGGGAAAGCCAGATTTCCCGCGAGATCACGATCCAGATCAAGCCGGACGACAATCTCGAAATGGACAAGGCGCTGGCGAGCGCCCGCGACATCGCGCTCAGCTTCGTCGGCACGAAGTCGGGCCAGATCGTCGATGAGGCGGCCACCGCCCGCCTTCTGGAGCCTTGGCTCGGCGCCGGCCTCGACATAAAGGAACTGCCGGTTCCACGCCTCGTCATCGTCACCATCGACGAGACGCATCCGCCGGATTTCGAGGCCATGCGCAGCCTGCTGAAGGCCCAGATCCCGCAGGCGACGCTGGATGACCATCGCACCTGGGTCGACCGGCTCGTCTCGATGGCTCATACGACGGTTCTCATCGGCACCGGCGTTCTGCTGCTGGTCTTCACGGCCATGGTGCTGACCGTGGTTTTCGCGACACGCGGAGCACTGTCGGGCAACAGGCATATCGTCGAAGTACTGCACTTCGTCGGCGCCGAAAGCACCTTCGTCGCAACGGAATTCCAGAAGCATTTCCTGAAAATCAGCCTCAAGGGATCGGCGGCGGGCAGCGCGCTCGCCGCCTTCTTCTTCGCCAGTGCCGGCTTCCTGCAGAGCCGCACGATCGCCACACCTCAAACCGACCAGGCGACCGCCCTTTTCGGCACGTTTTCGGTCGGTGCGCTCGGCTATCTCGGCATTCTCGCGACGATGATCGTCATTGCGCTGCTCACGACACTGACGGCGCGTTTCACCGTGATGCGCACGATTTACGAGATCGATTTGATCCGTTCCGACCCCGGAAGATCGGACAGTGTGCAGAATTGATAACGCAGTGATGATTTTTTGCCGATCGGCAGCCCGTTCCTTGCCGCAATTGTCGTATAATGACGAATCATGAGCATGGATCTGACGACTCGCAAGACCGTGAGTTCGCAGCCGTTGCGGGAGCGCTCCCGCAGCGACAGGCCCGTGCGGCGTAGTCTGATCCGCCGTCTTTTGCGCTGGGGGGGCTTCGCCTTCATTTTCTTCGTCGCCATTGTTTTCGGCGGCTTCCTACATTTTGTCGATTCGATCACCACGATGAAGCCGCCGCTCGATCCGAAGGCGGATGGCATCGTCGTGTTGACAGGCGGTTACCAGCGCATCGATCAGGCCGTGGAGCTGCTGCGCTCCGGCGCCGGCAATCGTTTGCTAATCTCAGGCGCGCATCCGACCACGACACCGTCCCAGATCCGCAAGTTGACCCAAAGCTCGGTCGATCTGTTCAGCTGCTGCGTCGACATCGGCTACGACGCGCTCGACACCATCGGCAATGCCCGCGAAGCGGCAAAGTGGATTCACGCCAAGGGCTATAAGAGCGTCCTCGTAGTCACAAACAACTACCATATGCCCCGAAGCCTGGCGGAACTGAAATATGTCGACCCGTCGACCGATTTCATTCCCTACCCGGTCGTCAACTCCGACTTGAAAGCCAAGAACTGGTTTACGGATCCGAATGCGCTGCGCACCATGATCTCGGAGTATGCCAAGGTCCTTCTCGCTGGGGCTCGCAACCTGACGGGCCTTGGACGTCCTACCGGCTTGCGATCACGCCAGCCGCTCGACGACGACGATTAGAGCTTGGACCCGCGAAAGCGAGCATGCGCCGACTTTTTATTGACGACGTAATCGTGTAGGCAAACCATCGGATACCGGCGTAGGCTGGTGTATTGGGAAAGCCTCGATGATTACATTGCGTTCGATCCTGTTCAACGTAGCCTTCTATGCCAATCTGATCATTCGCATGATCGTTTTGACGCCAATCTATTTCCTGATGCCGCGCAAGGCGGCCTACGCAATCCCCAAGGCATGGGCGAAGTCCAGCACCTGGCTGATGGAAAAGATCGTCGGCACGACTTTCGAGATCGAGGGCCTCGAGAACATCCCGAAAGGCAGCTACATCTTTGCACCGAAGCACCAGTCCTTCTGGGATACCTTCGCGTTACTCCCCTATCTCGACGACCCCGTCTATATCCTCAAGCGCGAGCTGATGTGGATCCCGCTGTTCGGCTGGTATGCCGGCAAGCAGCGAATGATCCCGGTGGATCGCAGCGCGCGCGGCAAGGTGATGTTCGACGTCCTGAAGCGCACGCGCGAAGAACTCGCCACCGGGCGCCAGCTGATCATCTATCCGGAAGGCACGCGCCGCCCGCCGGGTGCCGAGCCTGTCTACAAATACGGCATCGCCCGCATGTATCGCGACCTCGGAATTCCCGTCGTCATGGTTGCCATGCATCCCGGCCTGTTCTGGCCTCGCCGCACCTTCCGCAAATATCCCGGCCACCTCAAGGTGCGCATCCTGCCGCCGATCGAGCCCGGCCTGGACCCGGATGTCTTCTTCGCGCGGCTGATCGAGGAGACGGAAAGGGCGAGCGACGAATTGCTGGTCGAAACCATCGCCGATAACCCGCATCTTCCCATCCCGCCGACAGCCGCCCGGCGTCTGGCGGAAATCGGCAAGGCAAAGGTAGCAGCGGCGGCTGTTTAACACCCGCCGCGCAGAAGGGCGTAGCGGCGTTGCGCCGGATAGGCGTCAATCACGATGCTTCCCGCATCCGCTCCACTTCATCGACAACATGCTCGAGCCATTGATCGCGAATGCCCATCTGGCGCAGATGCGTCAGCGTATTGAACACATAAGCATCGTTCGGACCGGATTGGCCGCTGGCTGATTCGACGATATGCGCGGCCTCGATTGCATCGAGAGCTCCAGCATATTGCCTGTGGTTGCGGTCGACGACATAGGCGACAGCGGTGACCCGCCGCCCGTCGGCAAGCCTGATCGGCAGCGTCTTTTCCAGATAGACATTGGTGACAAGTTCGCGCTCTCGCAGATACGCTATCACCTCGTCCCAAGCGGAGGCTGGAATGCGAAAAGCCATGCCACGGCAGGACCCGCCGCGATCGAGCCCAAGCACCAGGCCGGGGCTCTCTTCGCTGCCGCGATGGACCCAGGAACGGACGCAGAGCGAACGACGATAACCGAAAATCAGAGCCTCGGCCCGCTCGTCATAATCAAAGCCCGGATTCCACATGAGGGATCCGTAGCCAAATACCCAAAATTCGTCCATATCCAACGCCAAATCACTATGAAGCTTCAGTACAACCATTGGAGAACAACATGGCAGCGTCAAGCCAGAGCGTAGCAACCGGCCGAGGCAAACGTCTTTGGCTCGTTCTGCTCGGTCTGTTGGTCGTCCTCGCCGCGCTCTATACCGGGGGATGGTATTACGCGACCGGCTTCGTAAGATCCAACGTTCTGAAGGCACTCGGCCAACAGAACAGCGCCGGCATTGCAGGCAAGTGCGAGAACATGGCTTTCAACGGCTTCCCCTTCTCCATCGGGCTGACCTGCGACACGGTGACGGTAGACAACCAGACCAGAGGCGTCTCGGCCAACTTCGACATGCTGAGCGCATCCGCACCGGTGTTCCAGCCCAACCACGTCAACTGGACCCTCAAGTCGCCGGCAGAATTGCGCACGAGCGAGGGCCTGACGGTATCGGCGGAATGGACGGATCTACAATCAAGCCTTGTTGCCAAAGGTCGCGGCGTCGCGCAGAGCCAGGCCGTCATAAACGGGCTGAAGGCAGCCATCGTCTCGTCCTTCACAGGCCAGAGCGCCAACCTGACCGCCGCCCGCACTGAAATGCATGCGAGCCAGAACGGCGACGATCTGGACTTCGCAATCGGCATCGAAAACGCCAATGCGGTGATCAAAGACTTCCCGCAGACACTACCCACCGCTTCGACCAGCGCCAACCTGACGCTATCGGGCAAGGCGGGATTGCTCGACGGCAGCGATCGCGAAGGCCTTCACGGTGCCGCGGGTGTCCTGCACCAAGCCGTCATCGACATCGGCGACGGCCGCGTCATGACGCTCTCCGGCCCCTTCAATTTCGACGAGGACGGCTTGTTGTCCGGCCAGTTCAAGCTTGAGATCAATCAAATCGGCCCTTGGGGCGATAGTCTGAGCACAACGCTTCCCACCGCCAAGAACATCATCAAGACGGCAACGAAGATGCTGAAGGCTCTGGCAAGCGGCGCCGACAAGGTCTCCGTCGATCTGACGGCGGATCGCGGCCGCCTTTCGCTCAGCGGCTTCATCCCGCTCGGGAAAATTCCGCCGATCTGAGGTTGGAAACACTTCCAGAAGAGCGCGCAGAGGTTCTCCCTCCGGAATGCTCAAGGAGGAAGAGGAAGGGCGCTGCTGCGATTCTAGGGAAAAGCGCGAACACCTTATGCCTCAGGCGTGCCCGAGATGTCCTTCAGGAAGAATATCTCCGGGCTCGACTGGAGAATGCGAAGATCGATGCTGCCTGCGGCCTTGAACCCATTGCGGCGATGCCAGGCCTGAGGCTCGGCTTCCGCCCATTCGCTTGAGGTCATCAGATGCTGCGCGCCTTCTTCCGCCATAGCCCTTTCCCAGGCCCGAAAGAGAGCCGTGCCCGCGCCGGAACGCTGTAGCGAAGGCGGCACGCGGATCATGTCCATATAGGGTATCTTGCCCCAGAAGCGGCTGAATCGCAGGAAGCCGGCGAGTTGACCATCATGCTCGACAACGAAATATTCTTCGAACTGGATGCAGCGCTTGATCCAATCCTCGCTCGCATCGTCGTGCTCGATGAGCCAAGGCAGGTCTTCGGAGCGCCCGCGTCTGACGATCATGAGCGCCCTTCCGTCGCGTAAGGCTGCCTATTCCTTCGTATCCAGGGCGTGGCGACCGAAATCCGGCGCGTCGACGTCCTGGCCGGCCTCGACGATCGAACGACGGATGGCGCGGGTACGGGTGAAGAGTTCGAAAATCTTGTCGCCCTCGCCCCAGCGGATCGCCCGCTGCAGCGATGCGAGATCTTCCGAAAAGCGCGACAGCATTTCGAGGATTGCATCGCGATTGTGCAGGCAGACGTCACGCCACATGGTCGGATCGGACGCGGCAAGGCGGGTAAAATCGCGGAAGCCGGAGGCCGAATATTTGATGACTTCCGACTCGGTCACTGTCTCCAGATCATCGGCGGTGCCGACGATGTTGTAGGCGATAAGATGCGGCAGATGCGAAACGATCGCCAGTACCTTGTCGTGATGTTCCGGATCCATTTCATCGACGCGGGAGCCTAGAGTTTCCCAGAAATCGCGAAGCCTCTTGATCGCGGCTTCGTCAGTGCCCGGAACCGGAGTGAAGATGCACCAGCGTCCCTTGAACAATCCGGGAAAACCGGCATCAGGACCTGATTTCTCCGTGCCAGCCAGCGGGTGGCCAGGAATGAAGTGCACGTTGGATGGCATATGCGGCTGCATCTGCGCAATGACCGACGCCTTGGTCGAACCGACGTCGGTAACGATGGCGCCCGGCTTCAAATGAGCCGCGATTTCCTTGGCGACGCTCTCCGAGGCACCGACCGGCACCGAAACGATGACGAGGTCGGCGTCCTTGACCGCTTCGGCCGAGGACGGCGTATAGCGATCGCCAAGCTTCAATTCTTCGGCGCGCTTCAGCGTCTCGGCGCTGCGGGTCGAGATCACCACTTCCTTGGCAAGGCCAAGCCGCTTGAGGTCATGAGCGATGGAAGAGCCGATCAGGCCGATGCCGATCAGCGTGATGCGATCGAACTTGATGCTGCTCATGCCTTGCGTCCCATAAACTCCGTCAGCGCATCGATGAAGCCGAGATTGGCTTCTTCGGTGCCGATGCTCATACGCAGCGAATTCGGGAAGCCATAGGCGCGCACTGCGCGCACGATGTAGCCGCGGCTGGTGAGGAAATCGTCAGCCTCGACGGCGCGCTTGCCATCGACATCGGGGAAATGGATGAGAACGAAGTTAGTAACCGACGGCGTGACCTTGAGACCAATGGCCTCAAGCGCAGCCGTGACCTTCTCGAGCCACTGCAAATTGAATGCGACTGTGTCAGCCGTGAAGGCCTGGTCGCGAACGGCAGCAGCACCGGCGGCAATCGCCGCACTGTTCATGTTGAACGGACCGCGCACGCGGTTGACGGCGTCGATGATATCGACCGGCGCATACATCCAGCCGACGCGCAATGCCGCAAGCCCATAGACCTTCGAGAAGGTACGGGTCATCACGACGTTCTGGTTGGCAGAAACGAGTTCGAGGCCGGCTTCGTAATCGTTGCGGCGGACATATTCCGCATAGGCGGCGTCGAGCACGAGGATGACATGCTTCGGCAGGCCTGCCTGCAACCGGCGAATTTCGCTGACCGGGACATAGGTGCCGGTCGGGTTGCCCGGATTGGCGATGAAGACCATCTTGGTCTTCTTGGTAACGGCGGCAAGGATCGCATCGACGTCGACGGTGCAATCCCTTTCCTTGACCGTGACCGGCGTCGCGCCGGCGGCCATGATCTGGATCTTGTAGACCAGGAATCCATGCTCGGTGATGATGCCTTCATCGCCCGTGCCGAGATAGGTGTGGCAAAGCAGACCCAGCAGCTCGTCGGAACCATTGCCGCAGATGATATTGGCGATGTTCAGCCCGTGTACGTCGGCGATCGCCTGACGCAGTTCCTTGGCCTGACCGTCAGGATAACGCTCCAGCTGGCCGGCAGCCGCACGGAAGGCTTCGATGGCCTTGGGGCTGGCGCCAAGCGGCGTCTCGTTGGAAGAGAGCTTGAAGACGCGCTCGACGCCCGGTGCATGCTCCTTGCCCGGCACATAGGCAGCGATATCGAGAATACCGGAACGCGGGACGGGCTTGCTCATTTCCATGCTCATGGGATCGACCTTGTAAAGGGGCGGAAAATTCCGTCTTGAAACACCCCGTCGCATTAAAGCGGAAACGCGGTTTTGTCGAGGGTCAGCGCCGCATCGATCGTATCAGGCGCCGTCGCGCGTCGTCGGTATGCCGCGTGGCGCAAGCACGGGCACGAAGACGCGGCGCGATGCGCGCACGGCGACAGGCAGGCCCTGATAGAGCCGCTTCTGAGCCTCGACGATGATGACCCCGGAAAAAGCCGGCCAGAGCGTACGGCCGACCCTTTCGAAGGCGCGGCGTAGGCTCAGAACAGTACGCAGCTTAGAAGGCGGGAAGAACAGCGCTTCGGCCGTCGCACCGGGCGTGAAATTGGTTTCCCTGAGCAGCGAGGTCAACTGGCCGCGCGAATATGGCCGGCCGGAACCGAAGGGCGTATGCTCCATCCGCGCCCAGACACCACGACGGTTCGGCACCGCGATGACAAGCCGCCCACCGGGCGCCAGCACGCGCCAAAGCTCCTTCAGCGTCTCGCGCGGGCTTTCGGCAAACTCCAGCGAATGCACCATCAGCACACGGTCGATCGAGCTGTCGGGCAGCGGCAGCTCTTCGTCGAATATCAGCGCCGTGGACGATGCCGATCCCAGCGGCCAGTTCACCGCACCCTGCCCTGCTGGCATGAAGGCGAAGGTGCGCTCGGTATCGGCGCGGAAGCGGTCGAGATAGGGAACGGCGTAGCCGAGACCGACAAGCCGTTCTTCCGGCATGCGCGCCCAGATGGAGGAAAGCGCCATGGCGATCGACTGCTCCGCCAAGCGGCCGAGCTCGGAATGATAAAACTGGCGGAGATCGACAATATCGGCGTGCATCGAACAAATGTTATCAGCCAAGCGTTGGACTTCAAGGCCGAACGACTTACATTCTCTACCAACGTAAAAGACGAGGACGATTTCAATCATGAAACCATTGGAATTAGAGATATTTATCTGCCGTTCCGACAATTACGGCGTCTTGGTCCATGATCCGGAAACCGGGCAGACGGCATCGATCGACGCTCCGGACGCAAATGCGATCCAGAAGGCGGCCGAGCGTCGCGGTTGGACGCTTAGCCACATCCTGACGACCCATCATCACACAGACCACGTCGAAGGCAATCTGGCATTGAAGGAGCAGTTCGGCTGCGAGATCATCGGCCCGATCAATGAAGCCGTCGCTATTCCGGGCCTCGATCGCGCCGTCGGTGACGCCGACACCTTCGAGTTCGCCGGTCATACGGTCAATGTCATCGAAACGCCCGGCCATACCGCCGGTCACATCTGCTATCACTTCGCCGACGACAAGCTGCTCTTTGCCGCCGACACGCTGTTTGCGCTCGGCTGCGGCCGCCTGTTCGAACGCACGCCAGCCGACATGTGGGCTTCGCTGCAAAAGCTGGCCATGCTGCCTGATGAGACGGCCGTCTATTTCGGCCATGAATATACGCTCTCCAATGCCCGCTTCGCACTGAGTATCGACCCCGACAACGAACGGCTGCTGGCGCGCGCGGCCGATATCGAGGCGCTGAGGGCCGCCGGCAAGTTCACCATTCCGACGACGCTGGCGCTGGAGAAGGAAACCAACCCGTTCCTGCGGGCCGCCGATCCCTCGATCCGTCGCAACCTGCTGATGGAAACTCGCGGCAACGACGAAGTCTTCGCCGAGATCCGTAAGCGCAAGGACAATTTCTGATGCAGGTGAAAGAGATCATCGAAACGCTTTCGATGCAGCGGCATCCGGAAGGCGGCTGGTACGTGGAAACGTTTCGCGACGAAAATGGCGGCGCACGCGGCCATTCCACCGCGATCTACTATCTGCTCGAAGCCGGCGAGCGCTCGCATTGGCACCGGGTGCGCGATGCAGCCGAGATCTGGCATTACTACGCCGGTGCACCGCTTGCACTGCATCGCTCCGCCGACGGCAAAGCCAGCGAGACGCTGGTGCTCGGCCTCGATCTCGCAAAGGGCGAACGGCCGCAGGCCATCATTCCGACCAACTGGTGGCAATCGGCAGAAAGCCTTGGCGAATTCACGCTTGTCGGCTGCACCGTCGCGCCCGGTTTCGAATTCTCAAGCTTCGAGATGGCACCGCCGGACTGGAACCCAGCCTCAAGCTGAACCCCTTACCTTTCGTTGATATCACGCGACAGGACGGCGCGGAGCGACAGCCTTGAAAAAGCGCGGCGCTGTCTCAGCTTTACACGGGGGGAGAGAGAGAAGAGTGGTTCATCCGGAGGAGGTTTTTTCGTGCGGTTGTTGTTATCCTTGCTCGTCGCTGCGGGCTGCGTCATGAGCGCCCCTGCATTTGCCCTTGATGCGCCGGCGTCGCCGCCGGGCGAAAAGCCTCTAAAGAACTTCGTGACCTCGGTTGAGACGGACGGTTCGATCACGTTCCGCCTTTTCGCCCCTTTAGCGAAGGCCGTCTCCGTCGGCCTCGGTGCGCGCGATCCCATCGCCATGCAAAAGAGCGACGACGGCACCTGGAGCGCGAAGACCGAGGTCCTGAAGCCCGATCTCTACGAGTATTACTTCAACATCGACGGCTTCCGCAGCATCGACACCGGCACCAACGCGCCGAAGCCGCAGCGGCACGTCAATACCAGCCTCATCCTCGTACCCGGCAGCATTCTCGATATCCGGAAGGTGCCGCATGGCGACCTGCGGCTGGTGACCCTGCATTCCAAGGCGCTGAACTCGGAACGGCAGATGTATGTCTACACGCCGCCCGACTATAGCGACGCCTCTAAGCCGCTGCCTGTACTCTATCTCTATCACGGCTTCGGCGACACGGTCGGCTCATGGGTTGCGCAAGGGCGCGCGCCGCAGATCCTCGATAATCTCCTCGCCGAGAAAAAGATCGAACCGATGATTGTCGTGATCCCCGACACGGAAACCGACGTGCCGGATGCGATCGCCGAGAACATGCCCGCTTCGGACATCCGCAAGGTGTTCTTTCCAGCCAATGCGGAAGCGGCCGATCGTGAGCTTGTCGAAGACCTGATTCCCTATATGAAGGAGCACTATCGGGTGCGGAACGATGCGGACGGCCGCGCCGTCGCCGGTCTTTCGCAGGGCGGCTACCAGGCCCTTGTCTCCGGCCTCTCGCATCTCGGCACCTTCGCCTGGGTCGCGACCTTCAGCGGCGTTAGCACCGTGAGCTCACCGAACAAGGCGGTCGATGCGGCGCTGAACGAGCAGGAGAAGATCAACAAGGCGCTGCGCAATTTCACGGTGACGGTCGGCAGCAGGGACGACGTCGTCGGCAAGGACGTGGCCGGCCTGAAGGCGGCGCTCGAAGAGAAGAAGATCAAGCACGAGTATCACGAATATCCAGACCTCCAGCATGAGATGGCTGTCTGGCGGCCGTCGCTCGTGGCCTTCCTGGAAAAGGTCTTCAGGAAATAGCGGGCAGCGATTGCGACGGAACTATTCCGCCGCTTCCGCCTGTGCCGATTGTGCGCTCTCCCGGCGCAGTATCATGCGATGAGCGGCAAGCACGGCGCCGCCGGTCACGAGCAGGCAGGCAAGCGCAATGCCCCAGCTCGGCTCCGCGAAACCAAACAGCGTCAGGATCAGCGTCGACAGCAGCGGTGCGGCATAGCTCGCCGCTCCGAGAATCTGGATATCGCCGTTCTTGACGCCATAGTCCCAGGCATAGAAGGCCGCTCCGACTGGAAAAAGGCCAAGCCCGAGCACGGCCACCCATTGCCCTGCGCTCTCCGGCCAGATCGTCTCCTCAAGGCCGAGATGGCAGAAGAAGGAGAGGATTGCCGTGACGAGGCAGAAGATGGTGACGACATCGGTTGAAACCGCCTCGAAGCGACGCGTGATCAGCGAATAGCCGGACCAGGTGAAGGCACACAGGAACGCCGCCCCGTAGCCGACCGCATAGGCGCCTTCGAAATGAAAACCGTTGCGCCCGACAATGAGGACCGTGCCCGCCAATCCCATGAGCGCGCCGACGATATGATACCAGCGCAGCCGCTCGCCGGGGAGCAATGCGGAGCCGACGACGATCAACAGCGGCCAGAGATAGGCGATGAGCCCTGCTTCCACCGCCGGCGCATGACGCAGCGCGGTAAAATACAGGAAATGATAGCCGAACAGGCCGGCGATGCCCGTGATCCAGACCTTCGCCGGCTGCCGGAGCAATTGCAAACGCTCCGGTTTCAGCAGCAGGACGACGATGCCTGGAACGCTGCCGATGGCAAAGCAGATGGCGAGCAGCTGAAATGGCTGCATCTTACCGGACGCCACCGTCAAAAGCGCCAGGAACGACCACATCAGGATGGCCGAAAAGCCCGTCAATGTCGCACGAAACTTCACCCCTGCCCCCAGCTCGTTACCGCGGACATCCTCCGGCCCGCTAGCTGCCGTATTTCACGGCCGTAATCGTCACCGTCCCGTATTGCGTCGGTATGCGGACGTAGACTGGAGCATATACATTCATGGCATCCGCCTTGGCAAACCAGATCTCCATATTGTCGCTCTTGGCGAGATAGAGATAATCCTTACGTGTGCTCTTGTAGCCGCTCTTCGGCATGAATCGCACGCCGCAAGCAACCGTCTTGCCCTTGAAGCCATCGGTCGAAAAAGGATGCGAGCCCTTCGGCGACAGTTTCAGATCCATCCGCATCTCGCCGTCGAAAACAGCCAGCGTCTGGTTGCAGAGATTGAGGCTTGGCGTGATCGGAAAGATCATGCCGGAAATCGGATCGAGCACGGATTTCAGGTCCGCGTCGGTGATGGGAACCCAGTTGTCCGGCCGCTTCGGCTCGGGCGTAATCGTGTTCGAGGTCACGCTGCCATTGGTATAGGCGACGTCGTAGGTGCGTTCCTTCTTCCCGCTCTTGTAGAAGAGCGTGTAGTGTGAAGCCTGCAGCTTGTTGTCGTCGACGACCCCGGTCACATCGGTCCTGGCATCGATCGATGTCACGAGATCTGCAAGCCCCGCAGAGGTGATATTGCCGCGGATGGTGAATTGCTTTCCGGTGACCTCGGTCTTGAAATCCGCCCGGGCGATCGGCAGGCCGGCCAGTGAAACGCGATAGCGCGTTTCATGCCGCAGCACGTCGGCCAATGCCATCGACGGCATCGACGCAACGATTGCTGAAATAAGAAGCCACTTCCGAATTTGAACCATGATCAGGGCCTTCAACGAGGATCAGGCAGGATATATAGATACGATGTCCGCCCGCTGCGAGCGCCAGACAACAGCAGCTTTTTGACGGAATTGCGGGAAAACACAAGGTTTGGCTTGACGCGGCCAGCCTCTCTGACTATAGAACCGCAACTTTCCAATTATGGCCCGTTGGATTGCGTGCCGGGTGTTGCCCGGGATGTTTATCCGATGGCCGAGAAAAACAAAAGTAGGTGTACCATGTCCCGCATGTGCGAATTGACCGGCAAGGCCGTCCTCGTGGGCAACAACGTTAGCCACGCCAACAACAAGACCAAGCGTCGGTTCCTGCCGAACCTTTGCCAGGTCACGCTGATCTCCGACGTTCTCGGCCAGCGCTATCGCCTGCGCGTTTCCGCTGCTGCGCTTCGCTCGGTTGAACATCGCGGTGGTCTCGACGCTTTCCTCATCAAGGCAAGCGAAAACGAACTCAGCATGCGCGCTCGGCTGCTGCGTCGTCAGATCGTCAAGAAGTCTGCTGAAGCTGCTGTTGCTGCCTAAGCACTAGCGTTTCGCGACATCATACCGGCTAAGAGGCTTGTACGGATAGGATCCGCTCAGGCCTTTTTCCATGTCCGGTTTACTTCAACTGGTGGCATCTCCCAGGATAAAAAAATGCTGACAGCACGTCATACCCTTGTCTACGTTATGCTGATGACGCTGGTCGTCGTCGCCTCGAATATCCTCGTGCAGTATCCGCTGCAGGCCACGCTAGCCGGCATCAATCTTGCGGATATCCTGACCTGGGGCGCCTTCACCTATCCTGTCGCCTTCCTCATCACTGACTTGACCAATCGCCAGTTCGGCCCGAAGGCTGCGCGCAAGGTGGTGTTTGCCGGCTTCGTCGTCGGCGTCGCCCTGTCGTTCTATACGGCACAGCCTCGCATCGCGATTGCCTCCGGCTCGGCCTATCTCGCCGGCCAACTGCTCGATATCTCGGTCTTCAACCGCCTCCGCCGCATGGCCTGGTGGCGCGCTCCCCTGTTCGGCTCGCTGATCGGCTCGATGCTGGATACGATGATCTTCTTCTCCTTTGCTTTTGCGCCCTTCTTCGTCTTCTTTGGTCCGAACGATCCTTTCGCGACCGATTGGGCGCCGATCCTTGGCGCGTTCGCCACCTCGGCACCGCGTTGGATTTCCTGGGCGATCGGCGATTTCTCGGTGAAGGTGACCGTCGGCCTCGTCATGCTGCTGCCCTATGGCGCACTGATGAACACCCTGAAGCCGATATCGCAGGCGCCAACTGCCTGAGCGGTTAATTGTTCGGCGCGGATCGCTCTCGGTTCGCGCCGAAACGTTCTCTGAGGGAGTTTACGCATTCCGGACGGAAAACCGTTGCGCACTTTTCCTGGAGTTGCTCTAGCGATAAGACAGGCAGGTCAGAACGGCGGCTGCGAATGCGGCCGGATTTTCCGCCATCATCAAATGGCCGGTGTCGGCGATATTGAGCCGCGCCGTGCAGAGATCATTCGCCCAATCGGAAACATCCCAACCTTCCGCGGAACGACGCCCGGCGATGAGATAGACGGGAATGTCGGACTGCAGGACACTGCGGACAGCATCGAGATAAGCGGCCTCTCCCGTCGTCGCCACAACCGCCTTGGCTTGTGCCTTGATCGTCGAGGCTGGCTGATTCGCAAGCCAAGCTCTCGCAAGTGACGACGTCCATTCGTTGATTTGCACGCCGGCACCGGCAATCCACGCGTCCGGATCGGCCTCATAACCGGCGACGATGCGAGCCACTTCGTCGTCCGGCTTCACGGCAATCTGCCCCGACCAGAACGCATCCTTCAAAGTGAAATTACCCTCAACACTCGTCAGCGATTCGACGAGCTCGGGAAAATGCCGGGCGACGAGCACCGAAACTGCACCACCGACCGAATGTCCAACTAGATGCACCTTGCACGCACCAATACCGGATATGAAATCTGCGATGTGGCGCGCTTGATCGAGAAGGGTCAGGCTACCGGTATTTGCCCTACGATTGCGGCCATAGCCAATAAGATCCGGAGCATGAATCTCGGCATTGCCGAAAGCAGCCAAGATCTTGGGATCATTCAGGCTGCCAAAAAGCCCATGCACCAGGACGATAGGTTTGTCGGGAATAGACATGTCGAAGAATCCCATTGTTGGAGCTAAGCGTCGCTTAGCTCGTCACAGAAATTTCCTAGATGCGGCAGTTCGATCCTAAGAATAAATCGGTCTTCGTCGCCTCTAGTTTTGGCTGACGAGATTTTCGTCACGCAAGCGAAATTCCAGCATCAGACTGCGCTGCAGGATCGAATGGTTATCATCCGAGATCAGAATGAGGTGAAGGGAGCCATCGGCGGCGCGAAAAACGTCTATGCCTTCCATATTATCGATCTGGTCTCGGGCGTTGGCCTCGAATATTACGTTGCCGTCCACCACGGCGTCCGGCTTGATATCCGCGGCGGCAATGCGGCGGATGCGCACGCCAAGACCATGTGCCAGCCCGAAGCGCCGCTCTAGCAACAAGAGGTCGCCATCGGGCAGGAAGACGCCGTCGCTGACGTCGAAACCATCATAGTGGCGGACGGCGAAGCGACCGTGCAGCGGGCCGTCGAGAATGGCTGCCACCATGTTGCCCTGCTCATCGAGGCTATCTTCCGTGATGATGACGGCCGCTCCCGCAAGCGGGCTCGATTGCGGCGCGATCATCAGCGCTTCGAGGCTGCGGTTGGAACGCAGCTGCAGCCTCGGAATGGGGATCGGCAAGCTATTGTCCGGCGGCGAAATCTCGAAACCCGGATCGGGATAGATATCGACGCGATGATATTGCTCATAACTCACGAGGACATGATCGTCGCGCAACGCCAGGCCCTCGGCGTCCATCGCCCCCGTTCCCGCGTCGATGCTGCCGCGGCGATCCATCATCGGCATGATGCGTGCGTCGGCAATGCCTTTCAGCCGCCCCTTCTCATCGCGCTTAATAACACCCGTCAGCCAGTGCCCGGTATCCAGCACCGAAACGAAATGCCGCTGATCGGGACGAACGCGGATAGCTGAGATGGCGCCTAAAAGCGCATTGTCCGAGCTAAGCTCAAGACCGCCGATAAACTCCAGAGCTCCGAACTGCGTTTGCTGCGAACCAGGCCTGAAGGTTGAGATGACGTTCGCACGGATATTGGCTGGACCGCCATCGTCGACCTTATCTGCGGCATCGCATCCAGCAAGCGGCAATGCTAGCATCGCTGTCACGATGATGATGGACACCTTGGCACGCCAGCCCTTGCGGCAGGTGTCGGCAAAGAATGGCATCGGCCCGGAGGCCGATGCGAAAGGAAGCCGGAGCGGGCTCAGCTTGCGCGGCGCATGCGCGAACGCGGCATGCTTGCCTGGTCCTCGAACAGCGAGGCAAGTTGCTCGGTCATGGCACCGGCAAGCTCGTCGGCGTCGACGATCGTGACGGCACGGCGATAGTAACGCGTCACGTCGTGACCGATACCGATCGCCAGCAACTCGACAGGCGATCGCGTCTCGATCTGGTCGATGACAGCGCGCAGATGCCGCTCCAGATAATTGCCCGGATTGACCGACAGCGTGGAATCATCGACCGGCGCGCCGTCCGAAATCATCATCAGGATACGACGCTGTTCGCGGCGACCGAGCAGGCGGTTATGCGCCCAGATCAGTGCTTCGCCGTCGATATTCTCCTTGAGCAGGCCCTCGCGCATCATCAGACCAAGATTGCTGCGCGACCGGCGATAGGGCTCGTCCGCAGACTTGTAGATGATGTGACGCAGGTCGTTCAGGCGGCCCGGTGTCTGCGGCTTGCCGCTGGCGAGCCACTTTTCACGCGCTTGTCCGCCCTTCCAGGCCTTGGTGGTGAAGCCGAGAATCTCGACCTTCACGCCACAGCGCTCGAGTGTCCGGGCAAGAATGTCCGCGCAGGAGGCCGCAACGGTGATCGGCCGCCCACGCATCGAGCCGGAATTGTCGATCAGCAGCGTCACGACCGTATCGCGGAACTGCGTATCGCGCTCCATCTTGAAGGACAGCGCCTGCATCGGGTCGATGATCAGGCGCGTCAGGCGCGCCGGATCGAGATAACCCTCTTCCAGATCGAAGTCCCACGAGCGGTTCTGCTGCGCCATGAGGCGACGCTGCAACCGGTTGGCAAGCCGGCCCACGGCGCCCTGCAGATGCGCAAGCTGCTTGTCGAGGAAGGCGCGCAGGCGCTCGAGTTCGGCCACGTCGCATAGTTCCTGTGCGGTCGTGGTCTCGTCGAACTCCTCGGTGTAGACGTGATAGTCGACCTTTTCGTTGAAGTCGGCGAAAGGCGTGTTCGGACGGCGGGTCTCGCCCGGCGTTTCCGAATCTTCCTCGCCCTCTTCGCTCATGTCGTCGTCGGAGATCTCGCCGCCGTCTTCAGTCGCGCCATCCTCCATCTGCTCGTCGGAGGCTTCGCTGTCTTCGGCCGGCGCGGCATCGGAGCCTTCGTCTTCCTTGACGTCGTCGTTATCCTGATCTTCGCCGTTCGGCTTGTCTTCTTCGCTCTGCTGGTCTTCGCTGTCAGGCTCGGACTGCTCGTCGCCATATTCCTCGGCCATTTCCATGGCCGACAGCATGTTGCGGACGACGCGGGCAAAGCTCTGCTGGTCGTTGATGGCAGACAGCAGATTGTCGAGTTCGCCGCCAGTCTTTTCCTCGATGAATGGGCGCCAAAGGTCGAGAACCTTGCCGGCGCTCTCCGGCGGCTTCTGACCGGTCAGCTTCTCGCGAACGATCATCGCCATGGCTTCGCCGATCGGCGCATCTTCCTGCCGCTCGATACCGGAGAAATTCGCCTTGGCGTATTTTTCCGCATTCATCGAACTGATGTTCGCGGCAACGCCGCTCATCCGCAGCGAGCCGATCGATTCCACGCGGGCCTGCTCGACGGCATCGAAGATGCTGCGGGCATCGGACCCCTGCGGCGCCATGACGGCATGGACGCGGGCGTCATGACAGGCAAGACGCAGCGCCATCGAATCGCCAAGCCCGCGGGTTACCGCGAGCTCATGTGCTGTCGGCCGCTTCGAAAGTTCCGGCAAGCGAATACGCTCACCGGTCATCCCCGGACGTTCATTGGCGAATGCAACTTCGACCTCGGCATCGCCGGCGATCGAGCGCACGCAGCCTGTGATCGCCCGGCGCAACGGCTCCATGTCCACCGGGGCACCCGGCTTCGCTTTGGAATTATCTCCGCGACCTGACATGATGTGTCGGCTTTTCCTTAGGCTTCGAGCACGATGTTGGCAGCACTTTCCTTCAGCTCGACGCCGAAGGCGCGCTGATAGTGCTCGGCGACCAGCGGCCGTTCCAGCTCATCGCACTTGTTGAGGAAGGTCACACGGAAGGCAAAGGCGACGTCGCCGAAGATCTCTGCATTCTCAGCCCAGGTGATGACGGTACGCGGGCTCATGACGGTCGACAGGTCGCCGTTCATGAAGGCCGCACGCGTCAGGTCGGCAACGCGGACCATCTTGGAAACGGTGTCGCGGCCCTTCTCTGTGCGGAAGGACTTCACCTTCGCCAGCACGATGTCAACTTCGTTGTTGTGCGGCAGGTAGTTCAACGTCGTCACGATAGACCAGCGGTCCATCTGCGCCTGGTTGATCTGCTGCGTGCCGTGATAGAGGCCCGTGGTGTCACCGAGGCCGATCGTGTTGGCGGTCGCAAACAGGCGGAAGGCCGGGTGAGGACGAATGACACGGCTCTGGTCTAGCAGGGTCAGGCGGCCTGAGGATTCCAGAACGCGCTGGATGACGAACATCACGTCCGGACGGCCGGCATCGTATTCGTCGAAGACGAGTGCGACATTGTGCTGGTAGGCCCAGGGCAGAATACCGTCCTTGAATTCGGTGACCTGCAGCCCGTCCTTGACGACGATCGCATCCTTGCCGACGAGATCGATACGGCTGACATGGCTATCGAGGTTGATACGCACGCACGGCCAGTTGAGGCGCGCGGCAACCTGCTCGATGTGGGAGGACTTGCCGGTGCCGTGATAGCCTGAGATCATCACGCGGCGGTTGTGGGCGAAGCCCGCGAGGATGGCGAGCGTGGTCTCGCGGTCGAAGAGATAGTCCGCGTCGAGATCGGGTACGTAGGCACCGCCCTTGCTATAGGCGGGAACGCGAATGTCGGAATCAATGCCGAAGACTTCACGGACCGAAACGGTGGTGTCGGGAATCTCGGAAATATCAAGGTCAATCTTGCTCATCATGTCTCCAGGGCGGGTGGCGTTCACCCTGCCATACCAATCTCAGCCATTTTTCCGAAACGCCGCAGCTTGTTGCCCGCATCCGTTCGGTCGGAACAGCGGCGATACTTCTCCGGGACTAAAGCAAAATCTCGGCGCGATGAAATGATCGCTTGCGAGCATCCTTGAACAGAGTCCCGGACAAGAAACGCCGCGTCCGGAAAGTCGGCCGAGGTGACGCCAGCCAAAAGCACACCCTGCCGCGGTCGCCCGCGGCTTCAGCCGATTTGGACCATACCTGATTGAAGGCGGAGAGCAAGGACAGGAATTAACAAAAACCGTTCTGTTTCAATAATTGATAGGCCTGTATGACCGCGCGGAAGCGCTCCTCCGAGCCGCGGTCGCCGCCATTAGCATCCGGATGGTGCATTTTCACCAATTCCTTGTAGCGGCGCTTGATTTCGGGCGCGGTGGCGGTGGCGCCAAGGCCCATCGTGTCGAATGCCTTCGCCTCGAGCGATTTCAGCTTGCGCTGCTCCGGGAAACGCGGGCCGCGCCCCTGCCCTTCTCCTTCCTTCACGAAGCCGAAAGGATCACGCACGCGGGAATAGGAGCCGGAGCGAATATCCGACTGCAGCGGGCTGTTCTTGGCGGCCTTGTTGACACCGACAGTCCAGGTCGGACGATGTCCGGTAATCGCTTCCTTCTGGTAGCGCGCAATCTCCCCGTCGGAGAGGCCGGAGAAATAATTATACCCCTTGTTATATTCTTTGACGTGCTCGAAGCAGAACAAAAAGAACTGCCCTTCTGCATTGCGCCCGACAGGGGCGCGATGCGTACCGTGCTTGTCGCAGCCGTCCCACTGGCACGTCGGCGGCCCCTGCTCAGGCTCCTGCGCGCGTTTGCGGCGGGTGCGGATACGATCGAAATATTTTGAATCAAGTCTCATGGCGTCCTAATTATGAGGCCTTGGATACCCCACAACAAGAATTGACAAACAGGAATGTTATAGGCTTTGTGGGAGCCTTTTTCGTGAGCGAGGTCGACGCGGGAATATGGAAACGACACTACAATCCCGCATTGAGGCGAAGCTCAAGGATGCGTTCGCGCCAGAGCGCCTTGCCGTCATCAATGAGAGCCACCTGCATGCCGGCCATCAGCCGGACATGACCGGAACCGGCGAGACCCATATAAGAGTTCGCATCGTTTCTGCCAAGTTCGCCGGCATGCCGCGGCTTGCCCGTCACAGGGCGATCAATGACTTGCTGAAGCCCGAGCTGGATGCCGGGCTGCACGCGCTAGCCGTGGAGCCGGCAGCACCCGGAGAAGCCGTTCGCTGGTAGCAGCAGACAATATTCCTACTGCGGCTTCACCTCTTCCGTCTCGGCGGGACGGATGCGCAGCTTGGTGATGCGGTTCTTTTCGCGTTTCATGACGATGAAGCGCTTGCCGTAGAAGGTGAAGGCCTGCCGCTCCTCGGGAATGGTCATTGATTCGTGGATGACGAGACCGGCAATCGTCGTTGCCTCCTCGTCGGGCAGGTTCCAGTCGAGCGCACGGTTGAGGTCGCGAATCGGCACGACGCCATCGACGACGATCGAACCGTCGGCCTCCTGCCGCACACCCTGAATGTCGAGATCGTGCTCGTCGGCGATGTCGCCAACGATTTCCTCGAGGATATCCTCCAACGTCACGATGCCCTGTACCTCGCCATATTCGTCGACGACGACGGCGAAATGCTGCTTGCGGCGCAGGAAGGCGTTGAGCTGGTCTTCGAGATTGGTGCTGTCGGGTACGAACCACGGCTTTTGCGCGATCTTGACGATGTCGAGATTTTCCGGCTCGACATTCGGCTCCGCCAGAGCCCGCAGCAGATCCTTGGCGTGAACGACTCCGATGATGTTGTCGATCGTGCCGCGCCAGAGCGGCATGCGCGTATAGGGACTGTCCAGAATGGCGCGCACGACCAATTCCGGCTGCTCGTCGGCATTGATGGCGCGCATCGCCGTGCGATGCACCATGATGTCGGAAAGTTCCAGCTCACCGAGGTCGAGCACGCCGCCGAGACGGTCGCGGTCCGCCTTGACCACCGAGCCTTCCTTGTGCAGCAGATCGACCGCGCCACGCAGTTCCTCATGCGCCGACAGCATCGACACCTCTTTCGAGAGGTTGATGCCGAAAATGCCGAGGATCCAGCGGACGATGGCGTTGACGAAGCTTGACACCGGACCGACGACGGCAACGAAGAGCCGTACCGTTCCGGCCACGTTCAAGGCAAAGCGATCGGGTGTGGAAATGGCCCAGCTCTTCGGCAGCACTTCGGCGAAGATGACGAGGATGACGGTCATGGCGATGGTCGCAAGCGCGACGCCCGAAGCGCCGAAAAGACCGAGAAACACGCTGGTCGCAAGCGAAGACGAGAGGATGTTGGCGAGGTTGTTGCCGATCAGCAGTGCGCCGATAAGACGGTCGCGGCGCTCGATGAGACGCCGTACAATACCCGCCTGCGCGTCACCATTGGCTTCCAGCGTATAAATGCGGCTGCGCGAAACGGCTGTCAGCGCCGTCTCCGAACCGGAAAAGAAGGCCGATAGCAGCACGAGCGCGACGATCGAAAGGATCTCGGGCCAATATTCCAACAAGACAGCCAGCGTGCCCTCTATCGTCATCAGGGATGCTTTTCCTTTAGGAAGCTCAGGACTTCGGACGACGGCACATTATCGGCAATGAAGGACTGACCGATGCCATGTGTAAGGATGAAGGTGAGCTGGCCGCTCTTGACCTTCTTGTCCTGCGCGATCGCGTCCATCAAAACTTCCGCGGGCGGTAATTCGCCGGGGATATCGCTCATCCGGGTCGGCAGGCCGACGGCCTTCAGATGCGCCTCGACACGCTTGGCGTCATCGGGGCTTGCCAGATTGAGGCGGGCGGAAAACTCATGCGCCAGCACCATGCCGATGGAGACGCCCTCGCCGTGCACCAGCCGGCTGCTGTCATAGGCGGTCGCCGCTTCCAGCGCATGGCCGAAAGTATGGCCTAGATTGAGCAGGGCACGTGGGCCGTTTTCCCGCTCGTCGGCAACGACGACATCGGATTTCGCCTGGCAGCTCGCGGCGATCGCCTCGATGCGGGCGGCACCGCCGGCAAAGACCTGCTTCCAGTTCGCCTCAAGCCAAGCGAAGAATTCCGGCTTGTCGATCAGGCCGTATTTGGCAACTTCGGCATAGCCGGCGCGAAACTCGCGATCGCTCAGCGTGTTCAGCACATCGATATCTGCCAGCACCAGATCGGGCTGGTGGAAGACGCCGACAAGGTTCTTGCCGTGATGGGTATTGATGCCGGTCTTGCCGCCCACGGAGGAATCCACCTGCGACAGGAGCGAGGTCGGGATCTGCACGAAGCGAACGCCGCGGCGCACAATGCCGGCAGCAAAGCCCGAGAGATCGCCGATGACACCGCCGCCAAGCGCGATCACGGCATCGTTGCGCTCAACGCGTGCGGTCAGCACGGCGTTGCAGACGGTAATCAGATGTTCGAAGCTCTTGGTTTTCTCGCCCGCCGGCAGCACCAGGCTGGATGCCAGGATACCCTCGGCCTCAAGGCTGGCAAGCAGTGCATTCAGATAATGTGGCGCAACGTTTTCGTCGGTAATGACGGCTGCCCTGCGACCTTTCAGCCGTGCAGCTATTTCGCGACCGGCTCTGGCGATCAGGCCCGGGCCGATCAGAATATCATAGGCGCGTTCGCCGAGAGGCACGCGCACGAGGCGCTCCGCGGGGGCCGGGCTAATCGCATTCATGGCATTTGGCTTTCTGCTTGCTTACCCTCGACGATGGCGGCAAGGACTTCTTTGGCCATGACTTCCTTGCTCACATCTCGTGACAGAACCGTAAGATCGGCTTCCGCATAGATCGGATAGCGCGCATTCATCAGGTTCTCGAGGGTCTGTTTCGGATTTTCAGTCTTCAGCAGCGGGCGCGTATCACGCTTGTTGACCCGCTCCCAGAGCACGTCGAGATCGGCGTTGAGCCAGACGGAAAGGCCGCCGCGCTTGATGTGCTGCCGCGTGTTGTCGTTGATGAAGGCGCCGCCGCCGGTCGAAACCACGCGCGGGCCACCCCGCAACAGCCGCTTGATGACGCGGGTCTCCAGTGCCCGGAACTCCTGCTCGCCATAAGTGGCGAAAAGCTCCGTGATCGTCATGCGCGACACGCGCTCGATCTCCGCATCCGTATCGACGAAGGGAATGCCAAGCTGCTGTGCGACGAGCCGTCCGACCGAGGACTTTCCCGCCCCCATCAATCCCACGAGAACAAGATTACGCCGGCCGAGCGCTACGCGCGCCTTGTCTCTGAGGCTCTCTGCAAGGGTCAGGACTTGTTCACTCATTGGCCCATTCACTATTTCTTTGGAAACGGTATCGTCAAATGCGCCGGTAGCGTCAAGACGCTGCCGCGTAAACATGTCTGCAATATCCTTTCGCTAACGCTTGATGGATATGATTTTTGCGTCGCCAGACCTTCGACTGGGACGAGGAGTGTGTACGAATGCCGACCCTGTTTCGCTTCCTTGTCATCTGCGCGGTGATCGGCGGGTCGATATATGGGGCGATGTGGGCGCTCGCTCTCTTCGTCAGCCCGCAGCCGCGCGAGATCACCATTCGCATTCCGTCGGAGCGCATCAATCCGCCAGCCACCGCCAATCCGGCCACTGGCAATCCACCCGTCACTGGCGCGTTGAAGCAATGAATGCGAGGGCTGGCGTGAGAGATCTTGGCCGGGCACATCTGGAAGCCTTTCTGGAAATGATGAGCGCCGAGCGCGGGGCTGCGGTCAACACCCTGCAATCCTACGAGCGCGATCTCGACGATCTCCACTCCTTCCTGTCCGAACGAAGCGTACGCCTGATCGATGCGGGCTCGAGCGAACTCGGTGCCTATCTCTCCTCGCTCTCGGCGCAGGGCTTCAAGCCCTCCTCCCAGGCGCGACGGCTCTCGGCCATGCGCCAGTTCTACAAGTTTCTCTATGCGGAAGGCTTGCGCACGGACGACCCCACCGGGATCCTCGATGCGCCGAAGAAGGGCCGCCCCCTTCCGAAAACCATGGGCGTCGACGAGGTCACGCGCCTTCTGAGCCGAGCCGAAACCGAGGCGGCAGCCGCTGGACCGGATCAACTGCAGCGCCAAAGGATGCTCGTGCTGCTCGAACTGCTCTATGCGACCGGCATGCGCGTCAGCGAGCTCGTTACCCTGCCGGCCAAGGTACTCGATCACGAAGGGCGCTTCCTGATCATCCGCGGCAAGGGAAACAAGGAACGGCTGGTGCCGCTGTCGCAATCGGCGATCGCCGCCCTGAAGGTCTACGGACAGTTGCAGGCGGAGCTTGCGGCAAACGCGAAACAACAGGCGCCCGAAAGTCCCTGGCTCTTTCCCGCCGCCTCGCGGGAGGGTCATCTGCCACGCCAGGTCTTCGCCCGCGACCTGAAGGATCTCGCCATCCGTGCCGGGTTGACGCCCTCCGTGATCTCGCCGCACGTCATGCGCCACGCCTTTGCCAGCCATCTTCTGGCGAACGGCGCTGATCTGCGTGTGGTGCAGGAATTGCTTGGCCATTCGGACATTTCGACGACGCAAATCTATACACATGTGCTGGAAGAACGCCTACATCAGCTCGTGCAAACGCATCACCCCCTTGCCAAACAGGCAAAAAAACAGGATTAGGACCGGCATACTGGCTAAAGCCGCCTTCTCTCGTCCCGCGCAAAAGGATCGGAAACGCACCTCATGCACAATTATCTCGACTTCGAAAAACCCATCTCGGATCTCGAAGGCAAGATTCACGAGCTCAAGAAACTGGCGAGCGAAGACGAAAGCATCGACACTTCCGACGAAGTGACGCGGCTGGAAGTTCGCGTTCGCGAGGCGACTGCCGACATTTATTCCAAGCTCAACGCCTGGCAGAAGACGCAGGTCGCCCGTCATCCGCAGCGGCCGCATTTCGTCGATTACGCCAATGCGCTGCTGACGGAATACACGCCGCTCGCCGGCGACCGTAAATTCTCCGAGGACGCCGCCATCCAGGCCGGCTTTGCTCGTTTCCGCGGCCAGCCCGTTGCGATCATCGGCCAGGAAAAGGGCCACGATACCAAGAGCCGCCTGAAGCATAATTTCGGCAGCGCACGCCCCGAAGGCTATCGCAAGGCCATCCGCATCATGGAAATGGCCGATCGTTTCCAGATTCCGGTGATCACGCTCGTCGATACCGCGGGCGCCTATCCGGGTGTTGGCGCTGAAGAACGGGGCCAGGCCGAAGCAATCGCCCGCTCGACCGAGATCAGCCTTGCCCTCAAGGTGCCGATCGTCTCGATCGTTATCGGCGAAGGCGGCTCCGGCGGTGCTATCGCCATCGCCGTCGGCAACCGCGTCTACATGCTCGAGCACTCGATCTACAGCGTGATTTCGCCCGAAGGCGCAGCGTCCATCCTGTGGCGCGATTCCACCCGCGCCAAGGAAGCTGCAACCGCCATGAAAATCACCGCCGACGACCTGAAGGGCCTCGGCGTGATCGATGGCATTATCCCGGAACCGCTTGGCGGCGCACATCGCGATCCGCAGAGCGTGATTGCCGCAACCGGCGACATCATCGCCAATGCGCTCAGCGAACTTTCCAGCCGGTCGGGCGAGCAACTGCGCAACGACCGCCGCCAGAAGTTCCTCAACATCGGCCGCAATCTCTAGAGCGCCTGCTTCCTTCGGAAGCACAAAGGTCACTCTACCTCTTTGAATCTACGCATCGACCCGAAAGTCGATTCCGATTTTCAGGTCGATGCGTTGGCTGCAGCCTGAAAATTTGATCGCAAAAGGGGAATGGGGCCAAATCTTGGCCACATTCCTGTAATCGAAGCGTTATGGCAAAGAAAAACTTGCCAGCGAGGCTCAGCCACGTCATAGGCTGGTAAGGATTTCTCAAGTATAAGCCTTTTATGATTCCGTTTCATGCTTCGAGGGGAGTGGCGAAACAGATCGAGCTGCCGCTCTTCGCATTTATGGGCCAAGTCAGAATGCGCATCCGTCACCTTGCTTATGTTTCCATGATGGCGCTGGCTCTCGCTGGCTGTAACGACGCACTCGATACAGCGTCGATCGACCTGTCGAAGGTAAAGAACAAGGTCGAACAGCCGCTGCCGAGCCACATCATTGCCGATATGGCAAAGAAGGGCATGGATCGCAATTCGCCGATCATGATCCGTATCTTCAAGGAAGAAGGTACGATGGAGATCCTGAAGGCGAACCAGAGCAACCGTTTCGAAGTCATTGCGAGCTACAGCATCTGCGCCTGGTCTGGCCGCCTCGGCCCCAAGGTCAAGGAAGGCGACCGGCAAGCGCCGGAAGGCTTCTATATGCTGACGCCGGCCAACCTGAACCCGAATTCGAAGTACTATCTTGCCATCAACACCGGCTTTCCGAACCGGTATGACGCAGCCAACGGCCGCAGCGGCAACAATCTGATGATCCACGGCGCCTGCTCGTCGTCAGGCTGCTATTCGATGACCGACCAGCAGGTGCTGGAAATCTATGCTTTCGCGCGCGATGCTTTCAAGGGCGGCCAAAAGGCGGTGCAGCTGGAAGCATTTCCCTTCCGTATGACAGCGGAAAACATGTGGAAGCACCGCCTGAGCCCAAATATCGAATTCTGGAAAATGCTGAAGGTCGGCTACGACAATTTCGAAGTGACCAAGCGGCCGCCCGAGGTCGAGGTCTGCGAGAAGAAGTATGTCTTCAACCAGCAGGCCAGCGGCCCGTTCAATGCCGGCGGCAAATGCCCTGTCATGACGACCCCACCGGCCCTGCAGGTGGCGCTTGCGACTTACGACAAGCAGTATCAGGCAGACTATGCGACGGCGACGAAGAAGTTTGACGGCATGGCCTGGTACGACCCAAGCGAAGCCGAGCGCAAGGCTGTCGTCGCCAAGCAGCGCAAGGGCCACGATATTGCCTATGCTCCCACAGGCACCGCACTTGCCGCAGGTAAGATGATGAAGGTCGCCGACCTCGAGTCGGCGATGTCCAATCAGTCGGCGCAACAGGTCGCGCGCGGCGGCACCGTCGCGAGCCCGACGACGACGGCAAGCATTCGCCTCGCGACGACAGCTCCGGGTACTGCTGCACCGCAAGCCGGCGGCCCGCTGCTCGCATCCAGCGTTCCGGCGAATGTCCCGATCCCGATGGCGAACCCGATGAACTCCGGTCCCGCCGTCAGCGCGCTCGCCTATGCGCAGAATCCAGCCGTCGAGACGGCGCAGACCGAGCCGCCGAAAAAACCGCCATTCTGGAAGTTCTGGGCCAAGAGTGAGTAATCCCGCCGCCGAGATCTACGATCTGCGCGGACTGAAGTGCCCCTATCCGGCAATCAAGACGGAAAAGCGTCTGCGCGGCATGCCGAGCGGCGCGACGTTGGCCGTCGAAACGACCGATCCTCTTGCCGTCATCGACATTCCGCATCTCTGCAACGAAAAAGGCCATACGCTTCTCGCCAGCGAGAAGACCGAAAGCGGCCACCGCTTCACTATCCGCAAGGGTTGATCAGAGCGGCTAAGGCGCGCCGTGGCCGCAAGACCGGGCACACTTTTGCGCGAGATGCATTAGAAGCGCATCCCTGGAACAGCGAGCGGATTGTCCTGCAGCGCCGCCCTGTCCGGCGTATCGACGCGCGGCTTGCTGAGGAAGGCGTCGAACAGCCCCTTCACGAAATCTTCGGGCAGGTCCTTGGTGATAACAACCATGCGCGTGCGCCGGTCTTCCGGATCAGGCCATGCCGGCAGCCGCACCGGCGGATGGAAGATATTCTGCACGCCATGCAGCACGACAGGCCGCTCCGGCCGATCCGAGACGGCAACGATCGCCTTCATGCGCAGCAGCTTTTCGCCATGCGCCGACCGCAGCAGATCGATGAACATCTCCAGCGCCATGGGGTCGATGGGCTGCGTCTCGACGATCGAGAACGACCGGATCGATTCGTCATGGCGCGTAACGTCATGGCCATGCTGGTGCCGATGACCATGGTGGTGTCCATGGTGGCGGTGATGATGAACATGGTCATCATGATGATGGCCGTGATCGTGGTCGTGATGATGATCGTGGTCACCATCATGGTGGTGATGCTCGTCCGCCTCCAGCTCGTTCTGCAGCCAACGGCCGACATCGGCGATCTTGGAGGCAGGATCGTAAAGGCCATTGACGAGAATGGCGGCGCGGCCGGCTTCATCGCTGTCGGCATTCATGATCTGCGCCCGCGGATTGAGCGCCCGCAGCCGGCTTTCGAGCTGAACCTCCGGCACGGCACCTGCAATCGCAGTCTTGGAGACGATCAGGCGATCGGCAACCGCAACCTGCTTGCGCGCCTCTTCGTGATTGTCGAGCGTCTGCAGCCCGTTGACCGCATCGACAACGGTGATGACGCCGTCCAGATCGAAATTGGTGGCGATGATCGGGTTGCCCATGATCGACTGCATGACGGGCGCCGGATCGGCAAGGCCGGTGGTTTCGATGACGACGCGCTTCAGCGGACGGATGCGGCCGGTCTGCATGGCATCCATAAGGTTCGCCAGCGTATCCACCAGCTCGCCGCGCACTGTGCAGCACAGGCAGCCGTCGGACAGCTCGATGATGGAATCGCCGGAGCTTTCCACCAGCAGATGGTCGATGCCGACATCGCCGAACTCGTTGATGATGACGGCCGCGTCGCGCATATCCTCGTCCTTGAGGATGCGATTGAGCAGCGTCGATTTGCCCGCACCGAGGAAACCCGTCAGGATGGCAACCGGCACTCTTTGCTGCAAAACGCTCATGATGACTATCCGATATTAAAGCAATTCCAGCAAAAGTGCGCAGCGGTTTTGCGTCTGGAATTGCGCAAGACAAAGAGATAGGGCATTTCCGCTGCTCCGCTTGAAGCGGAAATGCTCTAGAAAGTGGGGCGCGGCACGGGGATCGGCACATTGGCCGCCCGTCCGGAGATGGCAATCTTGTTGTCCTTGGTTGCCTTGTCGCCTTTGGCGGTGGCGTCGTCCGTGTCGCCCTTGACGGCAGTCGCGACGTCCTGCCCACCGATCAGGCCAGCATAGATGAAATTGGGCTCATGATCCATTTCATGGATATAGGGCGACTGGACCTTGGTGCGGCCGAACGGATCCTTGGTTTCGCTGCGGGCATGCGCGCCCTTGGCGCTGCAGATATCGGCGGTGACATCGGCGACCTCACTCGACAATGGCGCAGTCGGCCGCAGGGTCGCCAGCGTGTCGCTGCCGTTAAGCTGATTCTGGAAGCCCTTTTCCAGGAAATTGGCCGAATCGTCGGCGCGCGCCGCCAGACTGTCCGTGCCGAGAACGACGGAGATCAGCGTGCGGCCGTTGCGTGTCGCGGACGCGATCTGATTGAAGCCGGACGCGCAGATGAAGCCGGTCTTCATGCCGTCGGCGCCATTGAACCGGCCGATGAGCATGTTGATATTCGGCACCTGCTTGACGCCGTTGGTGAAGCCTTCCAGCGAGAAATAGCCGGCATATTGCGGGAACTCGCGGCGCAGCGCCACGCTCAGAATGGCAAGGTCACGCGCCGTCGTATACTGGCCCTTGCCGGGCAAGCCGTTCGGGTTGATGAAATGCGAGTCGCGCATGCCGAGGCGCGCAGCCTCCGCATTCATCCGCGCCACGAAGTTCGGCTGCGAGCCGCCAACGGTCTCGGCAACGGCCACCGCAAGGTCGTTTGCCGATTTGACCAGCATCATCTTCAAGGCATTGTCGAGCGTCATCTTCTGGCCCGGCTTGAAGTACATCTTGGCCGGCGGCTGCGAGGCCGAGAGCTTCGACATGACGACTGGCGTGTCGAGCTTGATCTGGCCGGACTGGAGGGCCCGGAAAGTGACGTAGCTCGTCATCAATTTCGTAAGCGAAGCAGGATACCAGCGGCGAAACGCCTCCTGCTGATCGAGAACGCGGCCAGTGCTGACATCAACGAGAATATGCGGATTGGCTCCGGCCGTCTGTGCGGTCGACACGAAAAGCATGGATGCTGCTGCGGCCACAGGGACAAGCCGCAGGGCGGCATACAAACGATTCTGCTTCGTCGGCACGATCTATCCTTCAGAAGTCCGGAATTTTCTCGAAAGCTTCGTCTATTTAACCTATATGGCTAGGAGAAGGCAAAGGCGATTGACGACTTATTTGCCGGTGGCATGCGGCACAGGCCGCGACAAACTGGCAGAGGCTGTCCGACGGGCCTGCAAGTTGAACCAGAATTGATATTGAGCAGCAGGAAAATCAGCATGCCGATCTTGAACAGAGCCGCAGAACTCCAGGGCGAAGTAACCGAGTGGCGCCGCTACATCCACACGCGGCCGGAGCTTCTTTATGCGGTTGAAAACACCGCCGCCTTCGTCGCTGAAAAGCTCCGCTCCTTCGGAGTCGACGAGGTGGTGACCGGCATTGGCCGCACCGGCGTCGTCGGCCTGATCCGCGGCAAGGGCGAAGGGCGCACGGTTGGCCTGCGCGCCGATATGGATGCTCTCCCGCTCACCGAGATATCAGGCAAGCCCTGGGCCTCCGAAACACCGGGCAAGATGCATGCCTGCGGCCATGACGGCCATACCGCCATGCTGCTAGGCGCTGCGAAATATCTCGCCGAGAACCGCAACTTCAACGGCAATATCGCCGTCATCTTCCAGCCTGCCGAAGAAGGCGGCGCCGGTGGCGACGCCATGGTCAAGGACGGCATGATGGAGCGCTTCGCAATCTCCGAAGTCTACGGCATGCACAACATGCCGGGCCTGCCGGTCGGCCATTTCGCCATCCGCAAGGGCGCGATCATGGCGGCGACGGACGAATTCACCGTTTCCATCAAGGGCGTGGGCGGTCACGCAGCCATGCCGCACCGGACGATCGATCCGATCGCCATCGGCACGCAGATCATCTCCAACCTGCAGCTCATCGCCTCACGCAGCGCCAATCCGCTGAAATCAGTGGTCGTCTCCGTGACGATGTTCAACGCCGGCCATGCGCAGAACGTCATTCCGAGCGAGGCGAGCTTTGCCGGGACCGTTCGCACGCTCGATCCGGAAATGCGCGATCTCGCCGAACAGCGCTTCAAGCAGATTGTTTCCGGCATCGCCGCAAGCCATGGCGCCGAAGTCGAGATCGAGTTCCAACGCAACTACCCGGTCACCTTCAACCATGCCGACGAGACCGATCATGCGATCACCGTCGCCGAGGAAATTGCCGGCACCGGGAATGTCATCGCCGATATCGACCCGATGATGGGCGGCGAGGATTTTTCCTACATGCTGCTCGCCCGCCCCGGCGCCTTCATCTTCGTCGGCAACGGCGACACGGCAGGCCTGCACAACCCGGCCTACGACTTCAACGACGAAGCCATCGCCCACGGCATTTCCTACTGGGTACGCCTCGCCGAACAGCGCCTCAACGCCTGAGGCGGCTTTGCCATTCGCCGCGCGCCCCATAAGGGTGCACGGCACCGCAAAAGCGAATTGTCCCGAGGACGTAAAAGGGCTTGGCTTCGGGCCTTTGCTTTTGTATGGATCATCCCGAGTGGTCTCGTAGCTCAGCAGGATAGAGCATCAGATTCCTAATCTGAGGGTCACGCGTTCGAATCGCGTCGAGATCACCATTTTTCAGCCTGAATGATGGTCGCGTGGTCGAGATTGAAAGAATATCGGACTTCAACGCACATACACGATTTGGCTCTTGTTGAACCAAGCCTGCTCAATTTGCAGGGTTTCGAACAGGCGCTCATGCGCGGATGGTCGCCCGATCCCCGGCGCCAGCATGACAGATCATTTATCGAAGCTGAACTGGTAACGCTTAGGAGAGACAGATCAGCTTTCCTCGCACGGACGACATCGGGTGAAGTCGTCGCCACAACGGTATTGAATCGAGAACCGCAATACTTTGTCACCCGCCCATTCTGGATCTGGGACAGGAGTTTCTGCGGCTACATCACATTGCGTTATTTGGCTGGAACGACCCAACTGCCCCTGCACGTGCCGGGCCATGTGGGCTATTCGGTCGTTCCTTGGAAGCAAGGCCGAGGCTATGCGACGCAAGCACTTCGGCTTCTGTTGCCGATCGCAATGGAGGTCGGCTTTACGAATATCAGCATCGTCTGCAATGAAGATAACCTCGCCTCGAAACGCGTTATCGAGAAAGCGGGAGGCGTGCTTTGCCGGATAGGCACCCACGCATCGGATTCTCCAGCCGTGTCGAAGCTATTTTTCGACCTGCCAACTCACTTGTAATCAAACGCATCCGGATGGTTCTCCAGGCTGCCGGTCAGCGCCGCATAGAGAATGGTCCTGCCGTCGATCGCTTCACTGCCCAGTCCGATGTTCAGCCATGTCAGCTTTTCGGACACGGTTTGCTGGTCGACGGAGGACAGGAGCCCATACATGATCTCCTTGCCGGGATCGTACATGACGGCGATGCGCTCCGAGCCGCAATCGTGCTGCTTGCAGGCACTCATCACGTAAAACTTCGCTCCGTCGAACATGATCTCGTGACCGGGAGATTCCACGGTCTTCCCGTGGATCCAGTCCGGCAACCGATGACCTTCCGCCATGGCCTTGAAGGCTGCGGCTGCCGCAGGGTTGCCGGTGATTTCGCGGAATGTAGTGGGATTATCCTGAGCAAATGCGCCCGTTGCAGCGGAAAGAATACTCGTCAATGCGACGGCAATCGTCAACATTCTCATGCGTTTGCCCCCAAACTACCTAGGTCAAGACTTGGTAGCGGCCTCAGGATGAATATGGCCTGAAAAGCCAACAGATCACCCGACGGCAATCCTGTTTCTCACCAGCCTGACCCCTGGGATCGACTCGGCCACTGCGGTTGCCCTCTTCACCTCCTGCGGGGTGGCGACCATGCCGTCGAGACGGATTTCCTGGCCTGTGGCCGTCACCCTGACATCGGAGGCATCGATACCGCCGGCAACCGCCAGCGCGTTGGCAACCGTGGATTCCAGTTCCGAACGCCTCGAATGCTCGCTTTCCAGATAAAGCTCCACGCCATGGAATGTCGCCGCCTTGAAAACCATACATTACCCTCCGCAGACAAGTAGACGGGAAACGCGACACCGGGCATTTGGTTCGGCAACAGGCGAAAAATATCATCAAATCAGTAGTTTCGCCTTAAGCGGGCATTGCCGGCGGCGCGAAGTTGCATTGCGGCATACTTGCCGCTACCCGCGTTCCCCTGTAGAGCCTTGGAAGATGACAGCAACACGCGGATACCCGAATGACCACCGATAGTAAGTCGAAGCGTCGCCTGACGATATTGGGTTCGACCGGCTCCATCGGCCAGAATACGCTTGATGTCGTTGCCCAACTGGGCGGCCGCGATGCCTTCGACATCGCCGCAATCACCGGGCATGACAATATCGAACTTCTGGCGCAACAGGCAAAGGCCTGTGGCGCCGCTTTCGCCGTCACCGCCAATGAGGACCGCTATCAGCAGCTGAAGGATGCGCTTGCCGGCAGCGGCATCGCCGTCGGCGCCGGCAAGAATGCGCTGATCGAAGCGGCGTCCATGCAGTCGGACTGGGTGATGGCAGCCATCATCGGCACGGCCGGCCTGGCACCGACACTGGCGGCTGCCCACCGCGGCGCCGATATTGCGCTCGCCAACAAGGAATGCCTCGTCTCCGCCGGCGATCTTTTCGTCCGCGCCGTGTCGGAAGGCGGCGGACGGCTTATCCCGGTCGACAGCGAACACAGCGCCATCTTCCAGGCACTGGAAGACGATCAACAGCACGCGGTCGAGCGCATCATCATCACCGCGTCGGGCGGTCCCTTCCGCACCTGGACGCGCGAGCAGATGGCCAATGTCACGCCAGCGGTCGCCCGCGCCCATCCCAATTGGTCGATGGGCTTCAAGATCTCAATCGGCAGCGCCTCGATGTTCAACAAGGCGCTGGAGATGATCGAGGCCAAGCACCTGTTCAACGTGCGGCCCGACCAGATCGAAGTCGTGGTGCATCCGCAATCGGTCATCCATTCCATGGTCGGCTATACGGATGGCTCGGTACTGGCACAGCTCGGCTGTCCCGACATGCGCACGGCCATCGGTTATGCGCTCACCTATCCTGCCCGCGCGAAGCTCAGCGTCGAGCGGCTGGATTTTGCGAAACTCGCGCGGCTGGATTTCGAAGCACCGGACGAAGTTCGCTTCCCCGCACTGCGCCTCGCCCGCACCGCGCTGGAGCGCGGCGGCCTGCAGGGCGCGATCATGAATGCGGCCGAGGAAATCGCCTTTCACGCCTTCGTCGACGGTCGCATCGGCTTCCTTGAGATGGCTGACATCGCCGAGGCCGTCATGGACGAGATGATCGCTACCGGCGGCGCCGAGACGATGGATGCGGTCTTTGCCGCAGACGAGGAAGCGCGCGGCCGCGCAGCCGCACTTGTCGCCCGGAGGGAAAAGGTGGCCTGAAGCACACCACGATCTTTCCGATTGCTCCGTCGGCTTCGGACCCTCGACCTTGCACGTCTCTCTATTGCCAACAGCGCCCACGGGGGCAGATCAGTCCATGGCACTTCACCTCGAAACTCCGCTCATCGAATCCTGCCCGCTCAGCCAGGCATCGGGCCGCTCCGTCTGGTTGAAGATGGACGCGCTCCAACCGCCCGGCTCCTTCAAGATCCGCGGCATAGGTGCCGCCTGCGAGCATCATGCCAGAAACGGCAAGCGACGCTTCGTCTCCTCTTCCGGCGGCAATGCCGGCATCGCCGTCGCCTATGCCGGTCGACGCCTTTCGATCCCGGTCTCGGTTTTCGTTCCCGAGACCACATCGGATCGAGCAAAGTCGCTGATCCGCCAGGAAGGCGCCGAGGTCTTTGTGCATGGCGCATCCTGGCAGGAAGCAAATGAGCGCGCGTTGCAGGCGCTCGATGCCGAAACGGCCTTCATCCATCCCTTCGATGACCCGCTCCTCTGGACGGGCCACGCAACGATGATCGACGAGATCGTCCGCTCCGGGGTGCAGTTCGATGCGGTCATTCTCTCGGTCGGCGGCGGCGGGCTGTTGGCCGGCGTTTCGGAAGGGCTTGATCGCAACGGCCTTCAGCATGTTTCGATCATCGCCGCAGAAACGGCGGGCGCCGCCTCGCTCGCGGCCGCAGTAAAGGCCAGCAAGCCGGTGGAACTGCCTGCCATTACCAGCATCGCCACATCGCTTGGCGCGCGAAAAGTCGCCGAACGCGCGTTTGAGATTACGCAAAGCAGGCCAGTCGATTGCGTGGTCGTCGATGACCGCGCAGCTGTCGATGCCTGCATGCGTTTCCTCGACGATCATCGCGTTCTGGTGGAGCCGGCTTGCGGCGCTGCATTGGCCGTTGGCTATACCCATGCAGATCGGCTGGCCCGCTTCGAGCGCGTACTGATGATCGCCTGCGGCGGTGCGACCGCCACCCTTGCCCAGCTAGAGGCCTGGCAAGCATCCTGATCATTATTACCTCTCGGATAATGGTGCCACTGGACGCGATCGTCGTCGCCCTTGGCGTGCGTCGATAGGTAAGTGAAAAATTACCAATTTACTTCCGGTGTTGCCAATCCCGAGGATGATGCTAGAGAGGAATTCCGGCCTCACTTTCAAGGGAATCAAGATGCCGGACTTCTCCACACTCGTTCTTTTCGCCGCCGCCGCGCTGGTTCTGACAGCCACGCCCGGTCCGGATATGCTTCTAATCGCCTCGCGCAGCGTCAGCCAGGGCCATTCCGCCGGCTTTCTCACCTATGCCGGTATTGCGCTCGGCACCTATTGTCACGCCATGGCCGCAGCGCTCGGCCTGTCGCGGCTGTTCCTGACAGTGCCCATTGCCTACGAGATTGTCCGATGGGCCGGCTGCGCCTATCTGCTTTATCTCGCGGTCAAGACACTGCGCTCGCAGGGCTCAGCCTTCGCACCCTCGGCCGAGCTGAAACGTCTTTCGGGCAGACGCATCTTCATCGAGGGCCTTGCGACCAATATTCTCAACCCGAAGATGGCCTTATTCGTGCTCGCGCTGTTTCCGCAATTCGTCGATCCGAACGGCGGGTCGATGATTGTCCAGATGGCGCTGCTCGCCACCATCTTGAACGGGATCGGTTTTCTAGTGAATGGTTCCGTCATCATGCTCGGCAGCCACATTCGAGGCCGGCTCTCGGCCATCAAACGCGTTCCGAAGCTGCCGCAATATCTGCTGGCTACGGTCTTTGCCGGCCTTGCCTGCCGCCTAGCCCTGGGAAGCCGCGTCTGATCGCTATGGCCCAAAAAATCATTGCGGAAATGGGCGCCAGCCGACATTTCCGCAATGAAATCATCTCATTTTTGTCAGAAGCCGCAACTGGCGATCCAGTCACAGCGCTGGGAAAGCCGTCGCTTACGCGACCGCCCTTGCCAACGCACAGCGCGACCAGAGCGCATGCAGCGCGCCGACCAACTGCTCGATATCGCCATCCGAATGCAGCGGCGTCGGCGTGATACGCAGACGTTCGGTCTTCTTCGGAACTGTGGGATAGTTGATCGGCTGGACATAGACGCCGGCGTCGAGCAGCAGATCCGAAATCCACTTGCACTTGGCCGCATCGCCAACCATCACAGGCACGACATGGCTCGGGTTGGGCATATGCGGAATGCCGGCAACATCGAGCTGAGCGCGCAGCTTGCGCACACGATCCTGATGACGCAGGCGTTCGAACTGGCTGACCTTCAGGTGCTGGATCGAGGCAACGGCGCCCGCGGCAAGCGCCGGAGGCAGCGATGTCGTGAAGATGAAGCCCGACGCAAACGAGCGGATGAAATCACAGAGCGCGGTGGACGCGGCGATATAGCCACCCATGACGCCGAATGCCTTGCCGAGCGTGCCTTCGATGACGGTCAGGCGATCCATCAGTCCCTCGCGCTCGGCAATGCCGCCGCCGCGCGGGCCGTACATGCCGACGGCATGCACTTCGTCGAGATAGGTCATCGCGCCATACTTGTCGGCAAGATCGCAGATTTCCTTGATGGGCGCGATATCGCCATCCATGGAATAGACGGATTCAAAAGCGATCAGCTTCGGCGCCTTCGGGTCGGCGGCCTTCAGCTTGGCTTCGAGATCGTGCAGGTCGTTATGCTTCCAGATGACCTTGTCGCACTTCGCATAGCGAATGCCTTCGATCATCGATGCGTGGTTCAGCGCATCCGAGAAGATGATCAGGCCGGGAATGCGCGAGCCAAGCGTGCCGAGCGTCGCCCAGTTGGAGATGTAGCCCGAGGTGAAGATCAGCGCGGATTCCTTGCCGTGCAGATCGGCGAGCTCCTGTTCGAGCAGAACATGGTAGTGGTTGGTGCCAGAAATATTCCGGGTGCCTCCCGCACCCGCGCCACAGTGATCGATCGCCTGCTTCATCGCCTCGATCACTTTTGGATGCTGGCCCATGCCAAGATAGTCGTTGGAGCACCAGACGGTCACTTCCTGCGGGCCATTTGGAGTATGCCTGATAGCACGAGGAAAATTGCCACTGCGGCGTTCGAGATCCGCGAAGATCCGGTAGCGGCCCTCATTGTGAAGACCTTCCAGCTCACCCTTAAAAAATGCTTCGAAATCCATCATCTGCTCCAGTACCGTGCGACCGTTTTCGATAATGCCGGTTCGCCCGTCAACCCCTCCGCATTGCTTTCGCGCCCGCTGCGGCAAATGGCCCCTGATTTTGAACAATTCCAGACAAGAATAGTGATTCACGTCAATTTGACAATCGAAACCATGCTGGAAACACTCTTTCCGGAGCGGAGGGTAAACCCACCGCTCCGGGTTTGTTCGTGGCGAATCTATGCCGCGGCCAGAGCGCGCTTCGCCATGACCTTGATCAAATTGGCGCGATACTCTGCCGTTGCATGCAAATCGGACAGCAACGTCGATGCATCCACCTTTATAGCGGCAACGGCATTCGGCGACCAATTGACCGCAAGCGCCTGCTCCATATCGCCCTGACGGAACACGCCGTCGGCGCCCGCGCCGGTCACGGCGACGCGCACGCCGCCAGCCCCCTTGGCGACGAAGACCCCCGTCATCGCATAGCGCGATGCCGGGTTGGGAAACTTGGCATAGCCCGCTTTCTCCGGTGCATCGAAGGCAATGGAGGTGATGAGTTCGGCGCCGTCCAATGCTGTTTCGAACAGGCCCCGGAAAAAGTCATCGGCCGCGATCTGGCGCCGGTCGGTGATGATGGTGGCGTTGAGCGCCAGCATCGCGGACGGATAATCTGCGGCCGGATCGTTGTTGGCGACGGAGCCACCGATGGTGCCCATATGCCGGACGTGCGGATCGCCGATCATGCCTGCAAGGTCGCACAGCGCCGGGCAAACCGCACGGATCGCCGCCGAGGAGGCGACTTCCGCATGGGTCGTCGCAGCCCCGATGGTGACCCTGCGCCCGTCGACGCGAATCCCCTTAAGCGAGGGAATGTGCCTGAGATCGACGAGATCGCCCGGCGAGGCCAGACGCTGCTTCATGGTGGCAATCAGTGTCATGCCACCAGAGACATATTTGCCCTCGTCTGCGTTCGAAAGAAGCTTCACGGCTTCGTCGACCGAGGAGGCGCGATGGTAGTTGGTTGCGTACATTGTCTTCTCCTCCTCTCTTCTCAGGCTGTGGCCTGCGCCGCTTCCCACACCTTGAGCGGCGTGGCAGGCATCGTCAGTGCATTGTTGCCGATGGCGTCGGTGATGGCGTTCATCAGCGCCGGCGGCGAGCCGATGGCACCGGCCTCGCCGCATCCCTTGATCCCGAGCGGATTGCTCGGGCAAGGCGTGTTCTGATGCGAGAGCTTGAAGGACGGCAGGTCGTCGGCGCGCGGCATGGTATAATCCATGAAGCTCGCGGTCAGAAGTTGGCCGCTCTCGTCGTAATGCACGCCTTCCAGGAGTGCCTGGCCGATGCCCTGCGCGATGCCGCCGTGCACCTGCCCTTCGACAATCATCGGGTTGATGATGTTGCCGAAGTCATCGGCTGCGACGAACTGGACGATCTCGGTCTTGCCCGTCTCCGGATCCACCTCGACCTCACAGATGTAGCAGCCGGCAGGGAAGGTGAAGTTCGCCGGATCGTAGAAGGCGGTTTCCTTCAGGCCCGGCTCCATGCCGGCGGGCAGGTTGTGCGCGGTGTAGGAGGCGAGCGCCACCTGGAACCATGGCAGCGCCTTGTCGGTGCCAGCCACCTTCACCTCGCCGTTCTCGATGACGATATCGCTTTCGTCGGCTTCCATCAGATGCGCCGCGATCTTCTTTGCCTTCGCCTCCACCTTGTCGAGCGCCTTGACCACGGCGGACATGCCAACAGCACCCGAACGGGAGCCATAGGTGCCCATGCCCATCTGCACCTTGTCGGTATCGCCGTGGACGATCGAAATGCTGTCGATCGGCACGCCGAGCCGGTCTGCGACCAGCTGCGCAAAGGTGGTTTCATGCCCCTGGCCATGGCTGTGCGAACCGGTGAGCACCTCCACCGTTCCGACGGCATTCACCCGCACCTCGGCCGATTCCCACAGGCCGACGCCGGCACCGAGCGAACCCACTGCCTGCGACGGCGCGATGCCGCATGCCTCGATATAGCAGCTCATGCCGATGCCGCGTTTCATACCGCGGGCGGCGGCCTCGGCTTTACGCGCGGGGAAGCCGTTCCAATCCGCCTGTTGCATGGCGGCGTTGAGCGAAGCTTCATAGTCACCCGCGTCGTAGTTCATGATCACGGGCGTCTGGTATGGGAAGGACCGAATGAAGTTGATCCGTCTCAACTCCGCCGGCGATACGCCGAGCTCGCGCGCCGCCGTTTCCACCGTGCGTTCGAGGAGATAGGTCGCCTCCGGACGCCCTGCCCCGCGATAGGCATCGACCGGCACGGTATTGGTATAGACCGTTCGGACATTGGCGTGGATCGCCGGAATGGCGTACTGGCCCGACAGCAGCGTCGCATAGAGATAGGTCGGCACCGCCGAGGAAAAGAGCGACATATAGGCGCCGAGATTGGCGATCGTATCCACCTTCAGCGCGGTCATGCGGTTTTGCGCATCGAACGCCATCTTGATCTTGGAGACATGGTCGCGGCCATGCGCATCGGTCAGGAAAGCTTCCGTGCGGTCGGCGGTCCATTTGACCGGCACGCCGGTCTTCTTCGACGCCCAGAGGCACACGATTTCTTCCGGGTAGATGTAGATCTTCGAACCGAAGCCGCCGCCGACATCCGGCGCGATGACACGCAGCTTGTTTTCCGGCGCGACATTGTAGAAGGCGCTCATGACAAGCCGAGCCACATGTGGGTTCTGGCTGGTCGTGTAGCAGGTATAGTGGTCTTCAGCCGCATCATAGATGCCGAGCGTCGCGCGCGGCTCCATGGCATTCGGCGAGAGACGGTTGTTGTGGATCTCGATCTCGGTGACATGCGCCGCCGCGGCAATCGCCTTGTCGGTCGCCGCCGCATCGCCAAGCTCCCAGTCGAAGATCAAATTGTCCGACGACTCCGGATGGATCTGCGGCGCACCGGCTTTCAGCGCATCCACCGCCTCGACGACGGCCGGCAGCTCCTCATAATCGACCGCAACGGCCTCTGCCGCATCACGCGCCTCGCCGAGACTATCAGCCACAACAATGGCAACGGCATCGCCGACATAGCGGACGGTGTCGACCGCCAGGGGGCGCCAGGCGCCCATCTTCATCGGCGAGCCGTCCTTGGAATGGATCATCCAGCCGCAGATCAGATTGCCGATGCCATCGGCGAGCAGTTGCTTGCCTTCAAGCACACCGATCACGCCTGGCATCGCCATAGCTGCAGAAATATCGATACCCTTTATCTTCGCATGCGCATGCGGGCTGCGGACGAAATAGGCATATTTCATGCCCGGCGTTACCATGTCGTCGGTATAGCGCCCCTTGCCCGTCAGAAATCGCTTGTCTTCCTTGCGCGCCACGCGCGCGCCAATGCCTTCAACGCCCATCACATCCTCCATTGGGGTTCCGGGCCCGGCAATTCGCCAAGATCACGGTCCAGGCGCTTCGCCAGACGGTCTCGGTGAAACTTTATTCCGCCGCTTGATTGGCGGCGTGCATTTCAGCATTGGCGGACAGGACCGCCTGGACGATATTGTGATAGCCGGTGCATCGACAGATATTGCCTTCCAGCTCGCTGCGCACGATCTTTTCGTCCAGCTTGCCGCCATGACGATTGATCATGTCGACCGCTGTCATCACCATGCCCGGCGTACAGAAGCCGCATTGCAGGCCATGATGCTCCTTGAAGGCAGCCTGAACCGGATGCAGCTCGCCATTGGCGGCCAGACCCTCGATGGTTGTGATCTTGGAGCCGGAAGCCTGTACGGCCAGGATGGAACAGCTCTTCACCGACTTGCCGTCCATGTGAATGACGCAGGCGCCGCACTGGCTCGTGTCGCAGCCGACATGCGTTCCGGTCAGGCCAAGCTTTTCCCTGATGAAATGGACAAGCAGCGTGCGATCCTCGCACTCACCGCTGACCGCACGGCCGTTCACCGTCAAAGTCACTTTTGCCATATTTTCCTCCTCGCCTCTCCTCCAGAGGCAGAAGGCATCATTTGACTTTTTTGTAGTCCAATCAACCTCTACTTTAGCGCAGCGGCCGATTTTCTATGCCGCATCGATTGTTTTATTGTTCGAATACGAGGCCAACTTTAACCAGAAGCAAAAAAACTATTCAGTCCCAATGGACAATCATATTTTGCACGATATTTTTTCGTAGTTGCAGGACTGAAAAGACAGCCCATCCTGGTGGAGCTGAAGAATGGGGACGACGTTGCCGGGTTCGGCGTAACTAACGTTGGAGAGAATAAATGAAGAAGATTCTAATGCTCGCATTGGTCGGCTTGTCTATCGCAAGCTGCACGCCGACCGAACAGGGCGCAGGTATCGGTGCGGCATCCGGTGCGATCATCGGCGGTGCAGTCACCGGCAACGTGCGCGGCGCAGCGGTTGGCGCAGCGATCGGCGGCGTCTCCGGCGCCCTCATCGGCAGCGTGCAGGAACAGCCTGGCCAGTGCTACTACCGCGACCGTTATGGCCGTCGCTACATCGACGATTGCCCGCGTGGCGGCTATCGCGGCGGATATGGTGGCGGATATGGTGGTGGCTACGGCGGCTACTGATCGATCCCCGATCCAGCAGGTATCGACGTCCCGGACCGCAAGTCCGGGACTTTTTATTTCTGCCGAGCCCCCCGGCCGTGACACGCCCTGCATGCAGCCTTTCCGGCGCTCCTAATAAGCGCAAACTGCATCGGGTACCGTGTGTTCCTGCCCTTTGAGGTCATCTTTTCGAGGTTTTTGACTCCAAAACGGTACACCTGAGGGACTTTTGCCTCTATGGTGGCCGCGCGTTAACCTGGGGGAAACGTCGAGCTGAGTAAGTTCTCATGTAACCGTAAAGCGGCGTATGCATAAAAGAACTGAACCGAAGAAGAGTATTGCGTATCGGCAGGCAGGAACCGTTGTGGCGGTTGCGGCAGCGCTTGCGCTCGGCCCGGTTTGGGCCGGCAATGCCTTCGCTTTCAAGCTCTTCGGCATCAAGCTCTGGGGTGAGGACGACAACACTGCAGATCAGGTGTCCGATCCCGTCCACTACACGGTCGACTTCAAGTCGGATAACCTCGACAAGGACCTGAAGAGCGCGCTCAGCGACACGTCGATGCTGATCGCGAACAAGGACAAAGCCGTATCCGGCGACCTCGGCGTCGTCGTGAAGGCACGCGACGATCGCGACCGGCTCATTGCCGCTCTCTATGAAAAAGCGCGCTATGGCGCGGTCGTTACGATCACCATCAACGGCACGCCGCTCGATGCATTGCCGCCGACGCCCACCTTCGGCCGGTCCAAACCCGTCGTCGTTGCCATAAGCGTCGATCCCGGCCCGCTGTTCAAGCTCGGCAATATCCATCTGCTGGGTGATGCCGGCAGATTGGATCCAGCAAATTATGGCCTCGTGCGCGGTGGCGACGCAGGCTCTCTGACCATTTTGAAGGCCGGCGACAAGATGGTTGCCGATTTCAAGAAGGAAGGGCATCCGCTCGCCAGACTCGATAAGCGCGATGTCATCGCCGACCACGCCAGCAACACCGTCGACGTCTCGCTGAAGGTGGAGAGCGGCCCTGTGGCTCCATTCGGCAATGTCGGCGTAACCGGCCAGAAATCGGTCGATCCGGATTTCATCAAGCGCTATGCCCGCATCAACGAGGGCAAGCCCTACTCACCGGATGAATTGAAGAAGGCTTCGGATCGCCTCCGCAAGCTCGGCGTCTTTTCCAGCGTCACCATCCGCGAAGCCGACAAGCTGGCGCCGGATGGCAGCATCCCAACGACCATCGAGGTATCCGAAGGCAAGCAGCGCTTCTTCGGTGTCGGAGCACAATATTCCACCATCGATGGCTTCGGTCTGCAGGGCTACTGGGGACATCGCAACCTGACCGGCCGCGCGGATTCCCTGCGCATCGAAGGGGCCGTTTCCCGCATCGGCGAGACCACGGACTTCGGCCAGCTCGATTACTCGGCCGGCCTTACCTATGTCCGACCGGCAACCTTCTATCCTTCGGCGACCTTTACTGCATCGCTTAAGATGCAGACGCTGCATCCGGACGCCTACGACGCCAATCTCGTGACCGGGAGCGGCAGTCTTGCCTATGATATCAACGACCAGGATACCGTCTCCGCCGGCGGTGAGGTCAGCTACGAAGCGGATACGACCAACGCGTTCGGCAAGCACAAGTATCTGACGGTCGCGATCCCGCTCGAATATGTCAGAGACACGCGCGACAACAAGCTGGACCCGACGGAGGGCTATCGCGCTTCGATCAGCGCCAAGCCGAGCTATGAAGCGATGGGCGGCTCGGTATTCAGCTCCTTCGAAGGCTCGATCACCGGCTACAAGGGCATCGGCGCCAACAACAATGTCGTCTTCGCCGGCAAGCTCGCCGCCGGCTCGCTAATCGGCGCAAACGGCATCGAGGATATCCCTGCAACGCGGCGCTTCTATGCGGGCGGAGGCGGCTCGGTGCGCGGCTACGGCTATCAGGAGATCACGCCCTACAACTCCAATGGCGATGCGCTCGGCGGCCGCTCCTATGTGACGGCATCCTTCGAAGCCCGCGTAAAGATCACCGATTCGATCGGCGTCGTGCCTTTCGTCGACGCGGGCAGCGTCACCGATACGGCATTTCCAGACTTTTCCGATCTGCGCATTGGCGCCGGCGTCGGCCTGCGCTACGCTACGCCATTCGGTCCGATCAGGCTTGATGTCGCCGTTCCGCTGAACAAGTACAACAACGGCACCGCCTATGGTATCTACGCCGGTATCGGCCAGGCCTTCTGACGAAACGTATAGTTGTCGCAGACGTTTCAGCACGCGGTTACAAAATTGGGACTATTGTTGCCTTCATGAGCATATTGATTCGAATCCTCGGGAGATTGGTACGCTGGATCGCCTATGCGGTCGGGGCGATCCTTTTGCTCGTGATCGCAGCGATGCTCGTCGTCGGCATGGTGCCTTCGGCCACGAATTATGCCGTCGACCAGGTGGCCAAGCTCGCCTCGACACCGGACCACACCATTACCATTGCGGCCCCATCAGGCCTGCTCAGCGGTAACCTGAAGGTCGGTTCGATCACGGTCGCCGACACGAAGGGCGTTTTTGCCAAAGTGCAGAATCTCGCAATCGACTGGTCGCCGCTATCGCTGTTGACCGGCACATTCCATGCCGATCGCGTCGCCGCCGATGTGATCGATTTCCAGCGCTTGCCAGTCGCGACGGTCGCTCCGGCACAGCAAACGCAGACGGCAAGCAGCGGCGGCTTCTCCCTGCCCATCGCCATCGATATCGGCAGGATCGCCCTACCCGATCTTCGCATCGGACAGGCCGTTGCCGGACAGGACTTCATTCTGGCCGCCGACGGCAGCGTGAAGGCAAACAGCGGCAGCATGGGTCTGACGCTCAATGCCTCCAGGCAGGACGTGCCCAATGCCAAGCTGAGCGCCGACATTGCTTTCGCCCCAGCCGAAAACCAGCTGAAGCTGAAGACACTGATTTCCGAACCGCGGGACGGCATGCTGGCGAACCTCCTGCATCTGCCGGGTGGCCCCGCCGTCAGCATCGACGTCTCGGGCGAAGGCCCGCTGTCCAATTGGGCCGGTAAGCTGCAGGCAGCCCTCGACGGCAAGCCGACGGTCGCCATCAACGGCCACCACAGCCTTTCCGCCGATGGCCTCCATCACATCGACGTCAAGGGCGGCGGCAATGTCGACACGCTTTTGCCTCCCACCATGCGCCCGCTTTTTGCCGGCCAGACGAATATCGATCTTTCAGCGACCTTTGACGGCAAGGGCAAGATCGATATCCAGACAGGCAACCTTGCGACTGGCAGCGTCGTTGTCGCCGCATCGGGTACGCTCGACCCTGCGGGCAACAACAGCCTCAACGCCAACCTCATCGGCACCTCCGGCCCCGTCGATTTTCGTTGGCCGATGGACGGCGGAGAGGTTCGCGCCCTGATTTCGCGCGTCGACGTCGCACTGACGGGCGCGGCGCAATCGGTGAAAATCGAGGCCAAGGCAGCTATCGAGAGCGCCAGCACGCCACAGGGCCAGGTTGGCCAGGTGAATCTGAGCGCTAGGAGCGACGCCTTCAATCTCACAACCATGTCGGGTCCGTTGCAGCTGAAACTCGTCGTCGGACAGACGGCCTTCGTCAGCGCCGATCTTAACCGGCTGATCCGCGCGCCGATCGCCCTGACCGCGCCTCTGCAGCTCTCGCCGGACACGATCGGCTTCAACAACACGACGCTGGAAAGCGCCAGCATCGGCGGCACGCTCAACGGCAAGTACACGCTGTCAACGAAGGCGCTGACGGGCAATTTCAAACTGTTCGCCCTGCCCGGCGTGCTGCCGGATGGCATATCGAACAAGTTCGAGGGAACGATTGCTCTGGAGGGCCAAGTCGGCGGCACCGTGCCGACCAAGTTCAGCGTCTCCAATCTGGCGATAAAATCCAATGTTGCCGAGATTCGCGGCAACGTAGCGCTCAACGAGCAATCGCTGACATCGGATCTATCGGGCAAGCTGCTCGATCTTTCCAAGCTCGTTCCGAATGCGCAGGGGCAAGCCGACATCGCCCTCAAGGCCAAGGGGCCGCTAAGCGCCCTCGGCATCGACGCCAAGCTCAAAGCCGTCAACGTCAAACTGGCGGGACGGCTGCTGGATACGCTCGACCTCGGAGTGACGGGAACGGCGGATCCCAAGGCTCCGCAGGCCAATATTCAGGCAAGCGGCGCAATCGACGGCAAGCCGATCCATATCACGGCAGACGCCATCTCCAAGGACGGCCGCACGAGCATACCGTCCCTGGCAGCCGAAATCGGTACGAACAAGCTGCAGGGCAAGCTGGACCTTTCGCCGAGCTTCGAACCATCGGGGACCATGACGTTCAACCTTCCCGATCTCGGCCTCCTCGCCGCCCTTGCCGGGCAAAAGGCTGAAGGTGACCTCAAGGGCTCGCTTGATATTTCGAGCGCGAATGGCAAGATTGGACTGAAGATCGATGCCAGCGGCAGCGGCATCCGCCGCGACGATCTAGTCATCAACAAGCCGGCAGTGGCGCTCACCGTCGATGATCTCAAGGCATTTTCGGCCAATGGCAGCATCCGCGCCGATGCCATCGCTTCCGGCGCCAACCGCATCGCAGACCTGGGATTGACCTTCACCCAGCAGGGCAGCCGCACCAACTTCGATCTGAAGTCGAACTATGACAATGCGCCGCTGATGACGCGCGGCAGCGTCGAGACGGCTGGCGGCCAGACGACTGTGAACCTCGACGCTTTCGCCGGCGCACCGCGCACGATCCCGGTCAAGCTCGCAGCTCCCACAAAGATCGTCATCAAGGATGGTATCGTCTCGCTGAACGGGCTGACGCTTCAGGCCGGCGGCGGCTCCGTCACTGTCGACGGCAAGGCCGGACAGATGCTGAACATCGACGCCAAGATCGCCAATCTGCCGGCAAGCCTTGCCAATGCCTTTGCGCCGACGCTTGCCGCCGAAGGTGTCATTTCGGGCACCGCATCGGTCACCGGCAAGGCGACGTCACCCATCGTAACGTTCCAGACCAACTGGTCCGGAGCGGCCACCAGCCAGACGAAATCGGCGGGCCTCGCGCCGCTGGGCATCAAGGCGGATGGCAAGTTCGCCGACAATGTCGTCACCATCAATACCAATCTGACCGGACAAAGCGGACTGGCGCTTAACGGCGGCGGCACGGTCGCCATCGCCGGCAGCAAAGCGATGGCGCTGAAGTTTTCCGGCAATCTGCCGTTCGATGCACTTGCCGGCCAGCTTGCCGCGCAGGGCTTGGTCATGACGGGTACCGCAAGGATCGACATGCAGATCGGCGGTACAACCGCATCGCCTGCCATCACCGGCTCTATTTCCACCGACGGCGCCAAGCTCGTCGACGTTCGCCGCAACCTCACCTTGAGTGGTCTCGCCATAGCCGTGACGCTGGACGGAAAGCAGGCCGTCATCTCCCGCCTGAGCGGGAACCTGGCCAGCGGCGGCAGCATTTCGGGCAGCGGCACGGTCGGCATTGCCCCGGACAGCGGCTTCCCGGCAGACATCCAGGTGAAGTTCAACGATGCCACTTATGTCGACGGGACGCTGGTCGCGGCAACCGTCAACGGCACGCTCGCCGTCAAGGGTCCGCTCATGACCGCGCCGGTACTGACGGGTAATCTGCGCATCAACAAGGCGTCGATCACCGTACCCGAGAAGCTGCCGGCATCGCTCTCCGAGATCAATATCAAGCACAAGAACGCCTCGGCCGCCGTTAAAGCCCAGTTCAAGGACCAGCAGCCGGAAGGGCCAAGAAGCAAGTCGACGACGCTCGGCATCGACCTGCAGCTCGACGCTCCCTCGCAGATTTTCGTGCGCGGCCGCGGCATCGACGCTGAACTCGGCGGCAGCCTCACAGTACGCGGCACGGCGGCGGAACCGGTCGTATCCGGCGGCTTCACCATGCGTCGCGGCCGCTTGAGTATCCTGAGCCGCCGGCTGAATTTCACCGATAGTAGCAAGATCACGTTCGGCGGCGACCTGACCCCCGCGCTTAATATGGAAGCGACGTCAACGGCTGGTTCCACGACCATTACGGTCAACGTAAGTGGCCTCGCTACCGATCCGCAGATCAGCTTTTCCTCCTCTCCAACCTTACCGCAGGACGAGGTTCTGGCACAGCTGATCTTCGGTCAGTCCATGTCGAAACTCTCAGCCATGCAGATTGCCCAGCTGGCCGATGCCGCAAGCCAGCTCGCAGGCGGGCGCTCCACCTCGCTGTTTGAGGGACTTCGCAGCCACCTGGGTGTCGACGATCTGGATATTTCGACCGATGCGAACGGTCAGGCACAGGTCGGCGCCGGCAAATACATCAACAAGCGTACCTATATCGAGATCCAGCAGGGCGCCTCCAACAACACCAAGGCGATCATCAATCTGGATGTCGGGCGCGGCGTAAAACTGCGCGGTGCGGCTGGATCGGACGGCGCAGGCGAAGCCGGTGTCGTCTACGAGCGCGAATATTGAGTTCGGAACCCTATTGCCTGACGTACGGCAAGAGGTCGGATTCGAACTTTGTGAAGCGATTGATCGGCGCTGGCTTTGGCAGCCTGGGTTCACGACGGCCTGAAAGGATTGCAGGGCGGCGGCCGTAGCCATAGTTGCGAAGCGCACTGGGCAAATTGCACTCACCTGGACTTCTGCGCCTACCATTCTGGCAAATGGCACTGAACAATCTGTCGAAAGCTCATCAATTTTCGACAATTTTCCATCTTTTTGCTGTCATGCAGAAAATCGATAATGGCCGGACAGATAGCATCTAACCCTCGGAGCAATGCCGATGAATACGCAATCCACCACCATCACATTGATCGGCGTTCCCCTTGAAGAAGGCTCGGGCCGCCGCGGCGCCGGCATGGGACCGACGGCGCTGCGCATCGCTGGCATCGAGAGCACGCTGATCGAGCTTGGCCACCGCGTTACCGACAGCGGTGACCTGCGCCCCGTGCCCGCAGCAGACCTGCCCGAGGATCCGAAGGCGCACAATCTAAAGATCGTTGGCGCCTTCACCCGCTCGCTCGAGGAGAAGGTCTATGATGTCGCGTCATCCGGCAGCTTTCCGCTGATCCTTGGGGGTGACCACAGCCTGTCCATGGGCAGCGTTTCCGGCATGGCGCGCCACGCAGCGGAAGTCGGCCGTCCGCTTTTTGTCCTTTGGCTGGATGCACATTCCGATTTCAATTCGCCGGCCACATCACCGTCCGGTAATATTCACGGCATGCCTGTTGCCTTCTTCTGCGGCGAAGCCGAGATCGCCAATGTGCTGCCGGCCGGCCGGCCCTTGGTCGATCCGACCAAGGTCTTCCAGGTCGGCATCCGCTCCGTCGATCCGCGCGAGCGCGAGGAAATCCGCGAACACGGCGTCAATGTCTTCGACATGCGTTCGCTTGACGAACAAGGCGTGGCCGCGATCATGCGCAAGGTGCTCGATACAGTCAGTGCCGCAAACGGCCTGCTGCATGTCAGCTTCGATGTCGATTTTCTCGATCCGGACATTGCGCCTGGCGTCGGAACGACTGTGCCGGGCGGCGCGACCTATCGCGAGGCCCATCTCATCATGGAGATGCTCTCCGACAGCAACCTCGTGTCGTCGCTCGACCTCGTCGAACTCAATCCTTTCCTCGATGATCGCGGCAAGAGCGCCCGCGTTCTCGTGGAGATGGCAGCAAGCCTCTTCGGCCGCCGCATCTTCGACCGGCCGACAAGAGCCGCCTGACACCAACGGCTTCGTGATCCTGACCTGCGGCTCAGGATCACGTTTTTCTCGTGCTCGAAAACCCCGGAAAGCGGATTTAGGTTTGAGCAACGTTCTTGTTCTATCGTGGCCTTAACGCGCCGGATTCGGCGCTACGGTTCAACGGGAAGAACGTTCATGGCCACGATCAATTCCACCAACTTCAACGGCGATACTCTGGAGATCATTGCTTTCCGGCTTCATGAGCAGGAATTCTGCGTCAAGACCACCACGATCCGCGAAATCCGCGGCTGGGCTCCGTCCACGCCGATCCCGCATGCCCCTGCCGACGTCATCGGCGTCATGAACCTGCGCGGCTCGGTCATCCCGATCATCGACCTCGCCTACAAGCTCGGCATGCAGAGCACGGTCGCCAACGAACGCAGCGCCATCGTCGTTGCTGAAGTCCACAACATGGTCATCGGCATGCTGGTCGACCGCGTCTCCGACATCTTGACGATCGCTTCCGATCAGGTTCAGCCGGTTCCGGAAGTAACGGCCTCCTTCGATCGCGCCTATTGCGAAGGTATCATCGCCACCGAAAACGGCATGATCTGCTTCCTGAACCTCGCCAAGATGTTCAAGGAAAACGAAGCAGAAGAACTGGCCGCCTAAACTCTCGTAATGTTGTTTGAAAAAGCCGCTACCTTTGGGTGGCGGCTTTTTTATTATCACCTAAGTTTAGTCAATCTTATTTTATTTAGCTTATAATTTATAATATTCTAAAATTTAATCGAAGTATTGGAGCTCTCGCATCATTAGCGTGCGAAGCGAGGAACGAGATACACTCTCAACATTCCGGCCATTCCGGTGCGGAGCGCCGAGCTTTTGGCGTGCCGACGAGCACAGCCACCCGCTTCGATGCCTGTCCGAGGGGGACCTGACGAAGACACTCGACCACTCCTTCGTACCCCCCGATGGAGCAGCTTCGCCACGACTTCAACGTAACCATCGAAAGGCTCTAGGAGACGCTGACCACGGTTGGCGAGATTGCCGGCGCTATTGCCGCCAGCTCGTGCGAACTCTGCGGAGTCCTCCTCAACACGCACCGAGCAACAAGCGGCCTCCGTGGAAGAAGCGGTAGCGGCGCTGGAAGAAACCGTCACCCAGGTCGGCGCGACATCGACTCCAACGTCGCGGCCATCGTGAAAGCCTCGAAGGAACAGACGGCCGCCTCAGGAAAGTCAACGCGGCGATCAACTCACTCGATCAGACGACGCAACAAAACACCGCCGCAAGCCTCCGATTGGCAAACGAGGCCGGTGTGCTTGACACGCTGCTCGCACAGTTCCGCCTGGCGGATGTGATCGTCAGGGAGATGATCATGCGCCACGCAGCATGATTGTTGCTGCATGGACTTCAATGTGCGAAGCCGCCTCGTCAGCCGGGGCGGCTTTCTCGTTTCATGAAGATCTTTCAGCCGGACCGGTTGGGATTTCGATCATCATTCAGCAGTTTCATCGGAGGCGGGGGCGAACTCCCGCGCCGCCTCCAATTACTAAGCCGGCTTAACTTCCGCCACCGGTGCCGGCTTGTGGATCAGCGCCGCGGCCTCAAGCACCAGAGGGTTGAGACCGCTATCGCCATGATCGATGATGGCAAAGAGCTGGCGCCGCATACGCGGCTCCCAGAATTTGTTGATGTGGGTGGCGACACCTTCCACTGCCTCATCTGCTGGTTGGGTCTTGAAGAAGGTGGCGATCTGGTTCGCCATGTAGATGAGCTTGGTTTCGGTCTTGCCGTGCGGCGTTTCGTCAGGCGACATCGGCGATGCTCCCCGTGATGATGCGATGCGGATGGGTGAAAATCTCGAAATCGTCGCCGCGCACCAGCGCCACCAGCGTCATGCCGGCCTCTTCGGCCGTGCGGATGGCAAGCGCCGTCGGCGCGGAAATGGCGACCAGCACGGAGCTGCCAAGGATCGCCGCCTTCTGAACCATCTCGACCGATAGTCGGCTGGTCACAGCCACGACGCCATCGGCGCCCTTGCGACCGGATCGAATGACCGCACCGCAGAGCTTGTCGAGCGCATTGTGCCGGCCGACGTCCTCGCGCACGGCAAGCAATCCCTCTGAAGGAATATAGAAGCCTGCGCCATGCACAGCGCGTGTCTCGCGATGCAGCGGCTGTGCGTCGTTGAGCAGCGCAATCGCCCTGACGACATCTTTCTGCGTGAGCTTCAAGGCGATCTTCGAAACGTCAGGCACCTTGCGCACGGCCTGCTCGATCGATTCGATGCCGCAGAGACCGCAGCCGACGGGACCTGCCATATGTCGGCGGCGCAGCCGCAACGCATCTGCCACATCATCGACTAGGGTAATCTGCACATCGATCCCCTGCTCGTCCTCGATCGGCTCGATCGCGGCGATCTGAGTAATATCTGTAATGATGCCTTCGGTCAGGCTGAAGCCGACAGCAAAATCTTCGATATCGGCCGGCGTTCCCATCATGACCGCATGCGACGTCCCGCCATAGGAAAAAGCGATCGGCACTTCCTCGGGGACGATGCGGGAGCCCGAGCGGACCAGACCATTGCGGCGGGCAGTTTCAGGAACAGTTGTGGTGGGGGTGAATTTGGTCATTGGCTTTTAGGGCTGAAAGTACCCCCCTCTGTCGCTATCGCGACATCTCCCCCACAAGGGGGGAGATCGTTGGGAGTTTGACGCTCTTTACCCGTTAAGCAATAAGCTGCAGCCTCGACAGATACAACATATGCTTGCGCCGAGAGCATCCCGCTAGCTGCCAATCTCCCCCCTTGTGGGGGAGATGTCACGAAGTGACAGAGGGGAGTATTCCTCCGCATCCTCAAATTCACTCCGCCGCCTCCATCTTCCCGACGATACGGCGCGACTGCTTGGCCTGCTCGTCGTAATCGACCTGCCACTGCGACGGACCATTCGATGGCGAGACCTGTACCGCCGTCACCTTGTATTCCGGGCAGTTCGTTGCCCAGTCGGAATAGTCAGTCGTGATCACATTCGCCTGCGTATCGGGGTGATGGAAGGTCGTGTAGACGACGCCCGGGGCAACGCGGTCGGTGATAAGTGCCCTCAGCGTCGTGTCGCCGGAGCGGCTTGTCAGCTTGACCCAGTCGCCATCGCGAATGCCACGCTGCTCCGCATCGTGCGGATGGACCTCCAACCGATCCTCCGCGTGCCAAACGACATTGTCCGTACGGCGCGTCTGAGCGCCGACATTGTACTGGCTGAGGATACGCCCGGTCGTCAGCAACAGCGGGAAGCGCGGACCGGTACGCTCGTCGGTCGGAACATATTCGGTGCGGATAAACTTACCCTTGCCGCGCACAAAGCCGTCGATATGCATGATCGGCGAGCCGAGCGGCGTCTTCTCGTTGCAGGGCCATTGCACCGAGCCCATCTTTTCCAGATAGTCGTAGGAGACCAAAGCGAAGCTCGGCGTCGTTGCGGCGATCTCGTCCATGATCTCGGACGGATGCGTGTAGTTCCAGCCGAGACCCATGGCCTGCGCCATCTTCTGTGTCACTTCCCAGTCTGCATAGCCGTTGCGCGGGGTCATGACCTTGCGCACGCGGTTGATGCGGCGCTCGGCATTGGTGAAGGTCCCGTCCTTTTCCAAAAAGGTCGAGCCGGGTAGGAAGACATGCGCGTAGTTCGCCGTCTCGTTCAGGAAGAGATCGTGGACGACGACGCATTCCATCGCGGCAAGGCCGGCGGCGACATGCTTGGTGTCCGGGTCGGACTGGAGGATGTCCTCGCCCTGGATATAGAGACCCTTGAACGTGCCGTCGACGGCGGCATCGAGCATGTTCGGGATGCGCAGGCCCGGCTCGTTGGCGAGCTTCACGCCCCAGAGCTTTTCGAAGATGTCGCGGGTCGCATCGTCGGAGATGTGGCGATAGCCCGGCAGCTCGTGCGGGAAGGAGCCCATGTCGCATGAGCCCTGCACGTTGTTCTGGCCGCGCAGCGGGTTAACGCCGACGCCGGGACGGCCGATATTGCCCGTCACCATGGCGAGATTGGCGATCGCCATGACCGTGGTCGAGCCCTGGCTGTGTTCGGTAACGCCGAGGCCGTAATAGATCGCGCCGTTGCCACCCTTGGCATAGAGGCGAGCCGCGCCGCGCACGAGATCGGCCGGAACGCCGGTGTATTTTTCCGTTTCTTCCGGGCTGTGCTGCGGCTCGGAAACGAAGGCTGCCCAATCTTCGAACTCCGACCAGTCGCAGCGTTCGCGGATGAATTTCTCGTCGAACAAGCCTTCGGTGACGATGACATGGGCAAGCGCCGTCATCATGGCGACATTGGTGCCCGGCTTCAGCGGCAGGTGATAGCTCGCCTCGACATGCGGCGTGCGCACCAAATCGATGCGCCGGGGATCGATGACGATGAGCTTGGCGCCCTGACGCAATCGCTTCTTCAGGCGCGAGCCGAAGACCGGATGGCCATCCGTCGGATTGGCGCCGATGACGATGACGACATCGGAATGCTCGACGCTGTCGAAATTCTGCGTACCGGCCGAGGTGCCGAAGGCCTGGCCGAGACCGTAGCCTGTCGGCGAATGGCAGACGCGGGCGCAAGTATCGACATTGTTGTTGCCGAAGCCGGCGCGCACCAGCTTCTGCACCAGATAGGTCTCTTCATTGGTGCAGCGCGACGAGGTGATGCCGCCGATCGAATCGCGGCCGTACTGGTATTGCAGCCGCTTGAACTCGGTGGCGATATGGGCAAAGGCCTCATCCCAGGTCACTTCGCGCCAGGGATCGGTCACCTTCTCGCGGATCATCGGGTTGAGGATGCGGTCCTTGTGGGTCGAATAGCCATAGGCGAAGCGGCCCTTGACGCAGGAATGGCCGCGATTGGCCTGTCCGTCCTTCCAGGGCACCATGCGCACCACTTCCTCGCCGCGCATCTCCGCCTTGAAGGAACAGCCGACGCCGCAATAGGCACAGGTGGTGACAACAGAATGTTCCGGCTGGCCGATCGAGATCACGGATTTTTCGATCAGCGTCGCGGTCGGGCAGGCCTGCACGCAGGCGCCACAGGAAACGCATTCGCTGTCGATGAAATTCTCGTGCATGCCGGGCGAGACGCGCGAGCCGAAGCCGCGGCCCTCAATGGTCAGCGCAAAGGTGCCCTGCACGTCCTCGCAGGCGCGCACACAGCGCGAGCAGACGATGCACTTCGAGGGATCAAACGTAAAATAGGGATTCGACTCGTCTTTCGGCGCCCATTTCAGATTGATGTCGCCATTGTTGCGAGCCTTGACGTGATTGTCGCCATCATAGCCATAGCGCACGTCACGCAGGCCGACCGCGCCGGCCATGTCCTGCAATTCGCAATCACCGTTGGCGGCACAGGTCAGACAGTCGAGCGGATGGTCGGAGATATAGAGCTCCATCACACCGCGGCGGATATCCTTCAGCCGGCCCGTCTGCGTGTGAACGACGAGACCGGAAGCGACCGGCGTCGTGCACGACGCCGGCGTGCCGTTGCGGCCTTCGATTTCGACGAGACAGAGCCGGCAGGAGCCGAAGGCATCGATCATGTCGGTGGCACAGAGCTTCGGCACCTCTATGCCGGCTTCCATCGAAGCGCGCATGATCGACGTGCCTTCAGGCACCGTGATCTGGCGCCCGTCGATGGTCAGCGTCACCATGGTTTCGGAGGTGGATGCCGGCGTGCCGTAATCGATTTCTGGAACGAGGGACATGGCTCTTACTCCGCCGCTTCAATCAAGGGAGCCGGAGAAAAATCCTCCGGGAAATGGGTCATCGCGCTCATGACAGGATAAGGCGTGAAGCCGCCGAGTGCGCAGAGCGAGCCGAACTTCATCGTATTGCAAAGATCGGCGAGCAGCTCCTTGTTCTTCTCCGGTTCGATGCCGCGCGCGATCTTGTCGGCCGTCTCGACGCCGCGGGTCGAGCCGATGCGGCAGGGCGTGCACTTGCCGCAGCTTTCGACCGCGCAGAATTCCATCGCGAAACGCGCCTGCTTCAGCATATCGGCGGTATCGTCGAAGACCACTAGGCCGGCATGGCCGATCAGTCCGTCCTTGGCCGCAAAGGCCTCATAGTCGAACGGCGTGTCGAATAAGGCACGCGGGAAATAGGCGCCAAGCGGCCCGCCCACCTGCACCGCCTTGACCGGCCGCCCGCTCGCCGTGCCGCCGCCGATCCGGTCGACGATATCGCCGAGCGAAAGACCGAAGGCCGTCTCGTAAAGGCCACCATGCTTGACGTTACCGGCGATCTGCAGTGGGATCGTGCCGCGCGAGCGGCCCATGCCGAAATCGCGGTAGAAGGCGGCGCCCTTGTCCATGATGACGGGCACGGAGGCGAGCGAAATCACGTTATTGATGACCGTCGGACAGTCGAACAGACCCTTGTGTGCCGGCAGCGGCGGCTTGGCGCGCACGACCCCGCGCTTGCCTTCTAGGCTGTTCAGCAGTGCCGTTTCCTCGCCGCAGACATAAGCGCCGGCGCCGGTCCGGATTTCCATATCAAACGCTTTGCCGGAACCAAGCACCGAAGCGCCGAGAATACCGGCCTTGCGCGCGATTTCGACCGCTTCGGTCATCGCAGCAATCGCATGCGGATATTCCGAACGCGTGTAGACGAAACCCTTCGTCGCTCCGGTCGCCAGGCCGGCTATCACCATGCCCTCAATCAGCACGAAGGGATCGCCTTCCATGATCATCCGGTCGGCAAAAGTGCCGCTATCGCCCTCATCGGCATTGCAAACGATGTATTTGCGGTCGCCTGCCGCATCGAGCACCGTCTTCCACTTGATGCCGGTCGGGAAGCCTGCCCCGCCGCGGCCGCGAAGGCCGGAATCGGTGACTTCCTTGACGATATCGACGGCCGCCATACCGATGGCACGACGCAGCCCCTTGAGGCCGCCATGGGCCTCATAATCCTGCAGCGAAAGCGGATCGATAATGCCGCAGCGAGCAAAGGTCAGGCGGGTCTGCTCTTTCAGGAACGGGAGGTTTTCGACCTCCCCAAGACAGAGCGGATGGTCGCCGCCTTCAGCGAGCTCGGCATCGAACAGACCGGAGACGTCCTTTGCCTTCACAGGCCCATAGCCGATGCGCTTGCCGCCGATCTCGACCTCGACCAAAGGCTCAAGCCAGAACATGCCGCGCGAGCCGTTGCGCACGATGCGCGCATCGAGGCCGCGTTTGGCAATTTCCTGCGCAACCGATTTCGCCACCTTCTCCGCACCCAGAGAAAGCGCAGCGGCATCGCGGGGAATATAAATGGTCAAGGTCATTGGCGCGCCTCCTTCACGAGGTCTTCGACGCTCTCAAGGTCGAGCCGGCCATGAAGCTCTCCATCCAGCATCGCAGTCGGCGAGCAAGCACAGAGGCCAAGACAGTAGACCGGCTCCAACGTAACGCTGCCATCGAGTGTCGTCTGATGGAAATCGATGCCCAGCAACTGCTTGATACGCTCTGCCAGCGCATCGCCGCCCATCGACTGACAGGCCTCGGCGCGACAGAGCTTGAGGACATGGCGGCCGGCAGGATGATCGCGATAGTCATGATAGAAGGTCATGACCCCATGCACTTCAGCGCGGGAGAGGTTCAGCGCCTTGGCAATCAACGGCAGTGCGTCCTGCAGCACATAGCCAAACTCTTCCTGGATCCCGTGCAGGATGGGTAGAAGCGGTCCCTCCATCGACTTCATGCTATCGATGATGGTTCCGGCGCGGCTTGCTACATCGCCCGCAGCCTGATTCAAACTCATTAACAGCCTCCCGCGCACAGGTTTCGAAAATCGAAGGCGAATTTTCGTAAAACGCTTATGCGGCATTTCCTCCGTGGCGCGCGATCGACACGCCCACCAGTAAGGTCGCAGGGAGAGGCCTGCGGATCAATAAGGCAGTCCCGTCAGTTGATAGGAAATTTCTATCAAGACTTACTGCTCTCTGCCAGCAATCTTGCCTCATGCAGCAGAGCGGAGACGAGTGGCGTAAATGGCTCGCGATGCGTGGCGACCAGCCCGACCAGATGCTCGGCATCCGGTTCGGTTATCGGGATCTTTCGAATATCGACGGGAAAACCGAAGGAATCGGCGATATTCTTTGGCATGATGCTCGCCCAGCGTCCGGTCTGGACATGGGAAAACAGCACGATCATCGAATTGGATTCGAGCGTCGGTGTTGCTTCGATGCCGGCTTCGGCCAGGTGCCGGTTGATAATTCGGCGATTCTGCATGTCGGCAGTCAATAGACAAAGCCGAAGATTGCCAACCTCCTTCCAGGTGACGCTCTCCCGGTCAGAAAACGGACTACCGGCTGCGGTAATCAGATGATAGCGCTCGGCATAAAGGGGCACGCTGGTGACACGGCCGAGGGGCTCGTTTTCCAGATAGGTGATGCCGGCATCGATCTCGAGATTTTCGAGCAGGCCCAGAACCTGCAGCGAATTGCGCGAGATGATGGAGAAGGTCACGTCCGGGTGCCTTTCCTGGAAAGGCGTGGTGATCCTCGATACCATGGCAAGCGCTGTCGGGATGGCCGCAATCCGGATATGGCCGGCGAGGCCCTTGCGCGCCGCCCGCATCTCCTCGCGCATCGTGCGGCTGTCACCGACAATGCGTCGCGCCCATTCGAGTACGCGCTGCCCCTCCGGCGTCAGCCCCTGAAAGCGCGAACCGCGGCTGACGAGCATGACGCCCAGCTGATCTTCCAATTGCCGGATCGCCGCAGACAAAGTTGGCTGCGTCACGCCGCATTCTTCGGCAGCGCGGCCAAAGTGCTTCTGATTCGCAAGCGCGATGAAGAATTCCAGCTTGTCGATCATCCCACTCTCCCGAAACGAAAGAGTTAGACCCGCAGGTCGGCAAGCGCAACATGCAGGGTCGCTTTAGATCTCGACAATCGAGCGGCTTGCGGCAGGTGCATACGCGCGCTTCAGCAGAACGCCTCCTGCAACGAATCGATCACGGCACAGATTTCCGAGCGCGACACGGCATAATGGATGAGCCGCCCCTCGCGGCGCGTGTCGACCAGCTTGTCGAGTCGCAGACGCGCCAAATGCTGCGAAACCACGGCCTGAGGTAGATCGAGGAGTGCTTCCAGTTCCATTACGGTCTTTTCCCGCTTGGCCAACATGAAAAGAATGGCCAGCCGGGTTTCATGCGAAAGAGCTTTGAGCAAGGCGCTGGCCTTGCGCGCCTTCTCTGTCATTTCCTCGACACTGTGCTCTGCGGCACGGCCCTGCAGTGGAGACGACGACATTTCACTGCCTCTAGTGAGAACGCACATAAAGGCATGCTTATAATATCATCAAACCGCAAGTTGATTTAAAAATGACACGAAAACCAAAAAAGGTCCGACTTTTCAGCAGATAAGCTGACCGCCATTGATCTCGAGCACCTGCCCAGTGATGTAGCCGGAAAGCGTCGACGCGGCGAGAAAGAGATAGGCAGGAGCGCAATCGCCCGGCGTTCCAAGCCGCTGAAGCGGAATAGATTTGCGCGTCTGTTCCAGCTTCTCCCGGGAAGAATAGCGCTCGTGAAAATCCGTCTCGATCGTGCCGGGCGAGACGCAATTTACCCGAATGCCATCCGGCGCCAGCTCCCGCGCCAAGGCTTTCGAATAGGTGGCGACAAAGGCTTTCGACGCCGAATAGATGGCGGAGCCCGGGCTGCCGCCGGTCAGCGCGGATATCGACACGGTGTTGACGATCGCCGCGTCTCCTGATGCCCGCAGCAGCGGCAACACGCCTCGAGTGACCTCCATGACGGAGGTCTGGTTGAGATGGACGATCTTTTCATATTGCTCGTCCGTCAGCTCGCCCGCCGGAAATCGGCCAACCATGGTGCCAGCATTGTTGACGAGCACATCGACGCGATCGAAGCGCTCGCCGGCAGCGGCGATGAAATCCCGCACGCCGTGGCCGGTAGCGAAATCACCGGCAATGAGGAAAGCACGACGGTCGGCTTCGGCCTCCATCAGAAAATCCGGTAGCTCGCGACCGGCATCACGGCCAACATGCACGAGAACATGGGCGCCGCAATCGAGAAACTGCCGTGCCACTTCCAACCCTATGCCGCGACCGGCGCCGGTGATGACGACATTGCGATTTTCGAAAAGCTTCGGATGAAACATGACGACCTCCCCAAACGCGCAATTCGCGTCTCGGTAATTGCGGAATTTTCACTTTACCATATGATGGCGAAAAAACGAAAGAAAGGGAGCAAGCCCCATGTTCCTGTCCGGGCGCCAGACTGAGATTCTCGAAATCGCCAAGGCCGAAGGGCGTGTACTGGTTGAAGAACTGGCATCGCGCTTCTCCGTGACGCCGCAGACCATCCGCAAGGATCTGAACGACCTCTGCGACGGCCGCGTGCTGTCGCGCGTGCATGGAGGCGCAATTTTTCCCGGCGGCACGGAGAATGTGAAATATGAGGCGCGCCGCTCGATCGCCGCCTCCGAAAAGCAGGCGATCGGCCGCGCGGCCGCCGGCCTGATCCCCAACAACAGCTCGCTCTTCATCAATATCGGCACGACGACCGAGGCTGTCGGGGAAGCGCTGCTCGGGCATCACGAATTGATGGTGATTACCAATAACATCAACGTTGCCAATAAGTTGCGCATATTTCCATCGATCGAGGTCGTCATTGCCGGTGGTGTCGTGCGCGGCTCGGACGGCGGCATCGTCGGCGAAGCGGCCGTCGATTTCATCCGCCAGTTCAAGGTCGACTATGCGGTGATCGGCGCTTCGGCGATCGATACCGACGGCGCACTTCTCGATTTCGATTTTCGCGAAGTGAAAGTGGCGCAAGCCATCATCGCCAATGCCCGGCATGTCATCCTCGTGGCCGACAGCACGAAGTTCGAACGGACTGCCCCGGTGCGGATCGGGCATCTGTCGCAGGTTCACACCTTTGTCACAGACGAATGCAGTATTGAATCCGTGCGCACCATCGCGGCCGAGCATAGCGTGCGCCTGGTGGAGACTGCCAAACGACTAGACTGACCGGCGCGCTTTCAGTCAACAAACCTTCGTTTGACATTCGTATCTATTTCATTTTAGATGGATTATCTTTCGGATTTCCATCTTCATGAGATTGCATGCCTTTGCGGAGTGGCGGGTGAGCGAACAGGTCTACGATATTTTCGTTATCGGCGGCGGCATCAACGGATGCGGCATTGCCCGTGACGCCACGGGGCGTGGCTACAAGGTCGCTCTCGCCGAAATGAACGATTTCGCCTCCGGCACATCGTCCGGCGCCACCAAGCTCATTCACGGCGGCCTGCGCTATCTCGAACATTATGAATTCCGGCTCGTGCGCGAATCCCTGATGGAACGCGAAGTGCTGTGGGCGATGGCGCCGCACATCATCTGGCCGATGCGTTTCGTGCTGCCCTACCACAAGGGCGGCATTCGACCGGCCTGGCTCATCCGCCTCGGCCTCTTCCTCTACGATCACCTCGGCGGGCGAAAGCTGCTGCCGCCGACAGCGACGCTCGACATGAAGACCGATCCGGCCGGCAAGCCGCTGAAGGAGCTCTTCACCAAAGCCTTCGAATATTCCGACGGCTGGGTCGACGACGCCCGCATGGTGGTGCTGAACGCCCGCGATGCCGCCGATCGCGGCGCGATGATCCTGCCGCGAACGAAGGTGATTTCCGCGCGACGCGAGGGCGCCGTCTGGGCGATCGAAACGGAAAACACGATCACCGGCGAGAAGCGCCTGTTCCGCTCCCGCATGCTGGTCAATGCCGCAGGCCCGTGGGTCGATCACGTCCTATCCGACACGTTTGGCAAGAACCAGGTACACAATGTCCGCCTCGTTCAGGGCAGCCACATCATCGTGCGCAAGAAGTTCGAGGGGCCTCGCGCCTACTTCTTTCAGAACCCGGACAACCGCATCATCTTCGCCATTCCCTATGAAAATGACTTCACACTGATCGGCACCACGGATCGCGACTTCAAGGACGATCCGAAGGATGTGAAGATCAGCGACGAGGAAACCGCCTATCTGTGCAACGCCGCGAGCGAATATTTCAAGGAGCCCGTACGACCCGAGGATATCGTGTGGACCTATTCTGCCGTGCGCCCGCTTTATGACGACGGCGCGTCGAAGGCGCAGGAAGCGACACGCGATTACGTGTTGAAGGTCGAGGGCGAGGAAGGCCAGGCGCCGCTTCTTAATGTCTTCGGCGGCAAGCTCACGACTTATCGCCGCCTGAGCGAACATGCGCTGGAGAAGATCGGTGAAGCCATCGGCCTGAAGGGCACGCCATGGACGGCGAAAAGCTCGCTGCCGGGCGGCGACTTTCCGGTTCGCGGCTACGACGCCGAAGTTTCAAAGCTGAAGTCGCGCTATCCCTTCCTGGCCGATCCGCATGCCCGCCGTCTCGTCCGCCGCTATGGAACGCGAGCTGCGATGATCCTTGGTGATGCCAAGACGATCGCCGATCTCGGCCGCTGTTTCGGGAGCGATCTCTACGAGGCCGAAGTGCGCTATCTGACGGAACACGAATGGGCCTATAACGCTGCCGACATTCTCTGGCGCCGCTCCAAAAAGGGCTTGTACCTTTCGAAAGAGGAAGCCGCCGCGCTCGAAGACTATATGGCGGACAACCGCGTCCGCGCATAGCGCCTCCACTTCAATCGTCGGGATCGAGCAGGCGCGGGCCTGCGCCTTCACCGGAAAGACGATCCCACGGATTTCTGAGCGGACAGCTATCCATCGAGAGACAACCGCACCCAATGCAGCCGTTGAGCTGATCGCGCAACCCCTGCAGACGCCTGATGCGAGCATCGAGATCGTCCTGCCAGCGCGCGGAAAGCACCTTCCAGTCAGCTGCCGTTAGTGGGCGCCCCTGCGGCAGCGATTGCAGCGCCTCCTGAACCTCGGCAAGCGGAATGCCGACCCGCTGCGCCACCTTGATGATCGCGACCCGACGCAGCACTTCGCGGGCATAGCGCCGCTGATTGCCCCGGCTGCGCTGGCTCTCGATCAATCCTCTCGCCTCGTAAAAATGCAGCGCCGACACCGCTACGCCGCTCCGCGCCGCCACCTCGCCGACCGTCAGCAGCTTGGAAAATTGACCAGGTTCGTTTTTTCCCGTTTGCACTATTGACCTCAACTTTACTTGAGGTTTTATAAGCTAAGCTCCAGAGCGCGTAAAGCAGGAGCAAGACATGACAGAACCAACCCGGCTGGCTATCGTTTACGGCAGCACCCGACCGGGCCGCTTATGTGACCGGGTGGTCAATTGGGTCGCTCGGGAATTGGTGCACTATCCCCTTCTCGAAATCGATGTGATCGATCCTCTTGAATTCGATTTGCCGTTCCAGCATGACCGCGCGCACGACGGCGTCGCCGCCCTATCCGCGCGGCTCGCCGCAGCGGATGCCTTCATCATCGTCACGCCGGAATATAATCACAGCTTTACGGCCTCGCTGAAGTTCGTGCTCGATCTCGTCTACGAACCCTGGCACGGCAAGCCCGTCGCCTTCGTTTGCTATGGCGGCATTTCCGGCGGCCTGCGCGCCGTGGAGCAATTGCGGTTGGTCTTCGCCGAGCTGCATACCGTGACCGTGCGCGATACCGTTAGCTTTGCCAATCCGTGGGGCCAGTTTGCCGAGGACGGCACGCTGGAGAATCCGCTCGAAGCCAGAAAATCCCTCGTTCTCATGATCGCGCGGCTGACCTGGTGGAGCAATGCCCTGAAGCCGGCTCGCGGAACGCGTCCCTACCGCTCCGTCGCCGCTTGACAGATGTCGACAACATGTGAATCCGGCCTCTCGTTTCTGGCAGGTGCGAGAGATCGGTTCGACGCCCGGGCCTTGCATGAGAGGCTCGGGCGTCATGCTTTCAAGGATCCATCTTGCCGAAATCGCCGTGATGCCCTAACCCAATGCAGAGGAGTTTCGGCGGATACGGAAATGGAGCATGACAGGCGTCTGGGAGGAGCGGATTTCATGCGCGCCGTCGCATGTCTGATGGTGCTTGTGCACCATCTCGTGCTGCGCATGAATTTCTACAAAGTACCGCCAGATCTGGACGTGACCTTCTTGATCGGACGTTTCGGCAATCACGGCGTTTCGGTCTTCTTCGTTCTGAGCGGCTTCCTCCTCGCCCGCCCCTTCTGGTTGGCGCTCGACGGTGGTCAACCCCTGCCGTCACTGAGAATCTACGCCATGCGCCGCGCAGCACGCGTCCTGCCGGGCTTCTGGTTCGCTCTAACCGTCGGCTTTGTGATCAGCTTCACGGTCTATGGTTTTCGGCTCGATATGGAGCTTGTGGGCAGATACATCGCCGGCTTCTTCCTGATGAGCCAATGGCATTGGCGCACCTTTTTCCCGGTGCAGGGAGACGGCCCTCTATGGTCGATCCCGTTCGAGACGACCTGCTATGTCCTGATGCCAATCGGCTTCCTGCTGCTGTTCCATCCGAAGCTGAGATCACGCTCCCCACTCGTCAGCCGCCTCCTTTGGATCGGGATCATCGCGGTATCACTGATCGGCCATTCGCTGGTCGTTACCTATTTCCCGACGGATAGCGTCGGGCGAGGATGGCAATACGGCTTCCAGGGCGGCGCCAAGGAATGGATGCCGCGCTACAACCCTATCGGCTTCTTCGCAATATTTGCGATCGGCGTGCTGGCCGCCGGAATCCAGACCATCCTCTCGGCTCACCGCTCGGTGATCTACGATATCATCGGAGCGATCGCGATCGCCCTGGGTGCATGGCAATTGCCGCAGTCCATTGGCGGTGCGGCGGAAGGCTATGCTTGGCTCGGCGTTCCCTATCAATTCCCAGCGCTTCCCCTGGCGGTCGCCATTGCGCTTACTGCGCTCCCGCTATCACGATTTCTGGCAAAATTGCTCGACAACCGCCTGAGCCGCTACATCGCCACAGTCTCTTTCGGCGTCTATATCTGGCAGGATATTGTGCTAACCTTGATGCCTCAGCTCTTCCCGTCTTCCTTCGGCACCGGCTCGGATGACGTGCTTGGCGGCTGGATCACATCGAGCCTCGTGGCGACCGCAATCATCTTCGCCATCGGCAGTCTAAGCTATGTGCTGCTCGAGCGCCCCGTCATGCGTTGGGCACGCACGCGGGAAATGACGATAATGCAGCCCGCCACCGCGTGACGAGCCGGTACGCGAAACTGTCGTAAGGACGGCTCGGCCTAAATGCGCGTCGCCTTCAGGCGCGCCTCGTCGAGAACGATGCCGAGACCGGGCGCAACGCCCAGATCCAGCCAGCCGGCATGATGCTTGAGCGGCGACGCCATCGGATAATCGCGACGGGCCTCGCTCCACTCCGGATTGTCATAGGGATATTCGAGCCAGGCGGCGTCGGCGACACCGGCGGTCAGATGCGCATTGGCGAGCACGCCTATGCCGTTCGTCCAGGAATGCGGCGTAAATTGCACGCCCGCCTCGCGCGCCTGATAGGCGAGGCGCCGGCAACCGGTGATGCCGCCGACGAGCGCGACATCGGGCTGGATGACGTCAAAGGCGCGCTCCTCGATGATGTCGCGGAACTCATAGAGTTCGCGAGTCATCTCGCCGCCGACGATGCGCACCGAGGTCGCCTGCTTCAATTCCTTCATGCCCTTGCGGTCGGAGCGATAAAGCGGCTCTTCCATCCAGTAGACGCCGAGCCGTTCCAATTCTCTCGCGACAGCAAGCGCATCCTTGAAGGTCCACGGCAACGTCGTATCCCATGGCATGCGCCAGCCCTGATTGCAGTCGACCATCAGCTCCAGCCGATCGCCGACGCGGGCGCGGATCGCTTCGAGCGCCTTGACGTCCTCACGCCAGCCGCCACGCCCGCCCGAGGACGAGGAGAAGCGTACCTTCATGGCCGGAAAGCCCTCGTCGATATAGCGCTCGGCCTGATCGGCCATACTGGAGGGTTCGCGCAGCACGCCAGAGGATGCATAGAGCCTTACACGGCTGGCGCGACCGCCAAGCATCCGCCAGACCGGCTCGCCGGTGATCTTGCCGGAGAGGTCCCACAGCGCCAGATCCATCGGCCAGCAGCGGCCGTAATGGAAATTGATATGCGAGAGGACTTCATAATGTCGTTCGACGTGCCGCGGATCCTGCCCAATGAACAGATCCTCGTGGCCTTCGAAACCCTTCATCAGGTCGCCGGAGCCGATGCCTTCCCGGCCCTCATCATCCCTGACGCGGACGATGGTCGCATCGAAATGCTTGCGCGCGCGCCCATCCCAGCTCGCCTTGAACGCCGGATCGAGCGGCAGGCGATGATGGGTGATTTCGATGGAAACGATCTTGCTCATTGTGGCTCCCCTTTATCCTCCGGGCGTGATCCCCAAAGCGTTACCGCCTTGAACAGGATCATGCCGATATCAATCTCTCAACCGAACTGCTGCCAGATCGTCTTGTAATCGCAGTATTTGTCGATCGCATGCACCGAACGGTCTCGACCGAAGCCCGACTGCTTGAAACCGCCGAACGGCGTGGCGAAGTTCGACATGTCATAGGTGTTGACCCACACCGTACCCGCATGGATCTCTTCGGAAAAGCGGTGGGCGCGATCCATGTCCTTGGTAAAGACCGCACCGGCCAGCCCATAGATCGTGTCGTTGGCGATCTTCAGCGCTTCCTCTTCGGTATCGAAGGGAATGGCGGCCAGAACCGGGCCGAAGATCTCTTGCCGCGCCAGGCTCATATCGTTGGTCATGTCGACGAAGACACCCGGCGAAACATAATAGCCGCCGGTTTCGCTCAGGACGCGCTCGGCGCCGAAGGCGCGCCGTGCACCTTCCTTCTCGCCCGCTGCAATCATCGCCAGCACCTTGTTCATATGCTCTTCCTCGATCAAGGCACCGATCTGCGCAGAGGGATCGAGGGGATGCTTGAGCGTGATATCGGAGCGGGTCACCGCCTCGATCTTCTCGATCAGTCTGTCCTGCACCGAACGCTGCACGATGAGGCGAGTCGAAGCATGGCAGGTCTCGCCGGAATTATAGAAGCAACCCCAGGCCGCGGCGACGGCAGCGGCATCGAGATCGGCGTCTTCGAAGACGACCAGCGGCGACTTGCCGCCGAGCTCCAGTGCCACGCGCTTGACGTTCGATTGTGCCGCATAACCCATGATCAGCTTGCCGACTTCGGTCGAGCCGGTAAAGGCGATCATGTCGACATCCATATGCAGCGCCAGCGGCTTGCCAGTCTCCTCGCCGTAGCCCGTGACGACGTTGAAGACACCGGCGGGAAGACCGGCTTCGATCGCGAGTTCGGCAAGACGAATGGCGGAAAGCGAGGACTGTTCGGCCGGCTTCAGCACGACGGAATTGCCGGCAGCGATTGCTGGCCCCAGCTTCCAGGCATCGATGATCATCGGATAGTTCCAGGGCGTGATCGCGCCGATGACACCGAGCGGCACCTTGCGCACCAGTGCCCGGGCGTTCGGGCCGGTCGGCGCAATCTCGTCATACATCTTGTCGATCATTTCGCCGTAGAACTGGATGCCGTCGGCGCAGAGGCGCACATCGACACCAAGCGACGCCATGACCGGCTTGCCGACATCGATCGTCTCCAGCATGGCCAACTCATCACCATGGGTACGAATGAGGTCGGCCCATTTCAGCATGATCTTCTTCTTTTCCAACGGCTCCTTCTTGCGCCAGGTGCCGCTTTCGAAGGCAGCGCGGGCGGAGGCGACCGCAGCATCGATATCAGCGGCATCGCCGCGCGCAAGCTCAGCACCGGGTTTGCCATCCATCGGCCGGATGCGGGTGAAGGTCTCGCCCGAGGCGGCGGCGCGATGAACACCGTTTATGAAGTGACGCCCTTCCGGCTTAAGGCCGGAGAGAACGCTTTCCCAATAGTCGCGCGTATAATTCTTGGTCATGTCAAATTCCTTTCGGCAGCGCCATGATACTGGCGGCAAAGCGGTCGATATCGGCATCCGTCACGTCGCGGATCGTCGAGCGCCTCATGGGCTGATTTTCGGGTGCGCGCATTTCGCGGGCAAGGTCAGTGTCATCGAAGGGTTTGAAAGCAACCGGAAGCGAGCGCGTGATACCGCAGCGATCCATCCAGCCGGAGACGAACGCAGGAAGTTCAGCGGCACTCCCGACACCACATGCCTTCGCAGCAGCATTCAGTTCCGGCGTATCGGCTTCGACCAGCCAGCCAAGCGTCGCTTCGAAACCGAGCGCGGTCGCGAGACCATGATGAATGGGACCAAGGCCAGCGAGAGCATGGCTGATATTATGCGCGATCGCCGTGCCGCAATTGTCGATAGCAATGCCGGCAAAGCAGGAGCCGAGCAGCACATCGCCGCGCGCCGCAATATCATCGGGGTGCTTTACGGCCGTCTCGAGAGCACCGGTGATCAAACGCAGCGCCTGATGCGCATAGAATTGCGCACCGCGATGCGTGTTGCGGTTCGTCGCCGCCTCGAAGGCATGGATAAAGGCATCGAGGCCGCACCATGCCGTCAGGTTGGCGGGCAAGGTCTTCGTCAGCGCCGGATCGAGAATGACGAGATCGGCCTTTGTTTCCGGTCCCCAGATCCAGAGCTTCTTGCCCTCGGGGCCGGCGAAGATATTCGTGGCCGAGGTCTCCGAACCGGTGCCGGCGGTCGTCGGGATCATGATCTTCTTCATTGGGTTCTTCGGCAGCGGGTTGGCGGCCAGCGCATAACGCATCGGATCCTCGCCCGACGCGATGCAGCAGGCGACAATCTTGCCGATATCCAGCGCCGAACCACCACCGACGCCGATCACCATATCGGCGCCCTGCCCCGCAACGATTGCAGCATGCAGATGCGCAAGCTTCGGCTCACCGGCAAAGTCGGAAAAGACCTGCGTTTTCACGCCCACTTCGGCAAGCTCGGCGCTGATCTTCGCGGCAAGGCCGGACTGCGCCAGGAAGGCGTCGATGACAAGCAGAGCGGCGCCGACGCCATCGAAGGATTTGGCCGCAGCGGGAAGGCCGGAGAGCGCATCCTCACCGAAGCGAATGTCAGGAATGGCGGAAATGGAAAAGGACACGCGGGATCACCTTAGAAAAGCACCTGAAAATGATGTCACAATCCTGCATCACAATTTCAGATCTTCAAATCCAAGCAATTATCGGGAATATTGATGATCTCAAGTTATGGAGGGCCGATGCTAGAGAAAATACCGCTGGAGGCCTTCCGCGTGTTCGATGCGGCTGCGCGGGCCATGAACTTTTCGCGCGCTGGTCGCGAACTGAACATCACCCAGGCCGCCGTCAGCCGCCGCATCAAGGGGCTTGAAGATCATCTCGGCGCGACACTCTTTACCCGGCGCGGCCGAAATCTGGCGCTGACACCGGATGGCGAGCGGCTGTTTCAGCGCGTACGGGCTACGCTGGAATATCTGGAGGAAAGCCTCGAGCCTTTTCGCACCGGGACGGGCGAGATCATTTCCATTGCGGCAAGCGGTTCCATCTCGCATCTCTGGCTCGGGCAGCGGCTGAGGGATTTCGGCAAGGAGAGCCCGGGTATCTCGGTGCGCCTGCTGACGACGGACGTGCATTCCGAACTCGCCTCGGAGAACAACGACCTCATCATCATCTATTCCACGGGTGAGCACCCGCGCTGGAGCCTGACGCCGCTGCTGAAAGAGGTGTTGGTGCCGATCGCATCCCCCGACTATCTGGCGGCTCGCGGCCTCGACCCGCAGGCGCTGACACCGATCGACATCGCCGGGCTTGATCTCATCGACTATGAGCGCGCCAACGCCCACTGGATCAGCTTCCGCCAATGGTTCGGCCGCGTCGGCGATCCCCTGAAGGGCAAGCTGCCGCGACCGCGGCTTTCCTTTTCGACCTATATCATGGCGGTGGAAGCAGCCCTTAGGGGTGAAGGCATAGCGCTCGGCAGTCTCGGCCTCATCGAGGAATATCTGCAATCCGGCGCGCTCGTCACCATCGGCAAGGACCGCGTGGAGAGCGGCTTCGGATACTATCTCGGCGCCCCACGCTTTCGCTCCCTCTCCCCCGAAGCAGTGCAATTGCATCGGTTTCTGCTTGAAGGGCAACAAGCCTGATACGATTTCACGACGGCTATTCTCGCTGTCCGGGCGCAGGAACCCGCTAATTTGCAGCGGTTGCGGTCTCTCCCCACCCGCCTTCGTGGTTGTTCGAGGGCGCTTGCGCGCCGCCTCACCATGAGGCTGATCTTCTCACGCTGCTGCCAAACTTCCGCGAAGCGTCAAAGCGTATCGATGACCGGGTCAGCCAACTCCGTCATCGCTCTGAGGTGCGACGCCTTCTGGGCCTGTCGAAGGGGCGTAGCCTCGAAGGGCCTGGATGGCCCGCCCCGGGCCTTCCAACAAAAAAGCGGCCCATAGGACCGCTTTCATCTCACTCATCATCGCCAGGCCGCATCAATCCTGCGGGATCGAGCCGCGCAGATGCGTAAGTTCCATGATGAAATGTTCCAGGCGCGACTTGTGCTCGTGATGCTCGGCATCCTCAAGCTCGGCCTTGGCCGCATTAATGCGGCGATCCAGCTCATCGCGGCTCATATCTTCCACCGGAACGGCAGATTCGGCGAGCAGTGTGCAGCCGGTCGGCAGGATATCGGCAAAACCGCCGAATACGACGTAGTCCTGCTTCTTGCCCGAAGCCGAATGCACCTTAACGACGCCCGGCTTGATCGTGGTCATGGTCGGCGCATGGTTCGCCATGACCGTCATCTCGCCTTCGCTGGCGGGGATGACGACATCGATAACCTGTTCCGACAGCAGCAGGCGCTCCGGAGAAACCAGTTCGAAATTGAAATTGTCAGCCATGGCCCGTCACTTCTCGATTGTCTTATTCGCAAGGCAAAGGCGCGCGGGCATTGCCGCGCGCCGATGGATTGGCCTGATTAGGCAGCCAGCTTCTTGGCCTTTTCGATCGCTTCGTCGATCGAGCCAACCATGTAGAAGGCAGCTTCCGGCAGGTGGTCGTATTCGCCGTTGACGAGGCCCTTGAAGCCCTTGATCGTGTCCTCGAGAGCGACGAGCTTGCCCGGCGAGCCGGTGAAGACTTCGGCGACGAAGAACGGCTGCGACAGGAAGCGCTCGATCTTGCGGGCGCGGGCAACGGCCAGCTTGTCGTCTTCGGAAAGTTCGTCCATGCCCAGGATGGCGATGATGTCCTGCAGGGCCTTGTAGCGCTGCAGCGTCGACTGAACCTTACGAGCAATTTCGTAGTGCTCTTCGCCGACGACCAGCGGGTCGAGCATGCGCGAGGTGGAGTCGAGCGGGTCAACGGCCGGGTAGATACCCTTTTCAGCGATCGAACGCGACAGAACCGTCGTTGCGTCCAAGTGGGCGAACGAGGTGGCCGGAGCCGGGTCTGTCAAGTCGTCGGCCGGAACGTAAATAGCCTGAACCGAGGTGATCGAGCCCGTCGTCGTCGTGGTGATGCGTTCCTGCATCTGACCCATGTCGGTAGCGAGCGTCGGCTGATAACCAACTGCCGAAGGAATACGGCCGAGCAGAGCCGACACTTCCGAACCAGCCTGCGTGAAGCGGAAGATGTTGTCGACGAAGAACAGAACGTCCTGGCCTTCATCGCGGAAATTTTCAGCAACCGTCAGACCGGTCAGAGCGACGCGAGCGCGGGCGCCCGGCGGTTCGTTCATCTGGCCGTAAACCAGCGCAGCCTTGGAACCTTCGCCGCCGCCATGCTTGTTGACGCCCGATTCGATCATTTCGTGGTAAAGGTCGTTGCCTTCGCGGGTACGTTCACCCACGCCTGCGAAGACCGAGTAACCACCGTGCGCCTTGGCGACGTTGTTGATCAGTTCCATGATGAGAACGGTCTTGCCAACGCCGGCGCCGCCGAACAGGCCGATCTTGCCGCCCTTTGCGTAGGGAGCGAGAAGGTCGACGACCTTGATGCCGGTGACGAGGATCTGCGCTTCCGTGGACTGCTCGACGTAGGACGGAGCATCCTGGTGGATGGCGCGCTTCTTGGCGGTGTTCAGCGGCCCGGCTTCGTCGACCGGTTCACCGATAACGTTCATGATACGGCCGAGCGTTTCATGACCGACCGGAACGGAGATCGGTGCGCCGGTGTCCTTGACCGGCTGGCCGCGAACCAGACCTTCGGTGGAGTCCATGGCGATCGTGCGAACGGAGTTTTCGCCGAGGTGCTGTGCGACTTCGAGAACCAGACGATTGCCGTTATTGTCGGTTTCAAGCGCATTCAGGATTGCCGGGAGTTCGCCGTCGAAAGCAACGTCCACAACGGCGCCGATAACCTGCGTAACCTTACCGACAGAACCTGCGGGGGTAGCTGCGTCAGCCATATTCTTACCCTCTTTTCCTAACCTCAGAGCGCTTCCGCGCCCGAAATGATTTCAATCAATTCCTTGGTGATCTGAGCCTGGCGCTGACGGTTGTAGCTCAGCGTCAGCTTGTTGATCATCTCACCAGCGTTGCGCGTAGCATTATCCATCGCGCTCATCTTGGCGCCCATCTCGCCGGCGACGTTTTCGAGCAACGCGCGGAAGATCTGGACGGAGATGTTGCGCGGGATAAGGTCCGCGAGGATCGAAGCCGCATCCGGCTCGTATTCGTAGACAGCGCCCTTGTGGGCTGCATCTTCTTCGACGACGGCGGGAGCCGAAGCCGGGATGAGCTGCTGTGCCGTCGGCACCTGGCTGATCACCGACTTGAATTCGGAGTAGAACAGCGTGCAAACGTCGAATTCGCCAGCTTCGAACATTTCAATAACGCGCTTGCCGATGACATCGGCATTGTCGAAACCGATACGCTTGACGTCGCGCAATTCCTTGCGCTCGACGATCAGCGATGCATACTCGCGGCGAAGAACGTCATAGCCCTTCTTGCCGACGGTGAAGATCTTCACCGTCTTGCCTTCGGCCAGAAGCTTGCGGGCATGGTCACGGGCGAAGCGCGAGATCTGCGAGTTGAAGCCGCCGCAAAGGCCGCGTTCGGCCGTGCAGACGACGAGCAGATGCACATCGCTCTTGCCGTTTCCGGTCATCAGCAGCGGCGCACCGTCAGCATCGCTGACGGCGGCCGAGATGTTAGCCAGAACAGCGGCCATGCGCTGCGAGTAAGGCCGGGCGGCCTCGGCCGCCTCCTGCGCACGCCGAAGCTTCGCCGCGGCGACCATTTTCATCGCCTTGGTGATCTTCTGCGTCGCCTTGACGGAGGCGATCCGGTTTTTCAGATCCTTGAGTGAAGGCATCCTTGGTCCGTCCTAGAGCTTGGGCCCGATTACGTGAAAGACTTTACGAAGCTGTCGAGAGCAGCGGTGAGCTTGCCCTTCGTCGCGTCGCTGATGGCCTTTTCGGTGCGGATGGTGTCGAGGATGTCTTTGCCTTCCGAGCGGAGGTACGACAGCAGACCCTGCTCGAACCTGCCGACCTGGTTGACAGGCAGCTTGTCGAGGTAGCCGTTGACGCCGGCGAAGATCACCGCAACCTGCTCTTCCGTCTTCAGCGGCGAGAACTGCGGCTGCTTCAGGAGTTCCGTCAGACGCGAACCGCGGTTCAGCAGGCGCTGCGTTGCGGCATCGAGGTCGGAACCGAACTGGGCGAAGGCGGCCATTTCGCGATACTGGGCGAGTTCGCCCTTGATCGAGCCGGCAACCTGCTTCATCGCCTTGATCTGAGCGGACGAACCAACGCGCGAAACCGAGAGACCGACGTTAACGGCCGGGCGGATACCCTGATAGAACAGGTCGGTTTCGAGGAAGATCTGGCCGTCGGTGATCGAGATCACGTTGGTCGGAATGAAGGCCGAAACGTCGTTACCCTGCGTTTCGATGACCGGGAGAGCGGTGAGCGAACCAGCACCCTTCTCGTCGTTCATCTTTGCAGCGCGCTCGAGGAGACGCGAGTGCAGGTAGAAAACGTCGCCCGGATAAGCTTCGCGGCCCGGTGGGCGGCGCAGCAGCAGCGACATCTGGCGGTAGGCAACGGCCTGCTTGGAAAGGTCATCGTAGCCGATCAGCGCGTGCTGGGCGTTGTCACGGAAGTATTCGCCCATGGCGCAACCGGCGAACGGAGCCAGGAACTGCATCGGAGCCGGATCGGAAGCGGTCGCAGCGACGATGATCGAGTACTTCAGTGCGCCGCGCTCTTCCAGCACCTTGACGAACTGGGCAACGGTCGAACGCTTCTGGCCGACGGCGACGTAGACGCAGTACAGCTTTTCGCTGTCCGGACCGGCATCGTGGATGGCCTTCTGGTTCAGGATCGTGTCGAGAATGATGGCGGTCTTGCCGGTCTGGCGGTCACCAATGACGAGCTCGCGCTGGCCGCGGCCAACCGGGATCAGAGCGTCGATGGCCTTGAGGCCGGTCGACATCGGCTCATGAACCGACTTGCGCGGAATGATGCCGGGAGCCTTGACGTCGACGCGCGAACGGCGGGTCGCGTTGATCGGGCCCTTGCCGTCGATCGGGTTGCCGAGAGCGTCGACGACGCGGCCGAGCAGTTCCGGACCAACCGGAACGTCCACGATGGCGCCCGTACGCTTGACGGTGTCGCCTTCCTTGATGTCGCGGTCGGAGCCGAAAATAACCACACCGACGTTGTCGGCTTCGAGGTTCAGCGCCATGCCGCGGATGCCGCCGGGGAACTCGACCATTTCGCCGGCCTGGACGTTATCCAGACCGTAGACACGGGCGATACCGTCACCGACGGAGAGAACCTGGCCGACTTCGGAGACTTCAGCTTCCTTGCCGAAGTTTTTGATCTGATCTTTCAGAATTGCGGAAATTTCCGCGGCGCGGATATCCATCAGCCGACCTCTTTCAATGCAAGCTTAAGGGTGGAGAGTTTGGTGCGAAGGGACGTATCGATCTGGCGGGAACCGACCTTGACGATCAGACCACCGAGGATCGAGGGATCGACCGTGACGGCTATTGCCACGTCCTTGCCGGTGACGCCCTTCAGCGCCGCCTTCAATTCATCTTCCTGCGCCTGAGTGAGCGCATGAGCCGAGGTAACCTCGGCGGAAATCTCGCCGCGATGCTGTGCGGCGATGATGCGGAAAGCCTTGATCATGCCCGGCAGCGCAAAAAGGCGCCGATTGCTGGCCACAAGCTTCAAGAAATTGGTGACGTAGGCGCCGAAGCCGGCCTTCGTTGCCAGCGCCTGGATCGCGCCGACCTGCTCGTCGGCCGAAAAGACCGGGCTGAGGACGAAACGCTTCAGATCGTCGCTCTCGTCGAGCATGGCTTGGAACCGATCGAGATCGGCGGTCACTGCCGGCACTGCACCCTCTTCAAGGGCCAACTCGAACAGCGACGAGGCATATCGTTCTGCAACGCCAGAAACATGCTGGGATGTGTCTGCCACGGGCACAAAATTCCCTGATTTCAACCCAAGAACCCGACTCCCGGAAAACGGAAGCCATATGCCCTTGAATTCGTTTTGATTTCCCCCAGAAATCAGCAGGAGTACGCTCCTGCCTCATCCGAAATTCGGGGTTCGTCTAACATAGGATATTGAGACTCGCAACACGCGTATTCGCCGAATACGCCATTCGGGCGAATTTATGATGGCAAAAATTCAAAAGCATGGGGATAGCGCGTGCAAATACGGCGGCGCAAAAGCCTTTTCGGCTCAAATATAGCCCAGCCCGTACAGGAAAGGTAGCGCGGAAAGAATCGCCTGCACAACCAGAAGGAGAAGACCAACGATTACACTGCCGCGGTCGGACATTAGCGCGAGAATGCGGCCGAACGCCGCGACGCCGAAGGACGCACCAAGCGCAAGATAAATCATCGGCTGCGCAAGCAGGATCGCCACAAGCCCGAAACCGAGCATGAAACCGCCGGCCGAGCGCGCCTCACCATAGGCTTCCGTTCGTCCGTCGCGCACCTGAAGCTTGAGAATGCGATAGGTGTAACCCGGCGCAAACATCATGAAGAAGCCGATCAGCGCCGTTGCTGCGGCCGAACAATAGGCGAGCCGCTCGCCGAATTCGGTCGGAAAATAAAGCTCCATCGGTCACCCTCAAAATCGCCAGCGCGCAAATCACCTAAGTGAGACGGCGACTTATGGCATGATCCGGTCAAACAGGGAAAGGCGCAGTCAATATATCTGCCGCGCCAATCACAGAAAGCTTTGCGGATCGATGTCGAGTTGCACCTGTATGGAGCCGCGCTCCTTCGGTGATTGAGCCAGCATCGCTCGAAGGAAGGCCTGCATATCGGAATTGCGCCGGCCATGCACCAGCAGGCGGAAACGGTGGCGGCCGCGCACGAGTGCGATCGGCGCTTCCGCCGGGCCGAGCACCGCAATGCCGGAGACCTGCGGCGCCGCATTGCGCATGCCGCGGGCATGGGTCTCCGCATCTTGCCTGTTATCGGCCGAAACGATGATCGAGGCCAGCCGACCGAAGGGCGGCAAGATGGCCCTTTCGCGCTCCAGGATCTCGCGCTCGTAGAAGGCACCGGCATCGCCGGAAACGATTGCCTGCATAACGGGATGCTGCGGCTGATAGGTCTGCAGCAATCCGTGGCTCTTGAGGCCCGTTCGCCCCGCACGCCCAGTCACCTGCGACAGGAGCTGGAATGTCCGTTCGGCCGCGCGTGGATCGCCATTGGCAAGGCCGAGATCCGCATCGACGATGCCGACCAACGTCATCAACGGAAAATTATGACCCTTGGCGACAAGCTGCGTGCCGATGACGATATCGGCCTCGCCCTTGGCGATCGCATCGAGCTCCAGTCTCAGTCGCTTGACGCCGCCCATAATATCGGACGAAAGCATGATGGTCCGCGCGTCTGGGAAGTGACGCTCCACCTCCTCGGCGATCCGCTCGACGCCTGGCCCGCAAGCAACGAGATGATCGAGCGTGCCGCACTCGGGGCAGGCTTCCGGCGTGCGCTCGGCATAACCGCATTGATGGCACTGGATCTGTTTGCGGAACCGGTGCTCCACCAGCCAGCTCGAACATTGTGGGCACTGAAAGCGATGGCCGCAGACGCGGCAGAGCGTCAGCGGCGCATAGCCGCGCCTGTTGAGGAACAGCAGCGCCTGCTCGCCCTTGGCAACCGTCTTGCTGATCGCGCGCAACAGCACCGGCGAGAGAAAGCCGCCGCGCTCCGGCGCGTGCCGACGCATGTCGACCAGGTGCAAATCAGGAAGTGCCGCGTCGCCATAGCGCGTCGGCAAATGGATTGTCGTATAACGCCCGCTCTGACCGTTGACCTGGCTTTCGACCGAAGGCGTGGCCGACACCAGCACGACGGGAAAATCACCGATGCGGCCGCGCACGACAGCCATATCGCGCGCATTATAATAGACACGATCCTCCTGCTTGTAGGCAGGATCATGTTCTTCGTCGACGATGATGAGGCCGAGATCCTCGAATGGCAGGAACAGCGCCGAGCGAGCTCCGGCCACGACCCTGACTTCGCCTGTGACGGCCTGACGCCAGACCTTCTCGCGCATTTTCGGCGCAAGATCGGAATGCCATTCGGCCGGCTTGGCGCCGAAGCGATCCTGAAAGCGCTCGAGAAAGCTTGCCGTCAGCGCGATCTCCGGCAACAGGATCAGCACCTGCCTGCCGCGCCTTAGTGTTTCGGCAATGGCCTCGAAATAGACCTCCGTCTTGCCGGACCCGGTGACGCCGTCGATCAGCGAAACTGCGAACTCACCCTTGCGCACATCGGCCAGGATCTCGTCGGCCGCATCCTTCTGCGGCCCCTGCAGCCGCGAGGCGGTGAATTCCGGATCTGGCTTGGCGACCACCGGCGGTGGCGGCAGGAAGATGGTCTCGAAAATGCCTTGCGAGATCAACCCGTCGACGACGCTGGTGGAAACACCGGCCGCATGTGCGAGGCCAAGCCGCGTCCAGGACAGCCCATCGGCGGCAATCTCCATTACCTTGGCGCGGGCCGGCGTTAGCCTCTCCGGCTGACCTCCGATGAAACGCAGGCCCTCGATCATCGGCTCAGGATCGAAGGCGGCAGGCGCCCGGAGTGCCATGCGCGCCACAAGCCCCGGCGGCGACAGCGTGTAAGTGGCAACCCAATCGATGAAATCGCGCATATGCTTGCCGAGCGGCGGGCAATCGAACACATGGCTAATCGGCCGCAGCTTCTTCGGGTCGACGCCACCATCATCATCGCCATCCCAAACGACGCCGATGACCTGCCGCGGCCCGAGCGGCACCTGCACGACGGAGCCCGGCTCCACCGCCATACCCTCAGGCACAGCATAAGAATAGGCCCTCGGCGCCGGCATCGGCACGAGAACGGGAACCGTACGGTTCGTCACAGGCTTTGCGGGCGCCGCCTCGAAAAGCGCACCGAACAAATCGGAAGAATCTTTGCTCATTGCGCCAGACCATGCCCCGGACGGTCGCAAAAGGAAACCCGGGAGTGATGCACGACGGTTCGCAAAATCCCAACAGCCTGCAACAGCAGCGAATATCCAATCTTATTCAGCGACGCCATCTGTCACCATCGTCGGCCCTTCTGTGGGAATTTCCTTCCTCTAATTTCGAGGCAAGTACGGAATCACAATTAAGAGCAGCAGCGCCCAGGGTAGCAAACCAATCCATCCTGCCATTTGTGCCTGGCAAAGAAAGCCGCCGCTTGTAATACGCTTGAAGCCGAGCCAGTTGAATCCCGTCTCACCTGCCGAGAGAGCCTGAACCTCCACCCAGCCAAGGGAGATCAAGGGCAGGATTATCCGAGAAGTTCCGTATCCTAAAGTCTCTAAAATGAAATCGACAACAAGCACGCCTACCCCATCCTGCCCACATCCAAGAGAGCATCCACTTGACCAGATACAAGTTTGGGTGGCATCGATCGGACTTCAAGTCCTGCTTTCTTGCATTTTGTGACTCACGATCTCGGCTTCTGGAGCAAAGTTGCCTCGAACACCTTCGTCCGGCAAGCAGCATCTGCCACCGCATTCCGTGAATAATCAAAGCTCTCGCGACACTTCAAACAGCCTGCCGCCCTCACTGATCCGAAGGGTCGGCCGATCAAAATCGTCATTGCTAATTATCGCATCGGCCGAAAAAGTAGGCGCAGCGAGGCTTTCATAGAGAGCAAACGCGGGCCGGTATCGATCGGCATAGAGCTGGCGGGTCGTCTCCGTTCCGCCCAGAAGTGCCGTATCGCGCGCAATGCCACGCTGTTCGGAGACATCTTCGGAGGTTTCGACGAAGATGGCGAGGTCCCAGCCTTCCAGCAGCTCCGGCCGCTGCAGAAAGGTGCCGTCGACGATGAGGATCGCATCATCCGGCGCGAACTGAGGATCCTGTTCGATCGGCACATCATTGTGCAGATCGAAGGAGGCGGTGCGATACCATTGATCGCCGCCCGGCCCCAGGGGCCTCAGAAGCAGCGCATTGATGGCGGGAAGATCGCGCGCATCGTGATAGTAACCTTCGGCGGAATGCCGGCCGCGCGCATAGCGCTCTACCTTTGGCCGATGGAAGCCATCGATGGAGGTGCGGATGATCTCTCGGCCGCTGAGCTTGAGGCACTCGGCCAGTTCGTTCGCCAGCGTGGTCTTGCCTGAGGCCGTCCTGCCGTCGATCGCGACGCGAAGCGGCCGCGCCATTTCCAGGCTCGCAATGATGGTAGCCAAGTTGTTCAAGAGAGCAGCTCTATCCGCTGAGGTCATGTCGGCAATCCCATTTCAATAAATCTAAGTGTTAAAAATCCCGGCGGAGATTTGCCCCTGCCGGCCGTCGCGCGACCTTGAGCAGGTCTAGCGAAAGCTCCAACGTCTATTATTCATCGTCGTCATCAATCAGGCCGGTCAGCCGCATGCCGTCGATCCAGGTGCAGCCGTCTTCGCGGATCACGCGGCGCGGCTTTGCCCCGCAGCGCTCGCGCACGGCCTCCGCTAAGCGCTCGGAATGGGTAACAATCCAGATCTGGCTGGTCTTGGCCGCCTGCGCGATCATATCGGCAAGCGGCGGCAGCATGTCGGGATGCAAGCTCGCCTCCGGCTCGTTGAGCGCGATCAGCGGAGGCAGGCGATAGGACATCAAGGCGGCAGCAAGACCGAGAAAACGAATCTGGCCGTCGGAAAGCTCGCGCGGCTGGAAGACGCGGTTGGGAAACTCGGGCAGCATCAACCCGAAATCCGCCGTTTCCTGCGGCTCGGGTACGACAAGCCGCGCGCCACCGAGCGCCGCGGCAAGAAACCGATCCAGTTCGACCGTATCTCCCCGTATATGCGCGAGCGTTGCGAATACAGCGGCAATATTGGCTCCGTCCTCATCCAGCATCGGTGACGTGACTGCGAGACAAGGCCCGCGCAGCGGCGAAGCGCGATCGGTGCGGAAGCCATGAAAGAAGCGCCAAGCGTCGACGGCGCGGCGGAAGGTGCCGATTTCCGGATAATGTCCGGCATCGCCAAGTAGCGCGATTGCAGTTTCCGACGGTAAAGCCTGCTCACGATAGGCTTCGATACGGCCAGTTTCGCCGCGCACCGAAATGCCGGCCCCTTCGCGCTTCATCATCGTCACCGGCCTACGCCCGGCTTCGAACGAAAGTTCCTCGGCCTTGATTTGCGGCTCTAGAGAAAACCCCGCAGCAGTCGGCGGCTTCATGCCGGCCTCGATCCAGTAGCGGAAGGTCGCGGCGCGCTCCATGTCCAGCAACTCGACATCGAAGCGGATGCGCGCGGATTCATGCGAACGACGCTTACCCGACCACATGGCCGAGAACATGCCGCCTTCGCTGGAGATTTCATGCGCCAGCCGGCCGCGAACCGCCGCCTGCACCAGCTGCAGCGAGCGATAGAGGTTGGATTTACCGACACCATTCTCGCCGATGAACAGGTTGACATCGGAGAGATCCATTCGGATCGAGCGCAAGGAGCGATAGTTCCGGGCAGACATGGAGCGTAGCAGCATGTCCTGCGGTCTAGCCGATTCCCGTTTCAAAGAAAATGCGATACCAGGGCTTCGTCCCGCCTGGGTAGCACAACCGGAGAGAAAGTTGCATTGCCATCGGCCGCAAGGTCGAAGACCGTATGCCTCTCCAGCGCTTTCGTTACCTCGTTGACGTCACCGTCCAGATCCTCGACCGGGATGAGGTTGCCCACGAGAAAATCGAACCGGTCCCCGCGCTTGTTGAGCAGCTCGTGGAAAACCGTCATGTCGCGCAGCTCGGTCGACCATTTGGCGAACCAGTAGAACAGGCCGGAATTACGCGCCGTCAGGTGCACGGGCAGGATCGGCAGATTGTATTTGCGCGCCAGCCCTACGGCTGACGTCTTCCAGGGCCGCTCGTTCAGCTTGCCGTTCGCCCAATAGGCGATGCGACCGGAGGGAAACAGCACCGTCACCTTGCCGTCGGCAACCGCCCGGTTCGTCAGTTGCAGCGTCTCGCGCGTCTTCGGCTTGCTCTTGTGTTCCTCGCGCCATTCGACCGGGATGATCATCTCTGCAAAGCGCGGATTGACGCGTACCGCATCTCGATTGGCAAACACCATCATATCGGGCCGGCGCGACTTCAGGAGATCGAAGACGGCGACGCCATCGGCGATGCCTGTGGGATGGTTGCTAACGAGAATGAACCCACCGGATGCGGGAATACGATCGGCATGGCTCACGCCGATGTCGAGCCGCAGCAGATCGCTCATATATTCGAAGCACTGGAAGCCAGAGAGCTTGGCGACATCATCAGCAAACTCGATCGCCTTGTTGTAGCGCAGCAGCGTGTAGAGGAACGGGCGCATCAGCGGCCAGAGCGGGTTGCGAACGATCTTCTGACCGCGCTCGGCAATCAAAGTATCGACGATATGCCCCGGCTGCCCCTGGGACACCAAGGCGATCACCTCTGCCAGCTGTCCCAGTGCAGTTATCGAACCCCGGCGCGCCATGAAGTGTCCTGAATTGTTGGGAAATATTCTATCGCAATCGAATATGATCGAAGCATGACAAGCGCCTCGCATGCAACCGCTGAACCGTCGGGGTCTGGGGAGCGGGTTACATGCCGCAATTTTGAGTATCGCTACTCCCGCCATGCACCAAAAATGCAAGCGAGCCGACAGGAAAGTTAACAATTCCATAACCTTCCCTCTTTCAAAGTGGCAGAAGAAATCCGAATTTCAAGGGGTTTTCCACTGAACGAATTGTTGATCATTGCCGACTCTCAGTTGATGGCGGAGCGCAGCCGCTGGCTCGAAACGCTCGGCCAGGAGCGGCGGCTCGCAGCCCACACGTTGAGCGCCTATGAGCGCGATAGCCGGCAGTTCCTGACTTTTCTCACCGGCCATCTCGGCGGCCCGGCAACGATCGCGGATATTCACGCATTGCGCCCCGCCGATTTTCGCGCCTTCCTTGCCTCACGCCGCAAGGACGGTGCCGGCGCACGTTCGCTCGGCCGCAACCTTGCCGGACTTCGTTCACTCTTGCGTTACCTCGAGAAGAAGGGCCTGGTGAATGCCGCCGGTGCCGCCGCCGTGCGCTCGCCGAAACAGCCGAAGTCGCTTCCCAAACCTCTCTCCGATACCCAGGCGATCACCGTCGTCAGCGACGAAGCGCAGTTGCACGAGGAGCCGTGGATCGCCGCACGCGACGCTGCGGTCCTAACCCTGCTTTACGGCTGCGGCCTGCGCATTTCCGAGGCGCTTGACCTGAAGCCGCAGGATTTTTCGCCAGGTGCCACCTCTTTGCGCATCACCGGCAAAGGCAACAAGACGCGGCTGGTGCCGCTGCTTCCCGTCGTTATCGAAGCGGTCGAGCACTATCGCAAGATCTGTCCTTACCATCTCGAAGCCGATGGACCGCTTTTCCGCGGCGCGCGCGGTGGCAAGCTGCAGCCGGGCATCATCCAGCACGGAATGCAAAAGCTGCGCGGCGCCTTCGGCCTGCCGGATACAGCTACGCCACATGCGCTTCGCCATTCCTTCGCCACGCATCTGCTCGCAGGCGGCGGCGATCTTCGCACTATCCAGGAACTGCTCGGCCATGCCAGCCTTTCGACAACGCAGGTCTATACCGGGATCGATTCCTCACGATTGCTCGAGGTCTATGATCGAGCCCACCCGCGGGCATAAGAAAGCATTAACCCCCTGCGTTAAGGAAAAATGCGTTTCCAAAGGGTAGAGCAGAGGCTTGTTCTGCACGTCTCTCGAAAGCCATTTTCGCGCTCTAGAAGCCGTAGCTTTTGCCAGCGGAAGGTTTAGATGATTTCTGCCCTCGGATCCAAGATGACGCGGCCTGCGAAACCGGCGCCTGCCGATATCCTGCTTTGGCTTGCAACGGCCTTTCCGCTGATGCTGGCCGTTATCTTGATCGCGACCCTGCTGACGCTGCAGCCTGTTCATGCCGACCAGGCTGTCTCGGACAAGTGCGGCGGCAAGGATCTGATGGCCGAGCTGCAGAAGACCGATCCGGCGAAGTATGCCTCCATCATCGCAGCCGGCGACAAGGTAGAAAACGGCAAGGGCATTTTCTGGAAGATCGAGAAGCCCGGCCTGAAGCCCTCCTGGATGCTCGGCACGATGCATGTTTCCGATACGCGTGTGCTCGCCATGCCGAAGGGCGCGGCCGAAGCCGCGGCTTCGGCCGACACGATCGTTGTCGAATCCGACGAGATTCTCGACGACAAGAAGGCAGCAGCCGCCCTCTTCGCCAATCCGTCGCTGACGATGATCACCGATGGCTCGACCATCAGCGAGCATCTTTCCACCGAAGACAATGCGCGCCTTGAGGCGGGATTGAAAGAACGCGGCATCGTTCTTGCCACCGTCTCCCGCATGCAGCCGTGGCTGATCGCAAGCTCGTTCGAAATGACGGGCTGCGAGGTTCGCCGCAAGACCGCCGGCGCCAAATTCCTCGATCAGAAGCTGGCGAGCGATGCCGCGGCCGAAGGCAAGCAGGTGAAGGGGCTCGAGACCCTGGCCGAACAGGCCAAGGCAATGAGCGATCTGCCGATCGCGCTGCATCTGAAATCGCTGATCCAGACGCTCGAACTCGGCGACAAGATCAACGACGTCAACGAAACGATGACCGATCTCTATCTCGCTGGTAATATCGGCGCGATGGTGCCGATGCTGAAGGTCATCGAGCCTAGCCAGAAGATCACTGACGACGATACTGCCGCCTTCGAGCAGCGCATCATTCTCGACCGCAACAAGGTTATGGCCGAGCGATCCGCGCCGATCCTCGACAAGGGGAACGCCTTCATCGCCATCGGTGCGCTGCATCTCGTCGGCGACAAGGGCCTCGTCGCGCTGCTGCGCAAACAGGGCTTCACGGTGACGCAGGCAAACTAGCGGAATTCATGCGCCTGCCGAAATCGGCCAGCATCCTCGCGACGATCAGCCGGTGAAACGGCGTAATCAGGGCAATATAGATCCGCCCAAGCAATATCTTGCGCTTCACCAGCGTCGTAGTGTCGACCAGCCGGCGCCCCTGACCATCGTCCCGCACGTCGATGACGACGCGAAAATCGAGATGGCGATCGTCAAAGCCTAGAACGACCCGATCGTCCGACTGGCTGACGATCGGAAAAAAGCCGATCGTTCCCTTGTCGCCCGCCAGATCACTGCCGGTGGATTTCAATCCGAATATGCTCGTCACCGAATTGCGCAGCGACATCAGCAACCGCACCCAGGGCGGAAAGCGGCCAAGCATCGCACGCGCCGCAGCTATTGCCGTAAGATCCGATTTCGACACCTGCAGCTCGAAACAATCCGCCCAATCCGCCCCCGGTAAAGCGGGATGCGGCATATGCGGTTTCACCATCAAGGGTTTTGCAGACATCATTTCACCTGTCATTGCGATGTCTGCAGACTATCATATCGGGCAAAACAACCGCAGCGATAAAGCCGGCTGCGGCAATTTACCCGAGGCAGGATCGGGTTTGAGCATCTGCATGAAAAGGACGCAGCAGCCTTTCGCCTGGAACACAAAAAAACAACAGGATAGAGTGCTTCCGCCAATCAATGAGAGGCGGAAGCACCGATCTAGCGAACAGCCGATCCGTCAGCCGGCAAAATCTTCAGACGCCAGGCCGTCTCGGGTTTCAGATATCGCGTGGCGATCGTGCGGATGTCCTGCGCCGTCAGCGACTGATAGTTGTCTATGCCGCGGCGGATACGATCAAGGCGGCGCGGATCCGTTTGCGCATCGTGAAGGCTCTCCAGCCAATAATTGTTGGTCTGCTGGGACCGCTTAATCTCCTCGACGATCGGCGATCTTGCTCGCGTCAACTCATCGGATGAGATCTCCTTGTCGCGCAAGTCGGCGGCGATCTTGCTTACGAGATCGAAGAAGTGGTCCACCTTCGCCGGCGTCGTCTCCACATAGACATAACCGAAACCATAGCCGGGCACCGACTTGGATAGATCGACACTGCCCTGTGGGCTGTAGGTCGCGCCCTCGGCGACACGGAATTGATCGATCAGCCGATTGCGGAAGATCGCACCCGTGACATTGGCGGCGGCGGCGCGCGGCAAGTCGGAAAGAAAATCGCCGATCGGCATGGCGACGAGCGCGCCGGCATTGTCGCTTCGCCCATTCTGAAGCCGTACGACCGGTTCAGCCGTCGGAGCCGGAAAACGCGCATCGTTGTCGGCAGCTTGTTCCCGCGCACCCGGGCGGGCCGGCAGTGCGCCTAGAGTCTCGGCCGTCAGGCGAATGGCGTCATCCACGGCGACATCGCCTGCGATGATGACCTCGATCTGCCCCCTGGCAAGATAGGGCCGCAGGAATGCTTCAAACTCCTCCGGCTTGGTGTCGAGCAATTGTGCGCGGTCAGGGAAGGCCCAGCGTGGATCGCCGGAATGCAGAAGGCCGGGAAGATCGCGGCCGACCACGCTGCCAGGCGTCGCCTGAAGTTGAGCAAGGCTATTCAGATAAGCCTGCTGCACCCGTTTGAAGGTATCCGGCCGATAGATTGGATCGGAAATGTAGGCTGTTATGAGCTGCAGCTGGGTTACAAGATCGCTTGGCCGCGTGGCGCCTTCGAACCTGAAAGCGCCGTCCTGGATGGAAAAGTCGCTGGCGGCCACCTTGCTGGCCAGCGTCTTCTGCATGTCCTCGTAGCCGATCGCCTTGAGACCGGAGAGCGAAACCGCAGGCGCCGCCCAGATCGGCAGCGGGCGATCATGCGGCAGATCAAGCAGGCCGCGGCCGATATTGGCGCGAACCAGTATCTCGTCTGCACGAAGCTTGGTCGGCTTGACGGTCAAGCGGACGCCGTTGGCAAACCGCACCATGGTAACGCCGAGATCATCGACCACTCGACGCTCGACGACCGCTCCGGCAGGTCCGAAATCGGTATATGGCCACGCGACCGCCTCCGCATGCGACGGTGCGCTGACGGCAACCGCACGCGAAGCGGCATAGGCTTTTTCGACGGCCGCCTCGCCGCCTTCGGGCATTTGCGGACTCTGCAGCACCAGCTGCGGGCCGTTGCCGGCAAAGGCAAGCTTGAGACTTTCGTTGACCTCGGCCGCCGTCAGTCCCTTCATCGCGGCATCGAACAACGAGAGGTCGTCCGCAGGCGAGGTAAAGACGACATCGGCACCGACGCTCCAGGCCAGAGCGCCGGCAATATCGGGGCTTGTGCGCGTCGTGGCACCACCGGCAGCCGCCTGCAGCATCGACCGATACTCGGCAAGTTCCCGGTCGATTTCGCTTTGCGCGACGCCGAACTGGGCAATCCGGCGCTGCTCCTGATCGATGGCGGCAAGTGCCGCCTGCCATTTGTCCGGATTGGTATCGGCGGCGATAAGCGTAGCGCGAGCGGATTTCAGCAGATTCTGAGAGCCTGCCTGCGCGCTGACGAACGGCGCGTCGGGCTGCTGCGCCAAAACCGATATGCGCCTGTTGAGAACGGCAAGGCCGATACCCTCGATCAACTGCTGACGGCGCTTGGCGACCGTATCCTGCGCGCTGTCATATGGCCGTGTCCAGGCAATCTGCACACGGGTGGCTCCGCCGGGCACAACAACGGTCGCGACGCGTTCTCCGTGCTTCTCAAGCCTGCCTAGGTCGATGGCAGCCGGTGCGGGCGTGTGGGAAGTCCAGTCGCCGAAACGGTTGCGGATATCCGCTTCGATAGCGGCAGCATCGACATCACCGACCACGATCAGCGTCGCGCGCTCCGGCCGGTAGTTGGTGCGATAGTAATCGCGAACCAGATCGACAGGCGCATTACTGATGATATCGGTCTTCCCGATGGGCGGCCGCTGCGTCACCCGCTGGCCGGTCAGTACCTGATTGAGGAAGCCCATGCTGCCTCGATATTGCGGCGTGTCACGCAACTTTTCTTCAGAAAGGATAACCCCGCGCTCGCGGTCGAACGCACCAGCGTCAAGCGTCAGCTCGCTTGCCGTCTCGCGCATCAGCATAAGGCCGGTGGAAACGCGCTCGGCATCGGCCTCGGGCAGATCGAGCGAATAAGTGGTCTCACCATAGCTCGTGGAGGCGTTGGTATCGGCACCGAAAGCCAGGCCGAGGCGCTGGAGAGTGCGAATCATCTCGCCTTCGGGAACATGGGTCGACCCCTTGAAGGCCATATGTTCAAGAAAATGCGCCAGTCCCTGCTGATCGTCGTTTTCCTGCAGCGAGCCACTGCCGATGCGGAAGCGGATCGCCACCTGTCCTGCCGGCGTCGCATTGTGCATGATGGCATAGCGCATTCCGTTGGGCAGCGTGCCGAAGCGAATGCCTTGCTCCACCGGAAGATCGCTGGCGGCCTGCGGCCAGCCAACAGCGGGGGCTTCGGCGCGCGCCGGCACCACACCAACCACAAGGCCCGTGAATGCGACGGCAATGGAGAGTTGCAGAGATATGAAAAGTGCTGGGATTTGACGTGACATGCCGACTTCGATGAATGGGAGAGCTTCGATGATGCGATGCACAAAGGTCGTACATCGCATCATCGAGCTTTCATTGCAACCCAGCACCCGGCTCGGCTGGGATGCCCGTTCTTACATGTGGATCGGCTTGAAGAAAGTCGCGAGCGCTGCTTCCTTCACGGCTTCCGACATTGTGGGATGCGCATGGCAGGTGCGGCCGAGATCTTCCGAGGAGCCGCCGAATTCCATCAGCACGGCAATCTCATGGATCATTTCGCCGGCGCCGAAACCGACGATATGGCCGCCGAGGACGCGATCGGTTTCCTTGTCTGCCAGGATCTTGACGAAACCATCGGTCGCCAGCATGGCGCGGGCGCGGCCATTGGCCGAGAACGGGAACTTGCCGACCTTATAGGCGATGCCCGCAGCTTTTAGCTCTTCTTCGGTCTTGCCAACGGAAGCGACTTCCGGCTGCGTGTAGACCACGCTCGGGATGACTTCGTAGTTCACGTGACCAGCCTGGCCTGCAAGGATTTCGGCAAGGGCGACCCCCTCGTCTTCCGCCTTATGCGCCAGCATCGGCCCCTTCACGACGTCGCCAATGGCATAGATGCCGGCGACATTGGTCTTGAAGTGACCGTCGATCTCGACGCGGCCGCGATTGTCGAGGGCAACACCAGCCTCTTCGAGGCCGAGACCTGCCGTATACGGCTTGCGGCCGGTGGCAACGAGAACGACATCGGCATCAAGCACGACCTTGTCTCCGCCCTTGACCGGTTCGAAGGTGACCTTCGCGCCGCTGCCGGACTTTTCGACGCCGACAACCTTGGCGCCGAGATGGAATTCGATGCCCTGCTTGGCCAGCATGCGCTGGAACTGCTTGGAGACTTCGCCGTCCATGCCGCCGAGGATGCTGTCGAGATATTCGACGACGGTGACCTTGGCGCCGAGACGCGACCAGACCGAACCAAGCTCAAGGCCGATGACGCCGCCGCCGACCACAATCATCTTGCCCGGCACCTTGTCGAGCGCGATGCCGCCGGTCGAAGAGATGATGATCTTCTCGTCGATCTCGAGCGGAACGCCCGGAATGCCGGCAACGTCGGAGCCAGTGGCGATGACGATGTTCTTGCCTTCGATCTCGGTCACCTTGCCGTCTTCAGCCGTGACGGAAACCTTGCCGGCGGCAACGATCTTGCCGGTGCCCTGGAAGGCATCGATCTTGTTCTTCTTGAACAGGAAGGCGACGCCGTCGACATTCGACTTCACGGTCGCGTCCTTGTGCGCCAGCATCTTGCCGAGGTTCAGCTTCGGTGCGGCCACTTCGACGCCGAGCGCATCCATGCCATGGCCGGCATGATGGAACACTTCGGAAGCGTGCAGCAGCGCCTTAGACGGAATGCAGCCGACGTTGAGGCAGGTGCCGCCATAGGTCGCACGCTTTTCGACGACCGCGACCTTCAGGCCGAGCTGCGCTGCCTTGACTGCGCAAACGTAGCCGCCAGGGCCGGTTCCGATAATGATCACATCGTAGGACATGTTTTAATTTCCTTGTTTGGTATCTTTTGTTAGTCGGTCGCCCGTGCCAAGGCGAGGCGGATGCCGAAGCCGACGAGCGCCGCTCCGGTGATGCGGTTGAACCACTTGCCTGATGCGATGAAACGATCGCGCACCGGCTTCACGGTGAAGAAGGTGGAAACGCCGGCAAACCAGGCGACGAGTGCCGCAGCCATGCCGATGCCGTAGCTGAACTGGATGAGCGCCGGGGTGTCGTGATGAACGAGCGTCGAGAACAGCGACAGAAAGAACAGCACCGGCTTCGGGTTTAGCGCGTTGGTAATGAAACCCGTCGCCAGGCAGCGCCAGACGGAGACCGACTTGCGGTCTTCCTCGGTGATCTCGATATCCTTCACCTTGAAGCCCGGCTCACGGAAAGACTTGATACCGAGATAGACGAGATAGAGGACGCCAGCCCATTTCACCACGCTGAACAGCATTAGCGACTGCGACACGATCAGACCGAGGCCGAGAATGGTGTAGCTGATGTGGAAGAGCAGCGAGAAGCCCATGCCGAGCCCGGTCATCACGGCCGCACGGCGGCCATGCACGATGCTCTGACGCAGGATGACGGCAAAGTCGGCGCCTGGAACGACGATGAAGATCGAGAACACCGCCATCAGGCCGAGGAATTCGAAGATATATTGCATGTCGCCTACCCCGTTCCGATCAGCGCCCGCCGCTCACGTCGAGCAGGGCACCCGTTATATAGGATGCATGGGGGCTCAATAGGTAGAGGACGGCATCCGCTACCTCGTCGGATGTTCCCGCACGCTTCATCGGCAGTTGCGGCGCAATATCCCGAGCCCGGTCCGGCGAGCCGGCGGCAGCGTGAATATCCGTGTCGATGATGCCAGGCCGCACGGCGTTGACGCGAATGCCCTCGGTCGCCACTTCACGCGCGAGCCCAACTGTGAACGTATCGATCGCACCCTTGGACGCCGCATAATCGACATATTGTCCGCCAGCGCCAAGCGTGGCGGCAATGGACGAAAGATTGACAATCACGCCGCCCTTGCCGCCATGCCGCGTGGACATGCGGCGCACGGCCTCCGCTGCAGCCAGCATCGTCCCGCTGATGTTGATGCGGAACATGCGGTCCAGCCGCTCCGGCGTCATCTCGTCCAGACGCTGGGCGATATCCACGACACCGGCATTGTTAACGAGACCGTCGATCCGGCCGAAATAGGCATCGACCTTGGCGAAGATAGATTTGATATCCTCTGGCTTACCGACATCGCCGGCAACGGCGATCGCCGCACCGCCGGCATCGAGAATCGTCCCGACCACAGCCTCCGCCGCTTCCTTGTTGGAAGCATAGTTGACCGCCACGGCCCAGCCATGCTGTGCGGCTGCCATGCAGATCGCAGCGCCAATGCCGCGGCTGCCGCCGGTTACGAGAAGAACAGGCGCATCATCATCGGTCATTGATTGCATCCTTTTAAGCTGAGGACGTCCCAAGGCGCCACGGTCGCCTTTCCTTCGCCCCAGAGCGAAGACTTCTGGATAGAGGGGCCGAGCGCCGGCAGGAAAAGCCTGTCAGCCGCACTCTCGCCTTCGGCCGGCAGCGTGCGAATATGGCCCTTCAGGTCGGAGGCGTAAACCATGCCTTGCCAGACCGTGCAAGCCTTGAGATCTGCCCCGGTGACATCTCCTTCCGGGCATTCGAACATGATCCGGCCGTCGGCGCGCAGATTGTCCTCCGTGCGCATTACGATCCCCTCAGCCACGATCGCGGTATTGCGCACCGTGAGCTTGAACCTGTTACTGACGGGTGAGTCCGACCCCATCGGTTCGAAGCGCAGCTCATAGGCATCGTCCATGTCGACATAGACGGCTTTTTCCTGCGCGCATTCAAGTGCGAGCGCGGGCAAGGGATTGATCACGCAGACCAATATCGCTCCGCACAGGGGGGTCCGTTTCGCGATCGAGGATGTTGCCAGCATGGTCATTTTTCTCCCGGCTCACGCCGGCCATCGGCATTTTCAGTAACACCGAAATCGGTGAACAGCACCAGCGGCCGACCGCTCGCATCGAGCCCCCAGAAAACCGGATAGAACCCGTCGCCCCAGCCGCTGGAGAAAACCGCAACGTTACCGCGCTTGCCCGAGATCGGACGATGCAGGGCGTAATCATTGTTGTTCGGTTCCAATTCGGACGCCAGGACATCATCATAGTAGTTGATGTCCGAAGATAACTTCTCCGTCTGGACCTGCTTTTCGCGCTCCTGGATCTGGGCGTAAGAATCGGCATCCATATAACAGCCGAGACCGGCATCGACCGGATAGCCGAAGAATTCATCGCCCTTCAGCGAATTGATGTCCTGGCCCGGGATCACCGCCAGCTCCCAACGCGTGGGCTTGCCCTCGGCAAAGCGCAGACTGGCTGCGGCGATGCGGCCAAAGGCTTGATAGAGCGTGACGGGATAATCGCCGGGGGAAACGGTGCGGACAAGTGGCGCGCGGTCAGGCCCGACCAGCGGATCGCTGGCGACAATGCGCCCGGATGTCAGTTCCACTTTGCCGATACGAAGGACCTTGATCGATCGGGCGGCAAGATCGGCGTCGCCAAGCGACGCCAGATCGAGATTGCTGCTGAGCTTGGAGATGTCGATCTCGGCCGCGTTGGCGGAAGATGGCACCCATGCGGCGACGGCGCACAACAATCCGCGCAGCGTCCGCATGGGCCATGTCGACATGATCCAACGCTCCCCTTAGAGATCGAGAACGAGACGTTCCGGATCTTCCAGGCTTTCCTTGACGCGCACGAGGAAGGTAACGGCTTCCTTGCCGTCGACGATGCGGTGATCGTAGGAGAGCGCCAGATACATCATCGGACGGATGACGACCTGACCGCCGATAGCGACCGGACGTTCCTGGATCTTGTGCATGCCGAGAATGCCCGACTGCGGCGCATTGAGGATCGGCGAGGACATCAGCGAACCGTAGACACCGCCATTGGTAATGGTGAACGTGCCACCCTGCATGTCAGCCATCGACAACGAGCCGTCGCGAGCAGCCTTCGCCAGACGGCCAAGTTCCTTCTCGACTTCCGCGATCGACATCTGATCTGCATCGCGGATCACGGGAACGACAAGACCTTTGTCGGTGCCGACAGCCATGCCGACGTGGCAGTAGTTCTTGTAGATGATGTCGGTGCCGTCGATCTCGGCGTTGACGGCGGGAAGTTCCTTCAGCGCGTGAGTGACGGCCTTGGTGAAGAAGCCCATGAAGCCGAGCTTCACGCCATGCTTCTTCTCGAAGATGTCCTTGTACTTGTTGCGCAGGTCCATGACGGCCTTCATGTCCACCTCGTTGTAGGTGGTGAGCATGGCAGCGGTGTTCTGCGCATCCTTGAGGCGCTTGGCGATCGTCTGACGCAGGCGAGTCATCTTCACGCGCTCTTCGCGGCTGACGTCCTCGACGGCAGTCGGGGCCCGGGCGGCAACGGGCGCAGCCGGTGCGGCGGCAGGGGCCGAAGCGGCCTTGGCGACGGCAGCGATGACATCGCCCTTCAGGACCTGGCCACGCTTGCCGCTGCCGTCAACCTGATCGGCAGAGAGATTGTTTTCAGCGAGCAGCTTTCCTGCAGCCGGAGCCGGCGGCATGGAGGAAGCCGGAGCRGAAACGGCGGGAGCTGCAACCGGTGCAGCGGCAGCCGGGGCTGCAGCGGCAGGTGCGGCAGCCTGTGCCGGAGCGGCGGCAGCGCCGTTGCCGGCGGAGATCTGGCCGAGCAGTGCGCCGAGACCTACGGTTTCACCGGCCTGGACAACGATTTCGGACAGGGTGCCTGCCGCAGGGGCAGGAACTTCGATCGTTACCTTGTCGGTTTCAAGCTCGAGCAGCGGCTCATCGGCCTTGATGGCATCGCCGACCTTCTTGAACCAGGTGCCGACGGTCGCCTCGCTGACGGACTCGCCGAGGGTAGGAACGCGGATTTCAGTGGCCATTGTTCAGATCCTGATTTTCGTCATTATGAGTTAGATGGAATTCCGGCGACAGATGGTCGGGGGACTGGGAACGCCAGCGCGGCAATAGCCCAACCGGAAAAAACCGATCGGGCCTCTGCCTTGTCATGGCGGTAGGCGGCACATTGCTGCATGGCGGCCATCCTCTTCCCCCGTCGCATCATGCGGAAGGCTGGAGCGCGACGACGCGATTTTCAAACGAAAACGCGTCGTCGCGCAACCCCTCAACCGCCGAGCGCGTCCTCGAGGAACGCCGCAAGCTGCGACAGATGCTTGGACATCAGGCCCGTCGCCGGAGAGGCGGCGGCCGGACGGCCGGTGTAACGAACGCGCTGGTACTTGGCATCGATATGGGCGAGCACCCATTCCAGATATGGATCGATGAACGACCATGCGCCCATGTTCTTCGGCTCTTCCTGGCACCAGACCATCTCCGCGTTGCGGAAACGGCTGAGCTCGTTGATGAGAGCCTTGGCCGGGAACGGGTAGAGCTGTTCGATGCGCAGCAGGTAGACATCGTCGATACCACGCTTCTCGCGCTCTTCCAGAAGATCGTAATAGACCTTGCCCGAGCAGATGACGACGCGACGGATCTTGTTGTCCTTCTGCAGCTTGATCGGGCCATCCTTGATCACTTCAGCATCGTCCCAGAGCAGACGGTGGAAGGAGCTTTCGCCCGCCATCTCCGCAAGGGTCGATACGGCGCGCTTGTGGCGCAGCAGCGACTTCGGCGTCATCAGGATCAGCGGCTTGCGGAAGTCGCGCTTCAGCTGACGGCGCAGGATATGGAAGTAGTTCGCCGGCGTCGTGACGTTGGCGACCTGCATGTTGTCTTCGGCGCAGAGCTGCAGATAGCGTTCCAGGCGAGCGGAGGAGTGCTCCGGACCCTGGCCTTCATAGCCGTGCGGCAGCAGGCAGACGAGACCGGACATGCGCAGCCACTTGCGTTCGCCCGACGAGATGAACTGGTCGAAGACGACCTGCGCACCGTTGGCGAAATCGCCGAACTGAGCTTCCCAGAGGGTCAGCGCATTCGGGCGAGCCAGCGAATAGCCGTATTCGAAGCCGAGAACCGCCTCTTCCGAAAGCATCGAGTTGATGACTTCGTAGCGCGCCTGGGTCGGCGAGAGATTGGCGAGCGGGATGTAGCGCTCTTCGGTTTCCTGATCGTAGAGAACCGAATGGCGCTGCGAGAAGGTGCCGCGTTCGCAATCCTGACCGGACAGGCGGATCTTGTGGCCTTCGATGACGAGAGCGCCGAAAGCGAGCGCTTCCGCCATGGCCCAATCGATGCCTTCGCCCGTCTGCACCATGTTGGCGCGGTTTTCCATGAAGCGCTGGATGGTACGGTGCGCATGGAAGCCGGCCGGAATTTCCGACAGCTTGCGTCCGATTTCCTTCAGTGTCTTCATCGGCACGCCGGTCTTGCCACGGCGCTGCTCGTCGGCATTGTCGGCCGTGTGCAGACCGGACCACTCGCCGTCAAGCCAGTCGGCCTTGTTCGGCTTGTAAGACTGGCCGGCCTCGAACTCCTGTTCGAGATGGGCACGCCAGTCGGCCTTCATCTTTTCGACTTCGCCTTCGGTCAGAACGCCTTCGCTGACAAGCCGCTGCGAGTAGAGCTGCAGCACCGTCTTGTGAGCGCGGATGACCTTGTACATGTTCGGCTGCGTGAAGGACGGTTCGTCGCCTTCATTGTGGCCGTAGCGGCGGTAGCAGAACAGGTCGACCACAACCGGCTTGTGGAACTTCATGCGGAATTCGGTCGCAATCTTCGCGGCATAGACGACCGCTTCCGGATCATCGCCGTTGACGTGGAAGATCGGCGCTTCGATCATCTTGGCGACGTCGGACGGATAGGGCGACGAACGCGAGAAGGCCGGATTAGTGGTGAAACCGATCTGGTTGTTGATGATGACATGCATCGTGCCGGCAACGCGGTGGCCGCGCAGGCCGGAGAGGCCGAGGATTTCGGCAACCACGCCCTGACCAGCGAAAGCCGCGTCACCATGGATCAACAGCGGCACCACCTTGGCGCGCTCGGAGAGCGGAATGATATCGCCATCCCACTGTGTGGCGCCCATGTCCTGCTTGGCGCGGGCCTTGCCCATGACGACCGGATTGACGATTTCCAGATGCGACGGGTTCGCGGTCAGCGAAACGTGCACCTTTGCGCCGTCGAAATCACGGTCGGAAGAAGCACCGAGATGGTACTTCACGTCGCCCGAACCTTCGACTTCGTCGGGTGCGTAGGAGCCGCCCTTGAACTCATGGAAGATGGCGCGGTGTGGCTTGCCCATGACCTGGGACAGCACGTTCAGGCGGCCGCGGTGGGCCATGCCGAATACGGCTTCCCGGAGGCCAAGCTGGCTGCCGCTCTTCAGGATCTGCTCAAGCGCCGGGATCAGCGATTCGCCGCCGTCGAGGCCGAAGCGCTTCGTGCCCTTGAACTTGACGTCGAGGAACTGCTCGTAACCTTCGGCTTCGATGACCTTCTGGAGGATGGCCTTCTTGCGCTCGGGATTGAAAGCGATGCCCTTGTCCGGACCTTCGATGCGCTCCTGAATCCATGCCTTTTCCTCCGGGTTGGAGATGTGCATGAACTCAACGCCGAGTGTGGAGCAATAGGTACGTTCAAGGATCTCAATCATCTCGCGAATGGTCGCGAATTCGAGGCCGAGAACGTTGTCGATGAAGATCTTGCGATCGAGGTCTGCCTCGGTGAAGCCATAAGCTTCCGGCGACAGTTCCTTATAGTCTTCGACCGGAACGGCGATGCCGAGCGGGTCGAGCTTGGCATGCAGGTGGCCGCGCATACGATAGGCACGGATCATCATGATGGCGCGAACGCTGTCGCGCGTCGCCCGCAGGACGTCGGTGGTGTCAGCCGGCGTTCCGGCGACTTCGGCCTTTGCCTTCAGCTTGGTCTCGATGACCTTTTCGACGACTCCCCAGTCGCCGTCGAGTGCGGAGACGAGATCGCCCTTGGCCGCGATCGGCCAATTCTTACGCTGCCAGGAAGCACCCCTGGCTGCCTTTTTCACGTCGTCGGGACTGTCCTCGAGCGCCTTGAAGAAAGACCGCCATTCGTCGGAGACCGACGACGGGTCATCCTCATAGCGCGCATAAAGCTGCTCGATATAAGCAGCGTTCGCGCCATCCAGGAACGATGTGATCTGAAATTGCTCGTTGGCTTCTTGCCTTGCCATGGTGATATGCGGACAGCCTCGTCCGCCTCCCGACTTGTTGCTTTGCCGGCTTGTGGTCATCCGGCGACCGAATTTCGTTCGACCGTTTCGGCCGTAAGTCTATGCTTGCGAATATCGAAACCGGACGGGGCATGGCAATCGCCGCCCCGTCCGGCCTTGCTATAGGTAGGGTCAGCCCTTCAGGACTTCCACCAGCGTCTTGCCGAGACGCGCCGGCGACGGCGACACGCGGATGCCTGCCGATTCCATCGCTGCGATCTTGTCTTCCGCGCCGCCCTTGCCGCCGGAAATCACGGCGCCGGCATGGCCCATGGTGCGGCCGGGAGGTGCCGTGCGGCCAGCGATGAAGCCGACCATCGGCTTCTTGCGACCCTTCTTGGCTTCATCCTTGAGGAACTGTGCAGCATCTTCCTCAGCCGAGCCGCCGATTTCGCCGATCATGATGATCGACTTGGTTTCGTCGTCGGCGAGGAACATTTCCAGGACGTCGATGAATTCGGTGCCCTTGACCGGGTCGCCGCCGATGCCGACAGCCGTCGTCTGGCCGAGACCTTCATTGGTGGTCTGGAACACAGCTTCGTAGGTCAGCGTGCCGGAACGCGAGAGAACGCCGACGGAGCCCTTCTTGAAGATGGAGCCCGGCATGATGCCGATCTTGCATTCGTTCGGGGTGAGAACGCCCGGGCAGTTCGGTCCGATCAGGCGCGACTTCGACTTGATCAGGCGATCCTTGACCTTGACCATGTCGGCAACCGGAATGCCTTCCGTGATGCAGACGATGAGCGGGATCTCGGCTTCGATCGCTTCGAGGATCGCAGCCGCAGCGCCTGCCGGCGGGACGTAGATGACCGAAGCGTTGGCGCCGGTGGCATCCTTGCCTTCGGCGACCGACTTGAAGATCGGCAGCTTTTCGCCCTTGGAGCCGGTCCAGGTTTCGCCACCCTTGGAGGGGTGGATACCGCCGACCATCTGCGTGCCGTGATAGGCAAGCGCCTGTTCAGTGTGGAAAGTGCCGGTCTTGCCGGTCAGGCCCTGAACCAGGACCTTGGTGTCTTTGTTGATGAGAATAGACATGCGAGGCCTTTGTTACGAGAGGTTGGAAGACGCGGAGGCAACGCGACGGTATAAGCCGCTGACGACCTCCTGCCATGTATCGCTGCCGGTGGGCGAGAAAGTGACGCCCATACGGTAGCAGTCTTCATTTTCGAACTGAAAGAGAATGCGCTGCGCACCGCGCGGCGAAACTTTGGTCAGGACAAGCCTGTCATCGATCCATTCGCCGGAAGCCGGCGCGGCGGGCACGAAGCCGACCGTATCGAACTGATAGAGCTTGTAGGCCTGTTCCGTTCCGTCGAAGCCAAAAATATTCCGGGCTTCGAAAGAGGTTTCGCCGCCCCGCGTCTGCACGTAGCGCTGCTCGACGAAAAATCCGCCGAACAGACATTCTGCCGTAAGGCGCGAGACCGCCGTGCCTTCCTTCGTCCAGGCCGAAGCTGCGACGTGCTCTTCCCCTTCCCAGGCGCCGGCAAAGGCACCGAGGCGAAGATGAGCAGCCGTTGGAGCGAAGGACGCAGCCATTCCCGTTAGCCCTTGACTGCCTTCACGATCTTCTGGGCGGCATCGTCCAGGTCATCTGCGGAGATGACGTTGAGACCGGATTCGTTGATGATCTTCTTGCCAAGTTCGACGTTGGTGCCTTCGAGGCGAACGACGAGCGGAACCTTCAGACCGACTTCCTTGACGGCTGCAAGCACGCCTTCGGCAATGACGTCGCACTTCATGATCCCGCCGAAGATGTTGACCAGAATGCCCTGGACAGCCGGATCGGCAGTGATGATCTTGAAGGCCGCCGTAACCTTTTCCTTGGTGGCGCCGCCGCCGACATCGAGGAAGTTCGCCGGCTCAGCGCCGTAGAGCTTGATGATGTCCATGGTTGCCATGGCAAGACCGGCACCGTTGACCATGCAGCCGATGTTGCCGTCGAGGGCGACATAGGCCAGATCGTATTCGTGCGCCTGGATTTCCTTCTCGTCTTCTTCCGACGTGTCGCGCAGCGCGCGGACGTCTTCATGACGGAAGAGAGCGTTGCCGTCGAAGGAAACCTTGGCGTCGAGAACGCGCAGACGGCCATTGGTCATGACGATCAGCGGGTTGACTTCGAGCAGTGCCATGTCCTTTTCGACGAAGGCCTTGTAGAGGATCGGGAAGAGCTTGGCTGCATCTTCGCGGGCAGCCCCTTCGAGCTTCAGCGCGTCGGAAAGAGCGGCCGTGTTGGCAGCCGTGACGCCCGTCGACGGATCGATGGCAACGGTGATGATCTTTTCCGGAGTGTCGTGCGCGACGGTCTCGATGTCCATGCCGCCCTCAGTCGAAACGACGAAGGCGACCTGACCGACGGAACGGTCGACGAGGATCGAGAGATACAGTTCGCGGTCGATGTCGGCGCCGTCTTCGATGTAGAGGCGGTTGACCTGTTTGCCGGCCGGGCCGGTCTGCTTGGTCACCAGCGTGTGGCCGAGCATTTCCTTGGCGTTGGCGACGACATCGTCAACCGACTTGGCAAGGCGAACGCCGCCCTTGGCGTCCGGGCTGAGTTCCTTGAACTTGCCCTTGCCGCGGCCACCGGCGTGGATCTGGCTCTTGACGACGTAAAGCGGGCCTGGAAGCTGCTTGGCAGCTGCGGCGGCTTCGTCGGCGGAGAAGATGGCAACACCGTCCGCGACGGGTGCGCCATAGCTCTTCAGCAGAGCCTTGGCCTGATATTCATGAATGTTCATGGACTTATCCCTGTTATAACGCGGAAATTACTTCAGCGACGGTGCGATCGTGGCGCAAGCGTCGCAGAGGCCGGCAACGGCAGCGACCGACTTGTCGAAAGCTTCCTTCTCGGCCTTGTTGAGGTCGATTTCGATGACGCGCTCGATACCGCCTGCACCGATGACGGTGGGAACGCCGACATACATGTCCTTGACGCCATACTGGCCGTCGAGGTGAGCGGCGCAAGGCAGAACGCGCTTCTTGTCCTTGAGGTAGGCTTCAGCCATCTCAATGGCCGAGGCAGCCGGAGCGTAATAGGCAGAGCCGGTCTTCAACAGGCCGACGATTTCGGCGCCGCCATCACGGGTGCGCTGGATGATCTCTTCGAGGCGTTCGGCGGTGAGCCAGCCCATCTTGACGAGATCGGTCAGCGGGATGCCGGCAACGGTCGAATAACGAGCGAGCGGAACCATCGAGTCGCCGTGGCCGCCGAGAACGAAAGCGGTGACGTCCTGGACGGAGACGTTGAATTCCTTGGCGAGGAAGAGGCGGAAGCGCGAGCTGTCGAGCACGCCTGCCATGCCGACAACCTTGTTGGCCGGCAGGCCCGAGAACTTCTGCAGTGCCCACACCATGGCGTCGAGCGGGTTGGTGATGCAGATCACGAAAGCATTCGGGGCATACTTCTTGATGCCGGCGCCGACCTGCTCCATGACCTTGAGGTTGATGCCGAGAAGATCGTCGCGGCTCATGCCTGGCTTGCGGGGAACGCCGGCGGTGACGATGCAGACGTCAGCGCCTTCGATCGCGGAATAGTCGCTGGCGCCGGTGAGGTTGGCGTCGAAGCCTTCGACCGGAGAGGACTGGGCGATGTCGAGACCCTTGCCCTGAGGAATGCCGTCCGCGATGTCGAACAGGACGATGTCGCCCAGTTCCTTCAAGCCGGCGAGATGCGCCAGCGTGCCACCAATCATGCCAGAACCAATAAGTGCGATCTTGTTGCGCGCCATTTCGGTGTATCCTTTGCGATCAAAATCCGTGGCGGGACGCCGAGCAAGGCATCCACAATAGCCGTCAATCGCATAGACCCAAAGGCAGAAATTGGCAATTGAATATTTTTGGATCAGCAATTTCAATCGGTTAGATCGAAAAATTCTTACGTAAACGTAAGATGTTATGTCGCCGAATTGTCACTCGGCGGCGCGCCTTGCCGGAGTCTGCGCCAAATATTCGGCGCTGCGCATCTCGAAAAGACGCGAGGCCGTGCGATCGAACTCGAAGCCTTCCGTCCCTCGCCGTTCCGTCAAAAGATCCTCAGGCATCGCCGCGGCGGAGACGTACAGGCGGATATTGTGGTCGTAGAGCGTATCAATGAGAATGATGAACCGCTTCGTTTGGTTCCGCTTGTCCGGCCCGAGTTTCGGCACGCGATCGAGGAAGATCGTATCGAAGCGCTCCGCTATGGCCAGGAAATCGGCAGGCCCGAGCGGAGTGTCGCAAAGATCGGCAAACGAGAATCGAGCCATGCGATCGACGGCAAACGGCACATGGATGGAGCGTCCCTTCATCGGGATCTCCATCGGCTGCGCCTTGCGCCCATGCAGCGCCTGCATCCAGGAAGCGTCCATCGCCATCTCGGCGCGCTGATCGAGCGGCGTCAGATAGACCGGCTGGCTGTTCAGCTTCTCCATGCGGTAATCGGTCGGCGAATCCAGCGTCACGACGTCGACATGCTTTTTCAGAAGATCGATGAAGGGCAGGAAGAGCCCGCGATTGAGCCCGTCGCGATAGAGATTGTCCGGCTCGACGTTCGACGTGGCAATCAGGACGCAGCCGAGCGAGAACAGTTCGGAAAACAGCCGCGACAGGATCATCGCATCGGCAATGTCGGTAACGGTGAACTCGTCGAAGCACAGCAGTTCGGCTTCGGCATAGAGATCGGCAGCAACGGGCGGAATGGGATCCGCCTGCTTTGTTTCGCCGTTCTTGAATTTCAGCCGCTGCGCCGCGATGCGATTGTGCACATCGGCCATGAATTCGAAAAAATGCGCCCGGCGCTTCCTCTGGCACGGGGCCATGGAGAAGAACATGTCCATCAACATGGTCTTGCCGCGCCCGACGCTGCCGTGAATATAGAGCCCCTTGATAGCGTCAACCGACTTCTTGCGCGCGGCAAACATCCAGCCGAGTGCGCTGGACTTTGCGGCAGGCCGCTTGCGCTTAAGATCGGCAAGCACGCGATCCAGCATCTTCGCCACATCCATCTGCGCCGAATCCACTTGTAGGGATCCGGAAGCCGTCAGCGCCTTCAGCTGTTCGCAGACGCTGAGCGAGTAGTCTGGCATGGGCTGCATGGGGAAGTATCCGCCTGTGCAAATGGGGCGCACCCAAGGGGCGCCGCCCCGTCAACTAGAGCAATTCCAGGAAAAGTGCGCAGCGGTTTTCCATCCGGAACTGCATCGAACAACATTCTAGAGCCGCCAAACGATCCCGTGAAACGCTTGGCGGTACCAAGCTTATCGGCTGAGGCTGAGCGGCTGGCCGGACGCCGTCGAGCCGTCGAAGCGCGAAGCGGCCGTCTTATAGAGCGTGCCGACCGTCGAGCCGTCGCGGTTCTTGAGGAGTACCTGCTTGCCGGAGACTTCCCAAGATCCCATCGACGTCAGTTCGCCGGAGCAGCCGCGCGTACCACCGCGGGAACCGCTACCGAGATTCGTGAGCGTCAGGAACATGTCGCAGCTCGACCCGCCGTTGCTGACCTTCCAGCTGCCGACCATCGATTCCTTCGTCACATCCATGGCGGAAGCCGCCATCGCCTGCTGCTGCTGTGGATTGCCCGCATTCGGCGCGCCTGTCGGAGCAGCCGGGAATTGCGAGCCGTTTGCACCACCTGCAGGCGGAAGCTGGCTGGATTGTACGGGATTGACAGGCTGAGCCTGCAGTGGGGCCGGAGATGAATAGGTGTCGTTATTGTATGCCGTGCGCTGGCAACCGGCAAGCGACAGGCCTATCGCCGCAGCCGTCACTGCATATTTGAACTGCATCATCACACTCCTAATTAATTGTCCACCGCTGACATTCGCAAAGTGATGCTCAATGACGTGGGAATTATCGTATTTCACTTTGGTTAATCAAGTCGATACCGCGATAAATTGCCGAGAGGCCATAGCTGGACAAGAATCGGGTAGTTTCAAGGCGTCACCCGGCAAACCTCGTCAAGATAAAAGCGGTCCGCAAATTCCTGCATCCTCCTGTCCCGCTCCTGATCTTCCCCGTACTTGCCGGAAAAGTTGGAATAGCGATCGAGAGAGTTCGCGAGAAATTCCGAGATCGGCAGTGGAGGCACACCCTCCCCCATTTCGCGCGTCTCTTTTTTAACCGCCACCAACTCTAGAATGCTTGTCCGAAATCCCTCGGCTATATCTATCGCCGCGAGACATTCAAGCATGTTCATTGGCGGCAATCTGGCAAAACCCGTTTGTCGCATCCATTCAAGCGCTATCGCCGGACGGATGGAATAAAGTAGCGTCTTCAGACGGATGCGTGCAGTCGCGTTCTCCGGCTGATGCTGCTTCATGAGACCGATATAATGCTTGGCAACCTTCTCCGGCACCATGATCACATCCAGCAACGCGCCTAAACGCCTGCGAAAACCAGGTTCCTCTTCGTAGACGATCGGTGATTTCAACCATTCGACGAGAACAGCGTTGCCCTTCAGCGCCAGAAGCAGAGCTTTCCGCAAGTCCCACCCACCGGTGTCGATGTCACCGACAATCGGAAACTCAATGACATCGCGATGGGGGAATAAAGTCAGATGATCCCGCCCTGGCCTGACATAAACGAAGCGACAGTCATAGTCGCTGTCCGGGGAAGGAAATCCCCACGCACGACTCCCACTTTCGATGGCGAAGCCAATACGAAGGCCGCTGTCCTTGACCGATGCGAGCCGGGAGCGAATTTCGTCAACGGCCGCTGGCGCGAAACCCTCCATCGTCATACGAACGTCATCCTCGCCGCCCGGTAATGGAAGTCGGCGGGTTAGACCCGCCGCTCGACCATCATCTTCTTGATTTCGGCAATTGCCTTGGCCGGGTTCAGACCCTTCGGGCAGGTCTGCGCGCAGTTCATGATCGTGTGGCAACGATAAAGGCGGAAGGGATCCTCGAGATTGTCGAGGCGCTCGCCCTTGGCTTCGTCTCTGGAGTCGATCAGCCAGCGATAGGCCTGCAACAGGACGGCTGGACCGAGATAGCGGTCGCCGTTCCACCAATAGCTCGGACAGGAAGTCGAGCAGCAGGCGCACAGGATGCACTCATAGAGGCCATCGAGCTTCAGGCGGTCTTCGTGGCTCTGCTTCCATTCCTTGGCCGGCGGCGGCGATACCGTCTTCAGCCAGGGCTCGATCGAGCGATGCTGTGCATAGAAGTTCGTCAGGTCAGGCACGAGGTCCTTGACGACGGGCATATGCGGCAGCGGATAGACCTTCACCGTGCCCTTAATCTCGTCCAGACCCTTGGTGCAGGCGAGCGTATTGGTGCCGTCGATGTTCATGGCGCAGGAGCCGCAAATGCCTTCGCGACAGGAGCGGCGCAACGTCAGCGTCGGGTCGATGTTGTTCTTGATGTAGAGCAGACCGTCGAGCACCATCGGGCCGCAATCGTCGACATCGATATAATAGGTATCGATGCTCGGGTTCTGGCCGTCATCCGGGCTCCAGCGATAGACGCGGAATTCGCGCGTGTTCTTGGCGCCGACCGGCTTCGGCCAGACCTTGCCTTCGCGCATCTGAGAGTTCTTGGGGAGAGCGAGTTCAACCATGGTCAGTTCCTCTCAGATCAGTACACGCGTGCCTTCGGCTCGATCTTGTGCGGATCGATGCCTTCGGCGATCAGGTCGGTGTGAACGGGACGATAGTCGAGCTTCACGTCGCCGGCCTCGTTGACCCAGGCAAGCGTATGCTTGCGCCAGTTGTCGTCGTCACGGCCGGCAAACTTGCCCTCGGTGTAGTCCTCGCGGGCATGCGAGCCACGGCTTTCCTTGCGAGCCTCTGCGCCGTAGATCGTCGTGATGGCATTGGCCATCAGATTGTGCAGCTCGAGCGTCTCGACGAGGTCGGAGTTCCAGATCAGCGAACGGTCAGTGACCTTGATATCGGGCAGCTCCTTCCAGATCTCCGAAAGGCGGCGGCAGCCGGACTCCAGCGATTCCTGCGTACGGAACACCGCGGCATCTTCCTGCATCGCGCGCTGCATCTTCTCGCGCAGCGCTGCCGTCGGCGTCGAGCCGCTGGCATGGCGCAGGCGATCGAAGCGATCCATGATCTTGTCGCAGGCCGCAACGTTGAGCGCCGGAACCGGACCGTCGCGGTCGATGACCTGACCGGCGCGGATGGCAGCGGCGCGGCCGAAGACGACAAGGTCGATCAGCGAGTTCGAGCCGAGGCGGTTGGCACCGTGCACTGAAGCGCAACCGGCTTCGCCGACGGCCATCAAGCCCGGCAGCACGCGCTCGGGATTGTTGCTGTCGGCGTTCAGCACTTCGCCCCAATAATTCGTCGGAATGCCGCCCATGTTGTAGTGAACGGTCGGCAGAACCGGGATCGGGTCGCGGGTCACGTCGACGCCGGCGAAGATACGGGCGCTCTCGGAAATACCCGGCAGGCGCTCGTGCAGCACGGCCGGATCGAGATGGTCGAGATGCAGGAAGATGTGGTCCTTGTTCTTGCCGACGCCGCGACCCTCGCGGATCTCCAGCGTCATGCAGCGCGAAACCACGTCGCGCGAAGCAAGGTCCTTCGCCGAAGGAGCGTAGCGCTCCATAAAGCGCTCGCCCTCGGAATTGACGAGATAGCCGCCTTCACCGCGGGCGCCTTCGGTGATCAGGCAGCCTGAACCGTAGATGCCGGTCGGGTGGAACTGGACGAATTCCATGTCCTGCAGCGGCAGGCCGGCGCGAGCTACCATGCCGCCACCGTCGCCGGTGCAGGTGTGGGCAGACGTTGCCGAGAAATAGGCGCGGCCGTAGCCGCCGGTCGCCAGCACCACCATCTTGGCGGCGAAGCGATGGATCGTGCCGTCATCAAGGCACCAGGCGACGACGCCGGTGCAGCGGCTGCCATCGTCGGACATGATGAGGTCGAGCGCGAAATACTCGATGAAGAATTCGGCGTTGTTGCGCAGCGACTGGCCATAGAGCGTGTGCAGGATAGCGTGGCCGGTACGGTCGGCGGCAGCACAGGTGCGCTGCACCGGCGGTCCCTCGCCGTAGTTCTGCATGTGGCCGCCGAACGGACGCTGATAGATCTTGCCTTCCTCGTTACGCGAGAAGGGCACGCCGTAATGCTCGAGCTCATAGACCGCCTTCGGCGCTTCCATGACCATGTACTGCATGGCGTCAACGTCGCCGAGCCAGTCGGAACCCTTGACGGTGTCATAGAGGTGCCACTGCCAACTGTCTGGCGTCATGTTGCGCAGCGAAGCGGCAATGCCGCCCTGGGCGGCAACGGTGTGCGAGCGGGTCGGGAAGACCTTGGTGATGCAGGCGGTGCGGAAGCCCTGCTCGGCCATACCGAGCGTGGCGCGCAGGCCGGCGCCGCCGGCGCCAACGACGATCACGTCATAGGAGTGATCGACATATTTGTAGGCTTTCCCGTTTTGAGCAGCCCCATTCTGAGCGGATGAGTTCGGTGCCATGATGCATTTATCCTACGAACGCGATCTTCAGAATGGCGAAAAGACAGAGCCCCGCCAGAATGACCGCGAAAAACGTGTTGAGCATGAGAAGGACGATCTTGCCGAATTCGCCATGCACATAATCCTCGATGATGACCTGCATGCCGAGCTTCATGTGAATGATGCCGGAGATCACCATCAGGCCGAAGATGACGGCGACGAGCGGGTTCGACAGCGCGTGCACGACTTCCGCATAGGGCGCGCCAGCGTAGATCATCAGGAAGATGACGAAGAAAATGAAGAGCGGAACGTTGGCGACGGCGGTCAGGCGCTGGCGCCAGAAATGATCGGTGCCTTCCTTGGCGGAACCGAGACCGCGGACTTTGCCCAAAGGGGTGCGCATATCCATGAGAAATATCCTCTAAAGCATGATCCCGAAAGGCATCCCTGCGCTTCCGGAAACGATCACGCCAGTTCAACCCAGCCGGATGGCGATGCCGATGACCCAGACCAGTACGGTCAGACAGATCGAGGCGATGATCGTGATCTTGGCCATCTTCGTCGAAACCGCAGGATCGAAACCATAGCCGAGATCCCATACGAAATGGCGCAGACCGCCGAGCATGTGATGCAGCAGCGCCCAGGTATAGCCGAACAGAATGATCCGACCGACGATCGAGCCCATGATCCAGTTGACCAGGTCGAAATAGCCCTGGCCGGTCGCAGCGGCGATCAGCCACCAGGCAACCAGCACCGTGCCGAAGTAGAGCGCGCCGCCGGTAATACGATGGACGATCGACATGACCATGGTGGGAATTGGTTTGTAGATTTGCAGATGCGGCGACAAGGGCCGGTTTTGTGTGACGTTCGCCATCAGAACCTCGCGGCGTTACGATACGCTTAGAACCCGGAACTCCGGGGCAACGCGCGCACAGGACGTGCAGTGTGCGTTGCATCATTGCGACCATTAATCGCGGAAATGCCTATCGACAAGCACAATTGATGCCCGCATCGAATTTAATCGATTGGGATCGCTCTGCACTTTAGCGAGTATGCAAAGACGGGCTCCTCATTCCGAGCCGTTTACCATTTCATCAACCCTGACGTGGACTTCGCACCGCTCTTGGGGCAATCTGCCGTTAAGATTTTATTAACGGATGGAAACGGAGCGAATGATGAGTTCGAATCTTTTCAAGGCAGCAGTGCTCGTTTTGACGGCAGTGGCCACCGTTTCCGCGACCTCGGCGCTTGCAGGCGATTATCGACATTGGCGCCATCACGATCGTTCAGGCCTCGTGCGCTTGCCGCAGTTAGCGCCGTCGCTTGGCTTCAAGCAAGAGCAACCGGCCAGAATCGTACTCATGGACAGTCATGAGGCGGCAAGCACCGGCACCTATGCTGGCACGGCGGATGTCTACCGGGCCAACGGCGGGACTTACGTCGTCGGTTATAACGACTATGACCCATATGCACGCCTGGCAGCGCCGCAGCCGAGACCGCGCGCCAAGGTCATCAACGTCCACCACGCTCCAGACCCATGCTCACATGAAGCTGGTGTCTGCGTGATTCGCCCCTGAGGACCTCAAGGCCAGATCAGGAAAAATGCGCCGATGTTTCCGTCGGGAACAGCGCAAGGCCTGGATGTCTGACCGCTCTTAATCGGCGAGAAATTGCCAGACCGTCGTTTTCTTGACTTCGCTGTCCTCCAGCGCCCGCGTGACAGGCACCTGATAGGTCTCCTGCGGCTCCAGGCGATCCTTCGGAAGATAGGCGCGGCCGGGATCGCCGACCAGAACTGTCCTGCCTTCGCTCGCCAGGCCGCGTAACCAGGGAACGAGGCTCGCGGCAAAATCGCGATCGTAGAAGACGTCGCCGGCGAGAATGACGTCCGCCCCGACCAGGCGGCCAATGATGTCTTCTCTGGAAAAATCCACGGCAACGTTGTTTTCGACAGCATTCAGCCGGATCGCCGTACCCGCCCAGGGATCGATATCGACCGCGAGCACTTGGCTCGCGCCTGCACGCTTGGCCGCTATCGCGACGAGCCCTGACCCGCTGGCGAAATCAAGCACGCTTCTGCCGGCAACACTTTCCGGATGATCGAGGATGTAGCGTGCCAGACCCTGGCCGCCCGCCCAGGCAAAGGCCCAGAAGGGCGGCGGCAGACCGATCTCTTCCAGCTCCTCCTCCGTCTTCAGCCAGAGCTCATGCGCTTCGCTCGCCAGATGCAGCCGGATTTCCGGCACATGCGGCGGCGCCATCAGACTGGTATTGGCGCGGATGAAACTTTCCGGATCGGTTTTCAAAGAATCCTCGAACCGGATCAGACCGGCGGATTGTCCAGACCGCCCATGCGGCAGACTTCGAGCCATTCCTCGTCCGTTACCGGCTGCACCGAAAGCCGCATGGAGGTGACAAGCGCCATCTGCGCGAGCTTCGGATTGGCCTTGACGTCCTTGAGGGACACCGGCTTCGGCATGTCGCGGACAGCGCGGATATCAACGCATTCCCAGCGAAGATCGTCCTTGGCGGTCGAATCCGGATGCGCCAGCGCGCAGACTTCGACGACGCCGACAATCTCCAGCCCGTCATTGGAATGATAGAAGAAGCCCTTGTCGCCGAGCTGCATGGCCCGCATGTTGTTGCGGGCGAGATAGTTGCGCACGCCGGTCCACTCGGTCCCCTTGTCGCCGGCGTCCTTCTGCTGCTGCCACGACCAGGAGGCCGGCTCGGATTTATAAAGCCAGTGCGCCATGTCTCATGCCTCCGGATTGTTGAAAACCCAGTTGAACGGCTTGATCTCGACGCTCTCGAACAATCCGGCCTTCGTGTAGGGGTCGGCATCCGCGATGGCGACTGCGGCTTCGACATTTTCGGCCTTGACGACCACCAAGCTGCCATTCGGCTTGCCTTCGGTGTCGAGGAAAGGACCAGCCATCTTCAGAGTGCCTTCGGCATTGAGCTTGTTCAGATACTCCAAATGCGCCGGGCGCGTCTCCATGCGGACGTTCAGGTAACCGGGCTTGTCCTTGCAGACAAAGGCGAACAGCATGATTGGTCTCCTTCAGATATCCAAAACTATTCCGTGGTTATCGGCCGTGTCATCAATTGCCCGATGGCAGCGGAAATGTCGAGCTTGCCGTCGATGATGGCGGAAACGGCATCGGTGATCGGCATATCGACGCCAAGTTCATGCGCAAGCCGAGCCGCGATCGAGGCGGCATAGGCGCCTTCGACCAGAGTGCCGTGTGCCGGATCGACCGTCTCCCCCTCGCCAAGCGCGATACCGAATCTGAGATTGCGGGATTGATGGCTGGTGGCCGTCAGCACGAGATCGCCCAGACCAGACAACCCACGCACCGTTTCCGCCTTGCCGCCCTTGGCCGCGACGAAGCGCGACATCTCGGCGAGACCGCGACTGATGAGCGCCGCACGCGCCGAATCGCCAATGCCGCGGCCTTCGACGATGCCGCAGGCAATGGCGAGGACATTCTTCAGCGCGCCGCCGAGCTGTACGCCGATACGGTCATCCGATGCGTAAAGGCGGAAGGTCGGACCGGAGATCGCCTGCGCAAGCCTTTCGGCAACAGCCATATCGGCAGCGGCGATCGCCATGGCCGTCGGCAGACCCTTGGCGATGTCGGCAGCAAAGCCGGGTCCAGAAAGCACGGCGATGGCGTGCTGCGGCAGTTCCCGCTCGAGCATATCGGTCAAAAGGTCGCCGGAGACCTTGTCGATGCCCTTGGCGCAGGTGACGATGATGGCATCCTTGCCGAGATAAGGGCCGTAATGCCGGGCTGCATCCGCCTGCGCCTGCGAGGGCATGGCGAAGAGGACGATATCGGCACCAGAAATAGAGTCCGCTTCAGCGGAGAATTGCAGCGAATCCGGAAGCTCAATGCCGGGAAGAACGGCATCATGCATGCGATCTGCGGCGAGATCCTTCATCAGTCCGGCATTGCGTCCGACGAGCGTGACGTCGCTGCGGCCGGTGAGCGCGATGACGGCGGCAAGCGCTGTGCCGAAAGCGCCGGCGCCGATGACTGCAATCCGTTCGTTGCCGCTCATGCCTTCGCTCCTCGTTTGCCGTGGCCCAGGAGGGTTTCAGCCTTCTGATCCAGCGGCCAGCGCGAACGCGGCTGCACTTCGAGATCGTCAGGCGCTGCACCCGTCGCCATGCGCTCCAGTCCCGCCCAGGCGATCATGACGGCATTATCGGTACACAATCTCAATGGCGGCGCGATGAAGCGGAAGCCGTTAGCATCGCAAAGCTCCTGCAGCGTGCGGCGCAGCTCGAGATTGGCGGCAACGCCACCTGCCACGACAAGCGACGGCTTTTCCTCGGTCTTCGGAAACTCCGTCTTGAAGCGCTGCAGGCCGCGGCCGATCCGGTCCTTCAATGTGCGCGAGATCGCCTTCTGGAAGGAGGCGCAGATGTCGGCGATATCCTGCTCGGTGACGGGCGCAATGGCCGTCGCCGCCTGACGCACTGCTGTCTTGAGCCCGGAGAAGGAAAAATCGAGGCGTGCTTCACCCACCAGCGGTCGCGGGAGATCGAAGCGATCCGGATTGCCGTTTTTCGCAGCAGCCTCCACGGCCGGGCCGCCGGGATAGGGCAGTCCTAGAAGTTTCGCCGTCTTATCGAAAGCTTCGCCCAGCGCATCGTCGATGGTCGTCCCCCAGCGCTCATAGTCTCCGACGCCGCGCACGAGGATAAGCTGCGTGTGGCCGCCGGAAACAAGCAGCATGAGATAAGGAAAAGCAAGTCCATCGGTCAGCCGTGCCGTAAGAGCATGGCCTTCCAGATGGTTGATGGCGTATAATGGTTTGCCTGTGGCGCGCGAAATCGCCTTGCCGGTCATCAACCCGACAAGCAACCCGCCGATGAGGCCGGGGCCGGAGGTGGCGGCAATGGCATCGACGTCTGAGAGCGACACATTGGCGCGTTTCAATGCCTCGTCGATCAGGGTATCGAGCGCCTCGACGTGTGCCCGCGCGGCAATTTCCGGCACGACGCCGCCATAGGCGCTATGTTCGTCCAACTGGCTGAGGACGACATCGGAACAAACCGTAGGTGTACCGTCATCCCGGCGCTCGACAATGGCCGCAGCGGTTTCGTCGCAGCTTGTTTCGATGCCGAGAATACGAAGAATGGACGCCATGGAGAAAGTTCGTTGCCTACAGGTCGATTGCGGTAAAGCGGAAATATGGTTACGGGAACTGTCGGTAACAACGGATCAAAGCGGATGCAAACAAAACCTTTCCGGATCGGCACGCGGGGCAGCCCGTTGGCCCTCGCCCAGGCCTATGAGGCGCGCGACCGTCTGATGGCGGCTCACGGCCTCCCGGAGGAGATGTTTGAAATCGTCGTTCTGACCACAAAGGGCGACCGCATCACCGATCGCGCATTGGCGGCGATCGGCGGCAAGGGCCTGTTCACGGAAGAGCTTGAAGACAGACTGACTTCGGGCGAGCTCGACTTCGCCGTCCACTCCGCCAAGGACATGGCAACCAAACTGCCCGAAGGCCTGGCCCTGAACGCCTACCTGCCGCGCGAGGACATTCGCGATTCCGTCATCGGTCGCACCGCACGGAAGTTGATCGATCTGCCGCATGGCGCTACCGTCGGTTCCGCCTCGCTGCGTCGTCAGGCGCTGATCCGTCGTATGCGACCCGATATCAACGTCATTACATTCCGCGGCTCGGTCCAGACGCGCCTTCGCAAGCTGGAAGAGGGGCAGGCGGATGCGACGCTGCTCGCCGTTGCCGGCCTGAAGCGGCTCGGCAATGTCGAAGTTATCACCGATATTCTCGACCCGGATGAGTTCCCGCCGGCTCCGGCGCAGGGCGCAATCGCCATCGAAAGCCGCATCGACGATGTCAAGATGAACGATCTGCTTGCTGCGATCAACGACGCACCGACCTTCGATGCCGTCTCCTGCGAGCGCGCCTTCTTGGCAGCTCTCGACGGCTCCTGCCGCACGCCGATTGCCGGCTATGCAATCTGCGAGGGCGATCATCTGCGCTTCTTCGGCATGATCCTTACTCCCGATGGCAAACAGGTGCACACGACGACCATCGAGGGCCATCGCCGTGATGCCGAGGCACTCGGGGTCAATGCAGGCCAGGCAATTCGCGCCAAAGCGGGCAGCACCTTCTTTGAAGATTGGGTCTAGGATCCCATGCGCGTCGTCGTCACCCGCCCTCGGCACTCGGGTGAGCGCACCATCGAGCGATTGACGCGGATGGGCCATGAGGCACATTTGCTGCCACTGGCCGAGCCCGTTCATCATGTCGAAGACGCGAGGCGCGCACTCCTTCAGACCCAAGGCGCCATCGCCGTCACCAGTGCTGAAGCGATCCGGGTTCTGGCGGCATTGGAGCCGGATCTTTCGCAACACCTTGGCCGCCCGATCTTCGCGGTAGGAAAGGCAACGGCAAAGGAAGCGGCCAAACTTGGCTTCACCGACATCACGGCGTCGGAAGGCGGCGGTAACGAACTGGCAGCCCTGATTTCGAGCCATGCCACAGACAACGACGGAGCTTTGCTTCTTTATCTGGCGGGCTTTCCCCGCGCCACCGGTTTCGAGGCGGGATTGACCGGCCTGCAACTACCCTTCCGCACGGTCGAATGCTATCGGATGCAGGATATTATTCCCGACGACGCCACCCTTAGCCAGCTTTTCGTGGACCGGCCGGCAGATGCGGTGCTGCTCTACTCCCAGCTTACGGCGCAGCGCTTTTTCGGCCTGTCCTTTGTACAAAGAAATCAAACCCTGCTCGACGGGATACGTTTCCTCTGCCTGAGTGAAGCCATCGCCGAAGCGATTCCCGTGGCTCTTCACCCACATGTCGCCATCGCCGGCACGCCGGACGAAGACAGACTTCTGGCGCTGCTTGTCGCAGAGTAAGGCCGCAATTTTGATCTAAGGTCTTTCCATAATCGCCTTGTCTGTCTAACTTCGTTGCAGCGCATGAAAAGAGGACCTCATGGTACCGGGAAAACCGCCTAACCATTCGAAGCCCAAAAACGAGCCGGTCACGATCGACCTGGAAGCCGAAAAAACTGCGCAGGACGCAGCGCCCGAGGAATTAACGGAGCGCGGCCACGTCGAACCCGGTTCTTCCTCCGCCAATGAAGTGGAGATGCCGCTCGAAGCGGATAAGGAGCCGTTACCGGGGAAAGATCGGGAGCACGTGTTCGGCCCGCTCCCCGAAGAACCGAAAGCCGCTGAAGAACAGAAGCCCGATCCGGTGCCCCGTTCTGAGCAACCGAGACGGGAGGGAGCGACCTCCGGCCTGATCGCCGCCGGGATCGTCGGCGGCCTCATCGCTCTCGTTTGCGCAGGCGCGATCCAATATGCCGGCCTGTTGCCGGGCCGAGGCGCGGCCAAGGACCATTCCGCCGATATCGTCGCGCTCAACGCCGAAATCGACGAGCTGAAGCAGAGCATCGCCAAGCTTGCCGCAGCCCCCGCCGCGAAACCGGACAACGCACTTGCTGCCCGTGTTGCAGCACTCGAAACATCGACCGCCAACGGTACGCGAGGCGGATCGACTGGCGCTACGAGTGCCGATGCCGATCAGAAAATCGCCTCGCTGACAGCCGAGGTCGGTCAATTGAAAGCTGATCTCGGCAAGGCGACCCAAAGTCAGGCGACATCGGAGGCCGAGGTCAGCAAACGCCTCGATGACGCCGAGAAGAAGCTGAGCGGTCCCAACCAGGAAAGCGCGGTTGCCCGCGCCATTGCGGCAGCGGCACTAAAGGCCGCCATTGATCGCGGCGGCCCCTTCCGACCCGAACTCGATACGTTCGCCAATGTTGCGTCGGACGACCCTGCCGTCGCCGCTCTCAAGAATTTCGCCCAGACAGGCGTTCCCTCGCGCGCCGACCTTATCCGTCAGGTGACCGATGTCGCCACCGCCATCGTCGCCACCACGCAAAACAACGACCCGAACCAGAGCTGGACCGATCGATTGATGTCGGGTGCAAAATCCCTGGTGCAGGTGCGCCCCGTCGGCAATGTTCCGGGCGACGGCGTCGATGCGATCGCCGCACGGTTCGAAGACAAGGTGAAAAATGGCGATCTGCCGGGCGCGGTCAACGAATGGAACAGCCTGCCCGAGACGGCCAAATCCGCCTCCGCCGCCTTCAAGCAGTCGCTGGAAGCCCGCATCCGTGTCGAGGATCTGGTGAGCGACGCGCTGTCGAAGGCAATCGCCAATACCGGGAAACAGAACTAAGGACGGAGCGCAGCAATGATCAGACTGCTTATCTTCGCCATTCTCGTCCTGGCTCTCGGCTATGGCTTCTCGTGGCTGGCGGATCGCCCGGGCGATCTTTCGCTGGTCTGGGAAGGCCAGCTCTATCAGACCAGGCTGATCGTGGCTGCGGCAATCCTCATCGCCTTGATCGCTGCCGTCATGATCGTGTGGTGGTTCGTCCGGCTGATCTGGACCTCGCCGCATTCCGTGACCCGCTACTTCCGCGCCCGCAAGCGTGACCGAGGCTATCAGGCTCTGTCGACCGGGTTGATAGCCGCCGGGGCCGGCAACGCCCTGCTTGCACGCAAGATGGCGGCACGTACGCGTGGCCTCATCCGCGCCGACCAGGAACCGCTCATCAATCTGCTTGAGGCCCAAGCCGCCCTCATCGAAGGCAAAAACGACGAGGCACGCCAGAAATTCGAGCTGATGGCCAACGATCCCGAAACGCGCGAGCTCGGCTTGCGCGGGCTCTATCTCGAAGCCAAGCGCCTCGGCGCGCACGAAGCCGCGCGGCAATATGCAGAGAAGGCTGCCGATCAGGCGCCATACCTGCCCTGGGCCGCGCAGGCAACGCTGGAGTACCGCAGCCAGGCCGGCCGCTGGGATGATGCCATCAAGCTTCTCGACCAGCAGAAGGTCGCCCACGTCGTTGACAAGACGACGGCCAACCGCCAGCGCGCCGTGCTGTTGACGGCCCGCGCCAATGACAGGCTGGAGAGCGACCCGACAGGCGCCCGCGACGATGCGCTGGCTGCATTGAAGCTGGCGGCCGATTTCGTGCCGGCCGCCTTGATCGCTGCCAAGGCCCTGTTCCGCGAGGACAAGGTGCGCAAGGCCGCATCTATGCTCGAGCAGGTCTGGAAGGCGCATCCGCACCCCGAAATTGGCAAGGCCTATGTGCGCGCCCGCAGCGGCGATTCCGTCACCGACCGCCTTAAGCGTGCCGAACGGCTGGAGGCTATCCGTCCCAATAATGCCGAAGCCCTGCTTTTGACGGCCAAAGCGGCGCTGGACGCCGGCGATTTCGGCAAGGCTCGTAGCAAGGCCGAAGCTGCCGCAAGGATCGATGCCCGTGAAGGTGCCTTTCTGCTTCTCGCAGATATCGAGGAGGCCGAAACCGGTGATCAAGGCCGTGTCCGGCATTGGATGGCGCAGGCGCTGCGTGCTCCGCGCGATCCCGCCTGGGTCGCCGACGGCTTCGTTTCAGAAAGATGGTTGCCGCTGTCACCCGTGACAGGCCGCCTCGACGCCTTCGAATGGAAAGCACCCTTCGGCCAGATCGAAGGGCCGGTGGAAGAGGGAACGGCCGTATCCGTCGAAGCGATTCTGAAATCGCTGCCGCCGGTACGCGCCCCCGTCTCCGCAACCCCGCCGGAGACGCCGGCTTCACCGAAAGTTGCAGCGACGCCATCCGATACCTATGTCATGGAACTGGAGCCGGCTGCGGCAAAGCCCAAGCCGAGCGCATCGGTCGCAGCGCCGCAACCGGCGCAAGGGGAGCCCGAACCACGGCCCTTCTTCGGTGGCGCCCCGGATGATCCGGGCGTGAAAGATCGCAAGCTTGAACCGGAACCCAAGACACGGCTCAAGTTGTTCTAGTCTACGTCCGGCAAGACCGCGCTGCGGTTTTGCCGGAAATGCGCATGTAAACGAAGAAATCGGGCATGGTGACCCAAGACCCCTGCTCTGCTCGCATTAAGAACGGATACGGATGTTTGAACGATTTCAGGAATTTCTTCATAACCTGACCCAGGACCACCCGAAATCCGGCTTTGCACCCGACGATCCGCGTGTTGCGGTAGCGGCGCTCTGTATCCAGGTCATGGAGGCCGACGGCAAGATCGAGAACAGCGAGAAGAAGAGGCTGCGCAAGCTTCTGAAGGACCAATACGGCCTTGCAGGCCGCCAGCTCGACGCGCTGATCGCCGCCGGCGAAGAGGCCGAGAGCGAAGCGGTCGACTACTATCGCTTCACCTCAGATCTGAGGCGTCATCTCGATAGCGCGCAACGGCTTGAGCTGCTCGGCATCCTCTGGGATATCGTCTATGCCGACGGCGAACGCAGCGAAATGGAAGACCACGCAATCTGGCGCATTGCCGACCTCATGGGCATTTCCGACCGCGAACGCATCATGAAGCGCCAGGAGGCGGCTGCTCGCGCACCCGGCGTCAGGGTGGAGACCGGCAATGATGATTGAAGCGTCGAAGCGCACCGGGCGCCCCATATTGATCGTGCTTCATCAGGAGCGCTCAAGCCCCGGTCGCGTCGGCCAGATGCTTCTCGAAAAGGGCTATGACCTCGATATCCGCCGCCCTGTGCTCGGCGACCGCCTGCCTTCGACGCTCTCGGCCCACGGCGGCGCTGTGATTTTCGGTGGTCCGATGAGCGCCAACGATCCCGATGATTTCGTCAAGGCCGAGATCGAATGGCTGAAGGTGCCGCTCAAGGAAAACCGCCCCTATCTCGGCATCTGCCTGGGAGCGCAGATGCTTGCCCGCCATCTCGGCGCCAAGGTGAAGGCGCGCGATGATGGCAAGACCGAGATCGGCTGGTATGCGCTGAATTCCACGGAAAAGGGACGGCTGTTGATGCGCTGGCCGCAAATGGTCTACCATTTCCATCGTGAAGGCTTCGATCTGCCCCATGGCGCCGAGTTGCTGGCGACGGCGGAGACCTATCCCAATCAGGCCTATCGCTATGGCGCGAATGCCTGGGGTCTGCAGTTCCATGCCGAACTCACCCGCGCCATGATGCAGCGCTGGGTCGTACATGGCGAACACCGCTTCTGCATGCCGAACGCCCAGCAAGGCCGCGAACATCTTGAGGGGCGCATGATCTTCGACGCCGCGCTCAAAGCATGGCTATCGGAGTTCCTCGATCTGGTTTTCGAGGGCAAACAGGCGATGGCAGCCTGAAATGCCAGCTTGATCGGTCGCAACCACTGCCTGATCTTGTCACAGATCAAAGCGGGGATGGGGACCGGTCTGCCTAAATCGCCATCCCCAGCACTCAGACGGACTGCGGCTCACCGTCGCGGTCCGGCGCGTTCAAACTGTCGATCTGGCGAAGCTGCGGGAAGCCGGTCGCCCAAAGAAACGCAACCATAAGCGTGCCGAGACCACCGACGACCACGGCAGGGATCGCGCCGAAATAATGCGCCATGATGCCGGCGCGGAATTCGCCGAGTTCGTTCGACGCTCCGACGAAGACCATGTTGACGGCGTTGACGCGGCCACGGACGTGATCCGGCGTCCAGAGCGTAATCAAAGTTTCGCGGACATAGACCGAGATCAGGTCGGATGCGCCCATGAGGGCAAGGGCTGCTATCGACAGCCATGGCGTATGCGAGATACCGAATACCAGCGTTCCCACGCCGAACATGGCAACACCCGCGAACATGCAGATGCCGGCACGATTGCGGATGGGATAAGTCGCCAGAAATATGCCCATCGCGATCGCGCCGAAGCTTGGAGCGGCACGCAGCATGCCGAGGCCCCAGGGTCCGAGCGTCAGGATATCGCGCGCATAGACGGGCATCAGCGCGACTGCCCCGCCGAGCAATACGGCGAAAAGATCGAGCGAGACCGCGCCGAGTACCACCTTTTCCGACCAGATGAAGCGAAAGCCGGCAAGCATTTCGCTCAGGCTGCGCTTCTCATGGGCAACACGTTGCTGCGGCTTCGGGATAAGGAAGGTCAATACCGAGCCGGACGCAAAGAAAAGCACGGCCACCGTATAAGCAACGCTGGGGCCAACGCCGTAAAGCAAGCCGCCCGCTACCGGGCCAAGGATGGCGGCCGCATCCCATGACATCGAATTCCAGGTGATGGCGTTCGTCAGGTCTTCGGACGGGATAAGATTGGGCGCCAGCGATTGCATCGCCGGCGTCATGAATGCGCGCTCGACACCGAAAACCACGAGAATCATGAACACGAGAAGCGGCGCAAAACTGCCCGAGACGGTAAGAAACAGCAGCGCCGCCGCGCAGAGAGTGCCGACAAAAATGCAGATCGCCGCAATCAGGCGCCTGTTGTAGCGATCCGCAACCGTGCCCGTCACCAGAATGAGCAGGAGCGACGGCAGGAACTGCACCAGACCGATCAGACCGAGATAGAGCGGCTGGCCCGTGTGCTCGTACATCTGCCAGCCGACCGAGACGCTGACGACCTGAGTGGCAAATGCGGTGAGGAAGCGCGCGAAAAAGAAATAGGCATAGGCGATATGCCTGAAGGCGGCAAACCGGTCTCCGCTGGCAGCGAACGACATGGAGTAAGACTTTCCAAGCGGACATCCAGCGCAAAAGCGGCTGCCCGCCATTTAACATGATTCAACACGCTTCGGAGCATGGGGCTTGCTCGTTTAGTCGCCAATGTCTACATGTCTGTCAACCGCGAAATGGAGACAGACATGCTCGCCTTATTTCAAACCATTGATCTGGCTTTGAATCTTTATACTTGGGTGCTGATCGCCAGCGCCATCTTTTCCTGGCTCTATGCTTTTAACGTCATCAATTCGAGCAATCAGTTCGTCAACTCCGTCGGCAGCTTCCTGTATGCGGTCACCGAGCCGGCACTACGCCCGATCCGCCGCGTCCTGCCCGATCTCGGCGGCATCGACATCTCGCCGGTCATCCTGCTGCTGCTGATCTTCTTCATCCGCTCGCTGATGTGGAACTCGCTGGTTCCGCTGTTCCTGCGGTGAGCAGGCCTTGGCAGGCTTCTTCGGATCACCTGCGGCTATCCGTGCGTCTCACGCCCAATGGCGGGCGTGACGCGATTGACGGCGTCGAAACGGGCAGCGACGGCGAAAGCTACCTGAAGGCGCGCGTCTCTGTCGCTCCGGAAAAGGGCAAGGCCAACAAGGCACTGATTGCGCTGCTTGCCAAGAGCCTCGGTATCCCCAAATCCTCGCTTACATTGCTCAGCGGTGAAACCGCGCGTAAAAAAATCCTCCGGATCGAAGGCGAACCGGAGGATCTAGTGGTGAAATTAACCGCTATCGCGAAGGGTTGAATATCAGGCCTTTGCCTTCTTGGCGCGCTCGATAGCTTCAAGGATGAGTTCGCCAGCTTCCTTGGAGCCGCCCCAGCCGAAGATCTTGACCCATTTGCCGGGCTCCAAATCCTTGTAGTGCTCGAAGAAGTGCTCGATCTGCTTCAGCGTAATTTCGGGAAGGTCGGTATGTTCCTTGACCTTCTCGTAACGCAGCGTCAGCTTCGGCGACGGGACAGCGATGATCTTCTCGTCCTTGCCGGAATTGTCTTCCATCTTCAGCACGCCGATCGGGCGAACGTTGATGACGCAGCCGGGAACGAGCGGACGCGTGCTGGCGATCAGCACGTCGATCGGGTCGCCGTCTTCGGAGAGCGTGTGAGGAACGAAGCCGTAATTGCCCGGGTAGGTCATCGGCGTGTAGAGGAAACGGTCGACGACCAGCGTGCCGGCCTCTTTGTCCATTTCATACTTGATCGGATGACCGCCGACCGGCACCTCAACGATGACGTTGATGTCTTCGGGCGGGTTCTTGCCAATGGAAATCGCGTCGATACGCATACATGTCCCCTAATAAGGATGGTTGCCGCCCGCCAAATAATAGGATTCATGCCGCAACGCAACAACGCATCGGAAAACCGGCTGATTTAGTTGGCGCTTAAGGCCAGACGAAGCCGATCTTCTTCAGCTGTCTGTGGTCGAAAGTTTCGATGCCTTCGCAGAAATCGACACCGCCCTGGCCGCGATAGAAGCGATCCGCGTTTTCGTTTTCCTCGAGGCACCAGACGACCAGTCCCTTGCAGCCGAGCGACTTCAGGAGCCGGCGAGCCTCACCAAAGAGCATGCGTCCAAGGCCGAGACCCTGATATTGCGGACGCAGGTACAGTTCGTAGATTTCGCCCTCCTGCGGGAGAGCACGAGCCCGGTTGAGCCCAAGCGTAGCATAGCCTGCGATCTCGCCGGCAACATCCAAAACCAGAAGCGTGGCCGGGCCGCTGGTCGCCTTGCGCCACCAGGATTCGCCGCGCCGCTCGATCATCTGCCCGAGAGCGCGATGCGGAATGATGCCGGCATAGGTGTACTGCCACGCCTGGCGGTGCACCTCCGATATGGCTCGGGCATCATTGGGTTCTGCCCGCCGAACATCAATCGACAACGTCTTCATAACGTCTACTCTGGTCTTGCGAATGCGAATTAACCATCCTCATTTATAAAGATGGCAAACTTGCCCACAGGCTTTATCCGTGGATCATCAACAAAAATTAACGACTTTTTAACCTTTAGGACAAGGGCTCAAAAACCGAACACACAAATAAAAACCCCGGCACGATGGCCGGGGTCTCATGATTCCAGGCTGTTTGGCTATCAGGCCAGACGGGCCTTCTCGAAGCGCTTGCGCTCGTTGGGATCCAGATACATCTTGCGAAGACGGATCGACTTCGGCGTGACTTCAACCAGTTCATCGTCCTGGATCCAGGACAGAGCGCGGTCGAGGGTCATACGGATCGGCGGCGTCAGCTTAACGGCTTCGTCCTTGCCGGCGGCGCGGATGTTGGTGAGCTTCTTGCCCTTCAGCACGTTGACTTCGAGGTCGTTGTCGCGCGAGTGGATGCCGATGATCATGCCGGCATAGACCTTCTCGCCGGCGTCGATGATCATCGGGCCGCGGTCTTCCAGGTTGAACAGGGCGTAAGCCACGGCTTCGCCGGCTTCGTTGGCAAGCAGCACGCCGTTCACACGGCCGCCGATCTCGCCCTTGTACGGCTGGTAGTCATGGAACAGACGGTTCATGACGGCGGTGCCGCGCGTATCGGTCAGAAGTTCCGACTGATAGCCGATAAGGCCGCGGGTCGGAGCCAGGAAGACGAGGCGAACACGATTGCCACCCGAAGGACGCAGTTCGGACATTTCAGCCTTACGCTCGGACATCTTCTGCACGACGATGCCGGAATGCTCTTCATCGACGTCGATGACGACTTCTTCGATCGGCTCGAGAACCTGGCCGCTCTCGTCCTTGTGCATGACGACGCGCGGGCGCGACACGGCAAGCTCGAAGCCTTCGCGGCGCATGGTTTCGATCAGAACTGCGAGCTGCAATTCGCCGCGGCCGGAAACGTAGAACGAATCCTTGCCTTCAGCCTCTTCGATCTTCAGTGCGACGTTGCCTTCGGCTTCCTTGAAGAGACGATCGCGGATGACGCGCGAAGTGACCTTATCGCCTTCGGTGCCCGCATAGGGGCTGTCGTTGACGATGAAGGACATGGTGACGGTCGGCGGGTCGATCGGCTGTGCGACCAGCGGCTCAGAGACCTGCGGATCGCAGAAGGTGTCGGCGACGGTGCCCTTGGAAAGGCCGGCGATAGCGACGATGTCACCTGCCTGCGCTTCTTCGATCGGCTGGCGCTCGATGCCGCGGAAGGCGAGGATCTTCGAGATACGGCCGGTTTCGATGAGGTTGCCATCAGCACCGAGAACCTTGACGGCCTGGTTCGGCTTGATCGAGCCGGAATGGATACGGCCGGTGATGATGCGGCCGAGGAAGGGGTTGGCTTCCAGGATCGTGCCGATCATGCGGAATGGGCCTTCGCCTACGGTCGGCTCCGGAACGTGCTTGACGACGAGATCGAGAAGCGGGCCGAGGCCTTCGTCCTTCGGGCCATCGGGCGAGTAGTTCATCCAGCCATTACGGCCGGAACCGTAAAGGATCGGGAAGTCGAGCTGCTCGTCGGTGGCGTCGAGGTTGGCAAAAAGGTCGAAGACTTCGTTGATGACTTCGTCTGCGCGGGCRTCCGGACGGTCGATCTTGTTGATCGCAACGATCGGACGCAGGCCGACCTTGAGCGCCTTGCCGACAACGAACTTGGTCTGCGGCATCGGGCCTTCGGCAGCGTCGACGAGAACGATCGCGCCATCCACCATCGAGAGAATACGCTCGACTTCGCCGCCGAAGTCGGCGTGACCGGGGGTGTCAACGATGTTGATGCGGGTATCTTTCCAAACGACCGAGGTCGCCTTGGCCAGAATGGTGATGCCGCGTTCCTTTTCGAGGTCGTTCGAGTCCATGACGCGTTCGGCAACGCGCTGGTTCTCGCGGAAGGAGCCGGACTGCTTCAGAAGCTCGTCGACAAGGGTGGTTTTCCCATGGTCAACGTGCGCGATGATCGCGATGTTGCGAAGTGCCATATGTCTTAATCTCTGAGGCTGGGGCGCAGTGTCTAGTAAACACGCCAATTGCATTTGGCGCGCTCATACCCTTTTTTTCGCGAATGCGAAAGGGGGGAGGCAAGAAAGCAGCCGAAAGCCAGCTTTTCGTGCCTCACGAGCACATCAACCTCGCAGTTATAGTGAGGGTCCTCCGTTCTCCCTGCCGCCAAAATCAAAGGCTGCGCCCGCCTTCTTTAGGACCACGCCATCCGTCAAGCGGCGCGCTTCAGCAGCCAAGCGTCATGATTGACCAGGAAAATCTTGAGACGATCCGCATAGTCGTGCGTCACCGCATCCCGCACGCTTTGCCGTAAAGCCAATTCCGCGCGCCATGCCGCGACACGCCGCAGCCCATCGAAAACGCCGGTCGGTGTGATCGTATCGAACACTTCAAAATAACGGAAGATCGGAGCGAAAACCGCATCGACCAGGCTGAACGCCTCGCCCGAGAAAAAGGGACCATCCTTCAACTCCGTCTCGACGCGAGCGAACTTATCGGTCAGCGCTTTCCGCTTGGCCTCATAGGTTTCCTCATCCTTGGCAGTCTCAAATCCCCACAGGTCCGAAAGGATGGAAGAACCGAACTCCATCCAGCCGCGATGTCGGGCCCGCGCCAGCGGATCGGCCGGATGGAGCCGAGGACCCGGCTGGGTTTCCTCAAGATACTCACAGATCGCGGCGCTCTCGAACAGAACCGATTCAACCCCGTCATTCTCCCGCACGATCAGAAGCGGCACTTTGCCGAGCGGCGAAATGGCCAGAAACCAATCCGGCTTCGCCGACAGATCGACATACCGGATCTCGAATAGCGCGCCCTTCTCAGCAAGCGTGATGGCGGCTCGCTGGACGTAGGGGCAGAGGTGATGGCTGACGAGAACCAGTTTAGTATTGGGCATGATCGTATCTCCGAGAGTCTTCGCTCAATATAGATGTAATTGCATCTATATGCGCACTTGCCAGTCCGGTCAATATAGATGTAATTGCATCCATGTCCGATCGTTCAGATGTCAAAACCCCACGACCTTCGCCCGCGATCACGCGAGCGTGGATAGGCCTGATGCGCACTCAGCAAATCGTCCTCGCCGCGATCGAGCAGGACTTCAAGGCGGCGGAGCTGCCACCACTTGGCTGGTATGACGTGCTGTGGGAATTGACGCAGGCCGCGGCCGGAAAGTTGCGACCCTATGAGATCGAGGAGCGCACGCTCCTCGCCCAGCATAACCTGTCTCGCCTTCTCGACCGGATGGAGAAGGCTGGCCTCGTTTACCGCGAAGTATTTTCCGACGACGGCCGAGGCCGCTGGGTCATCATCACCGAAGCGGGAAGCGCCATGCGCAGCCGCATGTGGGCAGTCTATGCCCAGGCACTTCAACGCCACTTGGGCGATAAGCTGGACGATACCGAGGCAGATCAACTGGCCGGGCTTTTAGCCATGCTGTCGCGCAAGCCCTGATCGAGCGGGCAAATCAATCCGCAACGAGCATTACTAAAAAGCTTCAGTCGCCAAACTTGACCTTTGGCGACTGACTTTTTCTGCATCGAAACGCTAAAATCAGGCCGCTAGGCCCTTCTTCTTCAGCATGGCATCCGGGCTCGGCAGCTTGCCGCGGAAGGCCTTGTAGGTCTCTTCCGGGTCGATCGAGCCGCCAACGGAATAGATGTTGGCCTTCAATTTTGCCGCCATGTCCGCATTGAAGGCATCGCCGGTTTCCTCGAAGGCGGCGAAGGCGTCAGCGTCGAGCACTTCCGACCACATGTAGGAATAGTAGCCAGCCGAGTAACCGTCGCCGGCAAACACGTGCTGGAAGTGCGGCGTCGCATGACGCATCACGATCGATTTTGGCATGCCGATCTCAGCAAGCACTTCACCCTGCACCGCCATCGGGTCCTCGACCGCGCCGCGAGTGTGAAAGGCCATGTCGACCAGCGCCGACGACGTAAACTCGACCGTGTTGAAGCCGGCATTGAAGGTGCGGGCCGCCAGAACCTTGTCGAGCAGCGCCTGCGGGATCGGGGCGCCGGTCTCGTAGTGAACGGCATATTCCTTGAGAATGGCGGGCACCGTCAGCCAGTGCTCATAGAGCTGAGAGGGCAGCTCGACGAAGTCGCGGGAAACGCCGGTGCCCGATACCGAGGGATAGGTGACGTTGGAAAGCATGCCGTGCAGGGCGTGGCCGAATTCGTGGAACAGCGTGCGCGCATCGTCGAGCGACAACAGCGCAGGCTTGCCCTCCGCCGGCTTGGCAAAGTTGCAGACATTGTAGATAATCGGCAGTTCGCCGACATGGCCGTTCTTGAGCGGCAGCCTGTGCTGCGACTGGAACGAACTCATCCAGGCACCGGAACGCTTCGAGCTGCGGGCGAAATAATCGCCGAGGAACAGGGCGACAAGCTTGTCGGAACGATCACGGATCTCGAAGACGCGCACGTCGGGATGATAGGCGGGAACGCCCTTCTGCTCGACCGCCTTGATACCGAAAAGGCGACCGGCGACATCGAAGCAGGCGGTGATGATCTTTTCGAGCTGCAGATAGGGCTTCAGCTCCGTTTCGGAGAAATCGAACTTCCGCGTCCGGATCTTCTCAGCATAGTGGCGCCAGTCCCAGGGCATGACCTCGTGATTGCGGCCCTCCTCAGTGATCAGCGCGGCGATGTCCTTTTCTTCCTCGCCGGCTCGAGCCGCCGCCTTCGACCATACGGCCATCAGCAGATCGTTTACGGCCGTCGGAGTCTTCGCCATGGTATTGTCGAGCTTCAGCTCGGCAAAGTTGGCATAGCCGAGCAGCTTGGCCTTCTCCGCCCGCAGCGCCAGCGTTTCGCGGATGATCTCGCGATTGTCGGTCTTGCCGCCATTGGCACCGCGCGCCACCCAGGCGCTGAAGGCCTGCTCGCGCAAATCGCGACGCTCGGACGAGGTCAGGAACGGCTCGATGATCGAGCGCGACAGGGTGACGGCATATTTGCCCTCCTCGCCGCGTTCGCGCGCTGCCGCCGTCATGGCGTCGCGCAGATAGTCGGGAAGTCCGGCGAGGTCCGCCTCTTCGGACAGCAGGAGCGCCCAGCTCTTTTCATCGGCAAGTACGTTCTGCCCGAATTGCGCACCGAGACCGGCTAGCTTCTCGTTGACTGCCGAGAGCCGATCCTGCTCCGCTTTCGGCAGCTTGGCACCCGCCTTGACGAAGCCCTTCCAGTGCCGCTCCAGCACGCGGGTCTCTTCCAGCGTCAGGCCAAGCGTGTCACGGCTGTCCCACAGCGTATCGATGCGCGCGAAGAGCGCGGCATTCGTGCCGATCTTTGAATAATGCCGCGCCATCTTCGGCGCGATCTCACGCTCCAGCGCCTGAATGGTCTCGTTGGTATGCGCGCCAGCCTTGTTCCAGAAGAGCGCCGAAATGCGCGACAGCTCATCGCCGGCGAGCTCAAGCGCAATCACCGTATTGGCGAAGGTCGGCGTTTGCGTGTCGGCAGCGATCGCATCGATCTCCGCCTCATGCGCGGCAAACGCCGCATCGAACGCAGCTGCAAAATCCGTATCCTTCACCGCGTCGAAACGCGGCAGCCCCTGGTGTCCGGTCCATTCGATGAGCGCAGGATTGACGGCGGCAAGAGAAGACATTCAGGGCATCCTTTCGACAGACATCTGATCGAAGCACGATATAAGGCTACCCCCGCCGAATTGGTATGGCGGGGCGAAACAAATTCATTGAGGAAGATCAGGCCTTGCGCCAGCCGAGCAGACCCGGCGTTGCGTGCAGAAGCGCCTGCGCGGCAAATCCCATGAAGAGTACACCGGAGCAGCGCACGATCAGGCGCTCATGCGCGCGATAGAAGCGCCGCACGGCGCCGGCTCCGATGATGCTGATGAGAATAATGTCGGCCGTTATGAAGCCGGCGAAGGAAACGGTCAGCAGCAGCGGCAGCGCGCTGAAGGTCAGTGCACCGGCGGAACCGGCGACAAGGGCCGTGAAGGTCGCGAGCGCCACGGGATACCCCTTCGGATTGGTGACGCCGAAGATTAGGCCGCGGCGAAAGGGGCGATCGACATTGATAAGCGCCTGGCCGTCGCCCTTCGGCTTGGCTGTTACGGCATTCCAGCCGATCCAGGCAAGATAGAAGCCGCACATCAGTCCAAGCAGATCGAAGACGAAGGTGCCGATGGTCTTGGCGCCGACGATGGCGATCAATGCAAGCGTCGACCAGATGAGGTCGCCCAGCAGGTGGCCGCTGACGAAGAATGCGCCAGCCTTGCGTCCCTGCCCCGCCCCGATGCCGAGCAGCGCCAGAAAGGCGGGACCGGGAATCAGCACATAGAACAGCGCCGCTAAAAAAGCGCCGACAACAAGCGATTGTGTCATGAGCGGGGATCCTTACTGCTGATCCCGCGAGAGTAGCAACATCCCAGATACGGTCAAGTTGCCGTTCTTTTGTGACGGAAGAAGACGTTGTGTTCATACGCTTAAACCAATAAGAACGTGGTTGGGGCCCCAAAATGAAAAGCGTAGGTAGGGAAACGCTTATGAACAGCAGGATTAATACGGATTCGCTCGCTTTTCTTGTGAGCGATTGCGCCCGTTTGATCAGGACAGCCTTCGAGCGACGCATTCTTGTCGCTGGGCTCGGTCTGACGGCGGGCGAAGCAAGAACCTTGATGCAGGTCGCCGCCATCAACGGCAGCCGGCAACTCGACATCGCCTCCCGGATGGGGCTGGAGCCGATGACAGTCAGCGCTTTTCTGGACAAATTACAGGCTCGAGGCCTGATCGAGCGTCAGCCCGATCCGCTCGACCGTCGCGCCAAGAGGATCGTGCTTTCGGAATCGGCCCAGGCCAAGCTGCAGCAGATCGACAAGGAAGTCTGCGAGGTCGAACGCAATGCGACGCAAGGCTTCGATCAAGGACTGCAACTGCAGTTGCATGATGCGCTCTGCGCATTCCGCAGCAATCTGCAGAAAGTCGAAGTGCCGGCAGAGATCGAGCGCGAACTGAGGCCGGTGGACTAAACGCCAGCAGCCTTTTCGTTTCGGMAAAWAAAAACCCGCCTCTGGTGACCAGAGGCGGGCTTCTTCATTTCAATGGCACTTACTTCGACAGGTTGCGCTTGCCGAGCGTGCGCAGGCGCAGCGCGTTGAGCTTGATGAAGCCGGCCGCATCCTTCTGGTCGTAGGCGCCCTGGTCGTCCTCGAACGTCACCAGCTTGTCCGAATAGAGCGACTTCGGGCTTTCGCGGCCGGTGACCATGACATTACCCTTGTAGAGCTTCAGCGTCACTTCGCCTTCGACATGCTCCTGGCTCTTGTCGATCAGGGCCTGCAGCATTTCGCGTTCCGGCGAGAACCAGAAGCCGTAATAGATCAGCTCGGCATAGCGCGGCATCAGCTCGTCCTTGAGGTGCGCGGCACCGCGATCGAGCGTGATGGATTCGATGGCGCGATGGGCTGCGAGCAGGATCGTGCCGCCGGGGGTCTCGTACACGCCGCGCGACTTCATGCCGACGAAGCGGTTCTCGACGAGGTCGAGGCGGCCGATGCCGTTGTCGCGACCATATTCGTTCAGCTTCGCAAGCAGGGTTGCCGGGCTCAGGCGCTGACCATTGATCGAAACGGCATCGCCCTTTTCGAAGCCGACCTTAATGATGGTGGCCTTGTCCGGAGCGGCTTCCGGAGAAATCGTGCGCATATGCACGTATTCCGGTGCTTCCTGCGCCGGATCTTCCAGAACCTTACCTTCGGAGGAGGAGTGCAGCAGGTTGGCGTCGACGGAGAACGGCGCCTCGCCCTTCTTGTCCTTGGCAACCGGGATCTGGTGCTTCTCGGCGAATTCGAGCAGGTCGGTACGGCTCTTGAACGACCAATCGCGCCACGGAGCGATGATCTTGATGTCCGGGTTCAGCGCGTAGGCCGAAAGCTCGAAGCGAACCTGGTCGTTACCCTTGCCGGTCGCGCCGTGCGCGATGGCGTCGGCGCCGGTCTTCTTGGCGATCTCGATCAGATGCTTGGAGATCAGCGGACGGGCAATCGAGGTGCCGAGCAGGTAGACGCCTTCGTAGACGGCATTGGCACGGAACATTGGGAAGACGAAATCGCGCACGAACTCCTCGCGCACGTCCTCGATGTAGATTTCCTTGATGCCGAGCAGTTCGGCCTTCTTGCGCGCCGGCTCCAGCTCTTCGCCCTGCCCAAGATCGGCGGTGAAGGTCACGACTTCGGCGCCCAGCTCCGTCTGCAGCCACTTCAGGATAATCGAGGTGTCGAGGCCGCCGGAATAGGCGAGAACGACTTTCTTCACGTCTTTATGTGATGCCATGATGAGTTCCGTTTGACGGCGAGCCAGGGAAGAGGCCCGCAAACCTGTATCGCGGAACTTTTAGCGAGATTATCGTGAGGCGCAAGGGGAAGCGCTGCTTGGGGGCCTCGGCGAGTTTGACACCTCCTCGCAAAGCGCCATATTCGGCACCGAGTAAGCATTGCCGGGAGGGCACGCCTTTGACCGATATTCAAGACATTTTCAGGGAATCCAATGTTGCCGTTGTCACCGGCGGCGCCTCGGGCATCGGCTTGGCCGCTGCGAAATACTTCGCCTCGCTCGGCATGAGCGTCGTCATCGCCGACCTCGGCGGTGATCGGCTAGCCCAGGCGGCAACCGCACTCAAGGCGATCGCAGGCGAAGAGCATATACTGGCCGTCGAGACCGATGTCGCGAGCAGGGAGGCGCTGGAAGCATTGGAGCGCACGGTCCTGCAGCGCTTCGGCCGCGTGCATGTGCTGATGAACAATGCCGGCATCGGCCCGGAAACCTCGATCTTCAGCGCCCAGGCCGGCTGGGATGCCATCCTCGGCGTCAATCTGCTCGGTGTCATCAACGGCACGCGCGTCTTCGGACCCAGCATGCTGGCCCATGGCGAACCGGGCCTGATCATCAACACCGGCTCGAAGCAGGGCATCACCACGCCTCCCGGCAACCCCGCCTATAATGTCTCGAAGGCCGGCGTGAAGGTCTTCACCGAAGCGCTGCAGCATGAGTTGCGCAACACGACGGGTGCAAAGATCTCAGCCCACCTCCTTATTCCCGGCTTCGTCTTCACGGGTCTGACCAAGGGCGAACGCACGGAGAAGCCCGCCGGCGCCTGGACGCCGGAACAGACGATCGATTTCATGGTGGAAAGCCTGAAGCGAGGCGATTTCTACATCCTCTGCCCGGACAATGACGTGGCGCGCCCCGTCGACGAACGCCGCATGCTCTGGGCGGCCGGCGACATCGTCGAGAACCGCCCGCCGCTGTCGCGCTGGCATGCGGACTATGCCGATCAATTCAAGGCATTCCTCGAAAAGAAGGATTGATTTGCAATCCACCGAAAGCCGGATAGAAAAAGCCAACCCCTGCCGGCTTTCGGAGCATTCTCGTGGACTTCATACCCAGCCTGCCGACCCTTCTTGCCTTTTCCGCAGCGAGCCTGCTGCTGGCGATGACGCCCGGCCCGGACATGACGCTGTCGATCAGCCGCGCGCTGATGCAAGGCAAGAAAGCAGCGCTTTTCGTGGTGCTCGGCACTACGCTCGGCGTTGTCGTCCACACCTGCCTGGTGGCCTTCGGCATCTCGGCACTGATTACGGCCTCGCCGATCGCCTTCACCATCCTGAAGACCGGCGGCGCTGCCTATCTGCTTTGGCTGGCGATCCAGGCAGTCCGCTTCGGCTCCAGCCTTTCGGTCAAAAAGGTCGATGCGGTCGCCGGAACGCCGCTCGCCAACATCTCCAACGGCTTCTGGGTCAATCTGCTGAACCCCAAGGTCATCATCTTCTTCATGACCTTCCTGCCGCAGTTCGTGACCGCCGGCGATCCCGCCGTCACCCACAAATTGCTCTTTCTCGGCTTTTTCTTCATCGTCATCGGCATGCCGGTGAACGCGCTCGTCGTTCTTGCTGCCGATGGCCTATCATCCTGGCTGCAGCGCAACCGCGGCGTGATGCGCGGCCTCGACTATACCTTTGCCGGCGTCTTCTCGATATTCGCGGTAAAGATCTTCTTCACTCAGTCTCGCTGAGAATTGGGTGGCGGCCGGCGATCAGCCAGTAGACGGTGGCGCAGGCCGCACCAAGGAAGGCAAAGCAGACCGCAATCGTGATCAGGTTGAGTGTCTGCGGCTTCTCCATCGCGCCGGAAATCAATATGGACGCCACAGCCGACAGCACCGCACCATAGATCGCATACCCGAGCCAGCGACGGACTCCACGCCATTCCATGATGGGAATGACGATAAGCGATGGCAGAATGCTGACGACCATTGCAGCCTTGGTCATCTCGATTGAGAGAGCGACAAGCTCCGGTACCCCGCTTCCCGGCAGAGTATAGGCAGCCACGCAGGCCAACACGAAACCCATCAGAGCGCAGGCGGCGAGATAGCCCCATAGGAGCCTGATCGGCCTGCGCAGTTTAAGGAGCATCGACCTCAGTCCTCGCCGTGATTGGCGATCATCATGGCTTCGAAGGCCAACCGCTCTGTCTTGCGCATGCGTTCCGATTCCGACTTCAGCTGACCGCAAGCCGCAAGAATGTCGCGCCCGCGTGGCGTGCGGATTGGAGAGGCATAACCGGCCGAATTGATGAAATCGGCGAACTTTTCGATCTGCTCCCAGTCGGAACACTGATAGTTCGTGCCGGGCCAGGGGTTGAAGGGGATCAGATTGATCTTGGCCGGAACGCCCTTCAGTAGCTGGATCAGCCCCTTCGCATCCTCGAGGCTGTCGTTGACGCCCTTCAGCATCACATATTCGAAGGTAATGCGCCGCGCATTCGAGAGACCGGGATAGGCGCGGCACGCATCCATCAACTCTTTCAGAGGATACTTCTTGTTGATCGGCACCAGCATGTCGCGCAGGTCGTCGCGCACGGCATGCAACGAAATCGCTAGCATGACGCCGATCTCATCGCCGGTGCGATAGATTTCCGGCACGACACCCGAAGTAGAAAGGGTGATGCGGCGCTTCGACAGCGACAGGCCGTCACCATCGGATGCGATCAGCAGCGCCGTCTTGACGCTGTCGAAATTATAGAGCGGCTCGCCCATGCCCATCATGACGATATTGCTGACCTTGCGTCCCTCGGCCGGCATAACGGTGCCCTGCGGCGCTTCGCGGTCCGGAAAATCGCCGAGCCGGTCGCGCGCCAGAAGCAGCTGCGACAGGATTTCTTCCGCCGTCAGGTTGCGCACAAGCCGCTGCGTGCCGGTGTGACAGAAGGAACAGGTGAGCGAACAGCCGACCTGACTGGAAATGCAAAGCGTGCCGCGGCCTTCTTCCGGAATGTAGACGGTCTCGACTTCGACGGGACGGCCGGCGCCGCGCGGCGGGTAGCGCAGCAGCCACTTGCGGGTGCCGTCGTTGGAAACCTGCTCCTCAACAATCTCGGGGCGTGCGATGGTGAAATGCGTCTTCAACATCTCGCGCATATCCTTCGAGACATTCGCCATCGCGTCGAAATCGGAGACGCCGCGCACGTAGATCCAGTTCCAGAGCTGGCTGACGCGCATCTTAATCTGCTTGTCGGCAACGCCCTTTTCCCTGAGGGCAGCCGCCATTTCCTCGCGCGTCAGGCCGATCAGCGACGGTTTTGGCGCCAGCTCGACCGGCTGAGATACCGGCATCGGCTTGAGCTTGGAGGGTGTTATGACATCGGTGGCGGACATACGATCATTCCAACGGTTCACATCGGCGATGCCGCAAAAGCTGACGAAAGCTGCGGATGCGGGCAAGGCACGGAAATCTGAAGATTCATGCGGCGGCCGGGCAAGCTTTCTTCAAGCTGTCTGCCAGACACCTGCTATTGGCGCGGCCTTTAGCATTAATTTCCGCTCGCGTCATCCCTTTCCCTCAAAAGCAAAGGTTGACCTCAAAAACGAAAGGCCGGTCGACATGACCGGCCTCAATCATTGCAGTCGCAGCACCGTGAGGATCACATTGCCGTGATCCCTCGATCCTCGATCTTATTTGCAGCCTTCGATCTTCTTCAGAGCAGCGCTGACACCCTTCAGAGAGTAGGTGTAGGAAGTCGCAGTTCCCTTCTTCGACGTCGCGGTCACCTTCAGAGAATGGCCGGATTTCAGTGCCGCCACCAGAGCCGGCTCCTGCGCAGCATTCTCGACCCAGGCGCCCTTGTCCTTCGTGAACATCACAAAGGTCTTGTTGTCGATGACGACGTTGACCTTGGAATTCTCTTTCAACGGATATCCCATCATAGCCTGCGGCTCGTAGGAGATATTCTGGCCGGGACGCTGCGAGACGATGAAGAAGTTATCGCCATGGTCGATGCCCGAAGGCGGCGACTTTACCGTTGGCACCGAGAGAACGTAGCAGACCTTGCCGCCGGCAGACTGGTAGGAGTAGGCGCCCCAGGCATCGAACTGCTGGATGGGTGTGGGAGCCGTGGGGGCTGCTGCCGCTGGTGCCTGCGTCTGCTTCGGCTTCTTGGTCTGCGCGGACGCGATGCCGGTGCCGGCCAGAACGAGCGAGAGGGCGATTGCGAAGCTTTTTACAAACATGTTTTCCTGCCGATTTTGTGCGGTCCAGAGCTCATGGCGATTCGATTGACGCACGCCGATGCTCGTGAGCTGCCCTATTTTGACTTTATTCAGGTTACCAAACCGTCAACGGAGCGCTGACCTCTCTCGGCTCCGTTCCATTTCAATCCAGGTGTCGAACGGAGCTTGAAACGCATCAGAAGGAATTGGAAAACCCGGATGGCGAAATACCACCCTACAGTTTAGATTTAAGACAGAAAGATTCGGGCAAGAATTTGACCTCGCTAAAATCAGGGAGGCCTCATAAAGGTCTGGAAACCCGAGAGGAATCAGATCGCCCCCATAAAGCGGCCACTAAACCGTCTTCATGGCCTCCGGTCCATTCTCCAAAGCCCGGTCGGCGGCGTCATAGTGCTCCTGGCGGATGTGACCGCGGATCATGCTGAAGGCGAGCGTCAGCACGGCCACATCGTCCGTATAGCCGATGACAGCGAAGAAATCGGGGATGATGTCGACGGGCATGACGAAATAGCCGAGCGCGGCCAGCAATATGCCGCGGACACGGGTCGGCGTCTGCGGATCGAGCGCGCAATAGAAGGCGGCAACGACGTCGCGGGAAAAGGGAATGTGGCGAGCCGCCTTCCGCAGGGTCGGCCAGAACTTTCTGCGCACCGACTTTTCCTGCTCTTTCTGGGTTTCGTCGTCACCAGGCATCAGGATTTCCCCGTACTTGATGTCATCCATTCCATTCACCTCTGTTCGTGCCCGTTGCCCGGACCGTGTAAACATATGGTGATCGCAGGGTGCGATTCAATCGATCCGACGCGCTGCGGCCTTCTCCATTGCCTTCGCCATCTTGATGTCGTGGTCGGTCAGGCCGCCGACATCATGCGTCGTCAGCTTCACTTCGACGCGGGAATAGACGTTGAACCATTCCGGATGATGGTTGAACTTTTCCGCCGCGAGCGCCGCTTCGGTCATGAAGCCGAAGGCCTCAACGAAGCTGCGGAACTTGAAGGTCTTCGAAATGGAAAGCCCATCAGCCGCGAGCGCCCAACCCAAAAGCTCCGCAAGATTTTCATCGATTGCCGCCCGGTCCAGCTTTTCGTATTTCATGGCAGATCACTCCTCTCCAGAGCGCCGTGCTTCCTTTCGGAAGCACAAAGGTCGCTCTATCTGTTTGAATCTACGCAACAGGCTTTCCGAAAATCGATTCCGATTTTCGGGCCGATGCTGGAAGGGTTGAACCATATCATGGATCGTCACAGGATACTTTTCGTCTGCGCCGGCAATATCTGCCGTTCGCCCCTTGCCGAAGGCATCTTCCGGCATCTGGTGGCGCAGGCCGGCCGCTCGTCGGAATTTGAAATCGCTTCGGCCGGCACCGGCGGCTGGCATCAGGGCGAACGCCCCGACCGCCGCTCGATCTCCGTTGCTGCCGGACATGGCGTGGATATTTCCAGCCAACGCGCCCGCCGCATCGAGACAGCGTATTTCGGCCAGTTCGATCTGATCCTCGCCATGGATCAAGACAATTTGAAGACCCTGCGCAAAGCCGCGCCTGCCGATGCACTCGGCAGGCTGCATCTCTTCAATGCCTTGGCGCTGGGCGGCAGCAAGGACATTCCCGACCCCTATTATGGAGGCCGGGAAGATTTCGAAGCCGTCTATACCATGCTCTTGGCTGGCTGCAGTGCACTGTTGCCCAAACTCGGGAAAGTGCTGCGAGACTCGTGAAGCGGAAAAATCTCTTCGGTGAGATAGGGACCGCCGCCAACTGATTCGCGCGAGGAAAGAAGCACGAACCGGCCGACCGTGAACGGCTGGGTATAGAAATTGCCGCGACCGGAGAGATAGTGCACGACATCGTCAACCCGCGAGGATTTCAGCCTGGCGAGCGTGACGTGCGGTGTGAACTTGCGAGGATCGGGCTGCAGGCCGATACGCTGGCAGATACGCTCGATCTCGCCTTGCAGCGCGAACATATCCGGTGACTGCGAGACCCCGGCCCAAACCGAATGCGGTTTTTTGGAACCGAAGGAACCGATGCCCTCCAGCCGCAGCTGGAACTCAGGGCGATCTATCCGGTCCAGCCGGTCGACGATCTCATCCGCCGTGCGGCCATCGACATCGCCGATGAAGCGCAAAGTGATGTGATAATTTTCAACGTCGATCCACCTGGCTCCCGGGAGACCACCGCGCAACAATGACAGGCTCATGGCCGCGTTGCGCGGAATTTCGAGGGCGGTAAAAAGTCTCGGCATGACGAGCACTCCCCGAATCTCTTGCAGGTATAAGCAGGGAATCACGCATTTGCAGTCGGTGCAAGCACCTATTTCGCACCTGCGTCAATCATCCCTACAAACTTGATAACGGCCGGTAAGATACGCTCGACCATGACGTCGACGCCCTTCGGGTTCGGATGCATGCCGTCGGTGAGCTGCAGGTCCGCTTGGGCAGCCACGCCGTCGAGGAAGAACGGATAGAGCGCAAGTTGATATTTGTCGGCCAGGCGCTTGTAGATCGGGTTGAATTTCTCGGCGTAGTCCGGTCCCATGTTGGGCGGCGCCAGCATACCGGCGAGGAAGATCGGGATCTTCCTTTCCTTCAGCCGTTCGATCATCGTCTCCAGATTCTTCTCCGTCTGCTCCGGCGGTATCCCGCGAAGCGCATCGTTGGCGCCAAGCTCCAGGATCACGCCATCCGTACCGTCAGGCACCGACCAGTCTATGCGCGAAAGCCCTCCGGATGTCGTGTCTCCGGATACGCCGGCATCGGCGACGGCGAGATCCAGCCCCTTCGCCTTCAGTGCAGCCTGCAACTTGGCGGGAAACCCGTCGCCGGGCGGCAGCTGATAGCCGGCCATCAAACTGTCGCCAAAGCCGACCAGTTGGATCGTTCGCGCTTGCGCTGCGCCCGTCGCGCCAAACAAAAGACCGAAAGTGATGACAGCGAAGTGAAACGCAGCAACTTTAAAACCCATGATCCATTCCCTAAATTCGCTGCTCGGGCCAGTCGCGCCCGCCATTGTCTCTGATGTTCTCTGATATATAGGGCGTTCGCATTGGCAAAAACCATCATCGAGCTGAAGAAGGCGGATTTGACGCTCGGCAGCGCCGCGGCATCGGTCCACGTGCTGAAGAATATCGACCTGACGATTCTGGAGGGCGAAGCGGTCGGTATCGTCGGCCCATCCGGCTCCGGCAAGTCGACGCTGCTGATGGTGTTGGCCGGACTCGAGAAGCTCGACAGCGGCGAACTCTTGATCCGCGACACGCCCCTGCATAGCCTGAGCGAGGATCGGATTGCCGATTTCCGCGGCCGCAATATCGGTATCGTCTTCCAGTCCTTCCATCTGATTGCCAATATGACGGCGCTTGAAAACGTTGCGGTACCGCTTGAGCTTGCCAATGTCCGCGATGCCTTTGACATCGCCCGACGCGAGTTGGAGGCGGTGGGGCTGGGCGAAAGGCTCAGCCACTATCCCGGCCAACTCTCAGGCGGCGAACAGCAGCGCGTGGCGATCGCCCGGGCACTCGCGCCTTCGCCGGCTGTGCTGATCGCCGATGAGCCGACAGGCAACCTCGACACCGATACCGGCCGGCAGATCGCCGACCTTCTCTTTGCCCAGCAGGCCGAGCGCGGCACGACCATGCTGCTGGTGACACACGATCCGGCACTTGCCGCGCGCTGCTCGCGCCAGATTCGCGTCCGCTCGGGTGAAATCGAAAACGACAGCGCTCAGCCACGCGTCAATCAGGCGGCAATCGCATGACGAGTGCGGCGCGAATGCGACTGTCACTCGCCTTCCGCCTTGCCTTGCGCGAACTGCGCGGTGGCCTTGGCGGCTTTTACATTTTCCTCGCCTGCATCGCGCTCGGCACCGGCGCCATCGCTGCCGTCAACTCCGTATCACGCTCAATCACCGATGCGATCTCGACGCAGGGACAATCGCTGCTGGCGGGCGATGCCCGTTTCGAGCTACGCAATCGCGAGGCGACGCCAGAGGAACTGGCCTATCTCCAGGGTCTCGGCAAGCTCTCCCGTTCCACCAATTTGCGTTCGATGTCCCGCCTGCCTGACGGCTCCGACCAGGCTCTGGTCGAGGTCAAGGCGGTCGATGAGGCATATCCGCTCTACGGCGCCTTCGAAGCCGATCCGAACCAACCCCTCTCGATCCTGCTTGCTGCCAAGGATGGCAGCTATGGTGCCGTCGTCGCCCCGTTACTGCTCGAACGCCTGAACCTCAAGGTCGGCGACAACCTGCTGTTGGGCAATGCGAAACTGCGCATATCAGGCACCATCAAGAACGAACCGGACGCCGTCTCGGAAGGTTTCGGCTTCGCTCCGCGGCTGCTGACCAGCCGGGACGCGCTGGCCGCTTCTGGCCTGATTACAACGGGCAGCCTCGTTGAGCAGGCATACAGGATCCGCATGGACGATCCCGCAACCGGGTTGCGCAAGATCGGCGATCGCGCCAATGCCGCCTTCCCGCAGGCCGGCTGGTCGATCCGCACCAGCGCGCGCGCCGCGCCGGAGCTTGCCGACAACGTCACGCGCTTCTCGCAATTCCTGACACTGGTCGGGCTGGCCGCCCTCATCGTCGGCGGGGTCGGCGTCGCCAATGCCGTGCGCGCCTTCCTCGATTCGAAGCGCACCACCATCGCCACCTTCAAGTGCCTCGGCGCACCGGCCTTCGTGGTCGTGCTGATCTATCTCATCCAGATTGCCATCATCGCGCTTGCCGGCATCGCCGTCGGCTTGGTTCTCGGCGCCATCGCCCCGATGATCGCCTCGCAGTTCATGGCGGAATTCCTGCCCATATCGACAGCGCCGCGACTCTATCCCGGCCCCCTGATGCTAGCAGCCGTCTTCGGGCTGCTGACGACGCTTGCCTTCGCCATTCCGCCTCTCGGTCACGCCCGAGAAGTTCCGGCAACCGCGCTCTTCCGCGAACAGGGTTTCGAGGCTCGCCGCCTGCCCGGCTGGCCCTATCTGCTTGCCGCCAGCTTACTGATGGCGGCGCTTGCCGCTTTGGCCATCGTCACCGCCTATGACCGCTTCATCGCCATCGTCTTCGTCGTCTCGATTGGCGGGGCATTTGTCGTGCTGCGTGTCGTTGCTGCGCTGCTCGCCTGGCTTGCCCGCCGCAGCCCGCGCGTGCGCTCGCCGGCGCTGCGTCTGGCGATCGGCAATATCCATCGGCCGGGCGCACTCACGTCTTCGGTCGTGCTGTCGCTGGGCCTCGGCCTGGCGCTGCTAGTGACCCTGACATTGATCGACGGCAACATGCGCAGCGAGCTCATGGGGCGCATGAGCGAGAAGGCGCCGAATTTCTTCTTCGTCGATATCCAGGGGCCGGAGCTTGAGGGCTTCCGCAAGATCGTGCTCGACATCGATCCGAAGGGCAAATTTGTCGAAGCGCCGATGCTGCGTGGCCGCATCGTCGCCTTCAATGGCGAAGACGTGACCAAGCTGAAGGTGCCGGCGGCAGGGCAATGGGTGTTGCGCGGCGACCGCGGCATCACCTATGCCGAAACTCTTCCGGAAAATGCCGCGATCACAGACGGCAAATGGTGGGACAAGGACTACGGCGGCGAACCGCAGGTCTCCTTTTCCGCTGAGGAAGGCAAGGCTCTTGGCCTGAAGCTCGGCGACAAGATCACCGTGAATGTGCTCGGCCGCAACATCACCGCCAAGATCGCCAGCTTCCGCAAGGTGCAATGGCAATCTCTGTCGATCAATTTCGTGATGATCTTCTCGCCGAATACCTTCAAGGGCGCACCGCATGCCTGGCTCGCGACCCTCACGGATAGTTCCGCCACTCCGGAGCAGGAAGCAGCGATCCTGAGGAAAGTCACCAACGCCTATCCGACGATAACAAGCGTTCGCGTCAAGGATGCGCTCGATGTCGTCAGCAGGCTTGTTGGGCAGCTTGCCACAGCCATTCGCTCCGCCGCATCGGTCGCGCTTATCGCCTCAGTGCTCGTGCTGGCGGGCGCGCTGGCGGCCGGCAACCGCGCCCGCACGCACGATGCCGTCATCCTCAAGACGCTCGGAGCGACGCGCGCGACGCTCATTCGCGCCTTCAGCTACGAATATCTGATCCTGGGGGCAGCCACCGCCGTCTTCGCGCTGGTCGCCGGCTCCGTCTCGGCTTGGTATATCGTCAGCCGTATCATGAAGCTGCCTTCCGCCTTCATGCCTGATGTCGCCTTCTCCACTCTCGTCGTTGCGCTGGTGCTGACGGTCGGGATCGGCCTCATCGGCACATGGCGTATTCTGGGTCAGAAAGCGGCACCCGTTCTGCGGGAGCTGTAAATCAGCTTCGCGGATTAACCGACACCGCGAAAACCGCGCGATATTACATCGATTTAACATCGGTCAGGCCGCTTGACCCTTGTCTACAAGGCTGGAAAGCCTCATATTCTGTGCAGGCATGCTGAAGCTTCGCAGCGGCGCCTGGGCCTGAAAGGCCCGACACCGTACCCAAATCGGAGCTTGAAAGAGGAAAACATGGCTGACTATCGCAATTACCAAAACCGGGCGCAGAGCGGTGCGCAGTCCGGTGCGATGATAGACGAGGGCCTTCGAGCCTACATGCTCAAGGTCTATAACCTGATGGCGCTGGGTCTGGCGATCACGGGTGTTGCGGCTTATCTCGCCTTCTCGCTCGCTTTCGCGAACGGACACATCACGGCCTTCGGTCAGGCGATCTATCTGAGCCCGCTGAAGTGGGTTGTCATTCTCGCCCCGCTCGCAATGGTCTTCTTCCTGAGCTTCAGGATCAACCGGATGAGCGTGGCCGCCGCGACGACGACCTTCTGGGTCTACGCCGCGCTGGTGGGTCTGTCGCTGTCGTCGATCTTCATCATCTACACCGGCCAGAGCGTCGTGCAGACCTTCTTCGTGACCGCCGCCTCCTTCGGCGCGCTGTCGCTCTACGGCTACACGGCCAAGCGTGATCTGTCCGCGATGGGCTCGTTCCTGATGATGGGTCTCTTCGGCCTGATCATCGCCTCGCTGGTCAACATCTTCCTGGCTTCGTCCGCCATGCAGTTCGCCATCTCGGTGATCGGCGTGCTGATCTTCGCAGGCCTCACGGCCTATGACACGCAGCGGATCAAGGAAATGTACTACGATGCCGACGATGCGACTGTAGCCGGCCGCAAGGCGATCATGGGCGCTCTGTCGCTGTACCTGGACTTCATCAACCTGTTCATGTTCTTGCTGCGCTTCATGGGCAACAGAAACTAATCGAACGGTTTGAATAGATATCGAAAAGGCGGCTTCGGCCGCCTTTTTGTTTGCCTGGAAAAGAGGCCTGCGATTTGATGGCAGCCATCGTCATCAGCAGATCAGGCAGTAAGAATCACATGTCCGTCCGCCTCCGCAGCGCAACCTTAGACGACCTGCCCCACATAACCGCCATCTACAGAGATTCCGTGCTGAACGGCACGGCAAGCTACGAGATTACGCCTCCAGGCGAAGACGAGATGGCAGGCCGCTTTCGCGCGATCCAGGAAAAAGCCTACCCCTATATCGTCGCCGAGGATGCAGACGGCACATTTCTCGGCTATGCCTATGCTTCGGCGTTCCGCACACGGCCGGCCTATCGGTGGATGGTGGAGGATTCGATCTACCTTGCTCCGGAGGCCCGCGGGCGCGGGATCGGCAGATTGCTACTGAATGCCCTGATTGATAGCTGCCAGACGCTGGGCTTTCGCCAAATGATCGCCGTCATCGGGGGAGCGCATCCTGCCTCCGTCGCCGTGCATCGGGCTGCGGGATTTACCGAAGCCGGATTGCTCAAGGGCACGGGCTACAAGCATGGTCGGTGGCTGGATACGATGCTGATGCAGAAGGCGCTTGGCGAGGGAAATACCACCGACCCGGACCAGTCGGTCTATCCGGGTATCCTGTTCCAGGAGTAGGGTCGATCTGTTGGTCTAGCCTTGAATGCTCTCTTCCCTCGGTTTCCGGGACGAGCGGGCTTTTACCATCAAGACGGTGGGGAAAGAACTACTTCTCCACCAGCTTCAGCTGCTTGTCGAAAACCTTCAGCACTTGGCTGAGGTCATGTCCACGCTTCAACGTCATCCCATTGGTATTGATGACGGAGAAGGCGCCCTGCTTCGCGGCGAGTTTCGGGTTCTTCTCGATGCAGAAAAGCGGCATCTCGCCGGAGCGCTTGAAGACGGAGAAGACTGCCTTGTCCTTGAGATGATCGATGGCGTAGTCGCGCCATTCGCCTTCGCCGACCATGCGGCCGTAGATCCAGAGTATGGCATCCAGCTCACGGCGATGGAACGTCACCGGCAGCGGATCCTTGCTCTGCTTGTATTCTCTGAAATCAACGATGACGGAGGAATTAGTCTCGGCGGAGCGGCTTTCGCCGTGTCGCAAATCCGGCTGATCAGTCATCAATCCCCCAAGGGCTATCTCATGACAGGAGAATGACAGTTTGCCTCAGCCGCATCAAATTGCAAGCCGTCTGACGGCTCACAATTTCTTTCCCGTGCCCAAAAGCATCTCTGCAGCGCCGCATTTCAGTCAAAACGACGCCTAATTTGCAGGAAGTATAGGCAGCCGCTTGGCGCCGCCGCGCCAAGCGGCCCGGCCGGGGCGCATCGATAAACCCCAGCCCCGAATGCGTCCCGCCGGGCACCCCCTTTTTCGGCGTCAGCCGAAATAGGCACCTTTTCCGCGCCAGCCGAAGCAAAAGACGTCCCCGATCAAATAGACAGGGCGCTTAGCCGTCCGAACCCACCGTCAGCACTGTCGCCCCGATAATGGCCGAGGGATCGCCGGAGGACGACGACGACTGCAGAAGGACGGCAAGCCCTCTTCGTCCGGCTTTGGTCAACACATTGGCGGGCAACACGACATTCATCGCCCTGCCATCCCACATGCCGACCGTCTCGACATCGGAAACCGCATGCATATAGGCAATTTGCTGGCCGTTGTTTTCGCCGCCCTTGGGAGCCACCATCTGCTCCTTGTCGAAATAGACGATGACGACATTGGCCTTGCCTTGGCCAGCACCGATCTTGATCGAAAGCTCATCATCCTTCGTGCTGGCGCTTACTGGCACGGTCAGGCCCTCACCGGCGCGCTGGAAAGTATCGAGCTTGATGTTGATCGCGTTGAGATCGGCACCATTCATATGGTCCCGGCCATTGATGATGGCCTGCGGCGTGTAGACGCCGCTGCGACCGAGCGTGCGGGCATAAGCATACTGGCGTGCGGTATTTTCCTTGTTCGCCATCGTGTCGTTCCAGCCCAGATAGTTCCAGTAGTCGACATGATAGGCGAGCGCCACGACGTCGCCCTGGCGAATCAGCTTTCGAAAGGCAGCGTCGGCCGGGGGACAGGAAGCACAGCCTTGTGCGGTGAAAAGCTCGACCACGCCCTTGATCTTCGCAGCCTCCTGCGCATGCAGCGAACTTGCGAGCGCGATGCCTGCCAGAAGTGGAACCGAAAATCGAAGGCGCATTTCTCTCTTACCTCTGCATCAAACTCGCCAGCCGCCTGCGCAGCCTCCAAATACCCACTAGTCTTGGGGCGATAAGGCCATATCAAGCCCGAAAAACCTGAAACAAGAGATAATAGCTTAGCGTGATGACGCAAAGTCACGATGGGGTGAGGCCAATGCCGCATGGCAGCTGCGCCGAACACATCCCCGTGAAAAAGAAGAGGCCGCCGGAAGAGTTTTCCGGCGGCCTCGTAAGAACGGAATGGATGCGTATTAGGCGGCGAGATCGCGCAGAACGGTCTGCAGGATGCCGCCATTGTTGACGTAGACGACCTCATCCAGCGTATCGATACGGCAGATGATCGGGATATCGCGAACTGTACCGTCGCCATAGGTGACCTTGGCGATCTTGCGCTCGCGCGGCTTGATATCAGCCAGGCCTTCTATGGTAACGAGTTCGTCGCCCTTCAGGCCGAGGCTGGCCCAAGTCGTGCCTTCCTCGAAGACGAAGGGGATGACGCCCATGCCGACGAGGTTCGAGCGGTGGATACGCTCGAAGGACTGGGCGATCACGGCGCGGACACCGAGCAGGTTCGTGCCCTTGGCAGCCCAGTCGCGCGACGAGCCGTTGCCGTATTCGACACCGGCGAAGATGACGAGCGGAACGCCCTCGGCCTTGTACTGCATGGCCGCATCGTAGATCGAAGTCTCTTCCTTGGACGGATAGTGGATGGTGTAGCCACCTTCCTTGCCGTTCGGGCCGAGCATGTGGTTGCGGATGCGGATGTTGGCGAAGGTGCCGCGCATCATGACCTCATGATTGCCGCGACGCGTGCCGTACTGGTTGAAGTCGGCAACGCCAACGCCGTGACCGATGAGGTAGGCGCCGGCCGGCGAGGCAGCCTTGATCGAACCGGCCGGCGAAATATGGTCGGTGGTGATCTTGTCGCCGAAGAGACCGAGAACGCGAGCGCCCTTGATGTCGGAAACGCCGGCACCCTTCTTGCCCATGCCCACGAAGTAAGGCGGATTCTGAACATAGGTCGAGTTGTCGTCCCAGGCATAGGTCTGGCCCGGAGGAACCTGCACGGCCTGCCAATTGGAGTCACCCTTGAAGACGTCGGCATACTTGCTCTCGTAGAGCTCGCGCGTGACGTACTTCTGGATGAACTCCTGAACCTCATGCGAGGTCGGCCAGATGTCCTTCAGGTAAACCGGCTTGCCGTTCTGGTCTTCGCCGATCGGCTCCTTCGTCAGGTCGAGCTGCACCGAGCCGGCGAGCGCGTAGGCGACAACGAGCGGCGGCGAAGCAAGGTAGTTTGCCTGAACGTCAGGCGAAATACGGCCTTCGAAGTTGCGGTTACCGGAGAGAACGCCCGATACGATCAGACCCTTGTCGTTGATCGTCTTGGAGATCGGCGCCGGCAGCGGGCCGGAGTTGCCGATGCAGGTGGTGCAGCCGAAGCCGACCAGGTTGAAGCCGAGCTTGTCGAGATCAGCCTGCAGGCCAGACTTGGCAAGATATTCGCCGACGACCTGCGATCCCGGTGCCAGAGAGGTCTTGACCCACGGCTTGGTCTTCAGGCCCTTGGCAACGGCGTTGCGGGCGAGAAGGCCGGCAGCGATCAGAACCGACGGGTTGGAGGTGTTGGTGCAGGAGGTGATGGCAGCGATGGCAACGTCACCATGGCCGATATCGAAATCCGTGCCTTCGACCGCGTAGCGGTTGGAAAGCTGGCCGGGCTTCTTGTATTCGGTTTCCAGCGAAGTGGCGAAGCCGGAAGCAATGTTTTCCAGCGCGATACGGCCTTCCGGACGCTTCGGGCCAGCCATAGACGGCACGACGTCGCCAAGGTCGAGTTCCAGCGTGTCGGTGAAGACGAGGTCGGAACCGTCATTGTCACGCCACATGCCCTGAGCCTTGGAATAGGCTTCGACGAGCGCGATACGGTCCTTGGCGCGGCCGGACATGTTGAGGTAGTTCAGTGTTTCCTTGTCGACCGGGAAGAAGCCGCAGGTCGCGCCGTATTCCGGACCCATGTTGCCGATGGTGGCACGATCTGCGAGCGGCATGTTGTCGAGGCCAGGGCCGAAGAATTCGACGAACTTGGAAACAACGCCCTTCTTGCGCAGCATCTGCACGACGGTCAGAACTAGGTCGGTCGCGGTGACGCCTTCCTTGAGCTTGCCGGTGAGCTTGAAGCCGATGACTTCCGGAAGCAGCATGGAGACCGGCTGGCCGAGCATGGCAGCTTCAGCTTCGATACCGCCAACGCCCCAGCCGAGAACGCCGAGACCGTTGATCATAGTCGTGTGCGAATCGGTACCGACGCAGGTGTCGGGATAAGCGATCGTTTCGCCGTCCTCTTCCTTCGTCCAGACGGTCTGGCCGAGATATTCGAGGTTCACCTGGTGACAGATGCCGGTGCCGGGAGGAACGACGCGGAAATTCTTGAATGCCTGCTGGCCCCACTTCAGGAAGCGGTAGCGTTCGCCGTTGCGTTGATATTCGAGCTCGACGTTCTTGGCAAAAGCCTGCGGCGTGCCGAATTCGTCGACGATGACGGAGTGGTCGATGACGAGATCGACGGGGACGAGCGGGTTGATCTTTTCCGGATCGCCGCCGAGGGAGACCATGGCGTCGCGCATGGCAGCAAGGTCGACAACGGCCGGAACACCGGTGAAGTCCTGCATCAGCACGCGTGCCGGGCGATAAGCGATTTCGTTCTCGACGGTGCCCTTGTTGGTCAGCCATTCGGCGACGGCAAGGATATGTTCCTTCGTGACCGACTGCCCGTCTTCAAAACGCAGCAGGTTTTCCAGAAGCACCTTCATGGAGTAAGGCAGCTTGGAAACACCGGGCAGACCATTGGCTTCAGCCTTGGGCAGGCTGAAATAGACATAGTCTTTCCCGCCCACGGTCAACGTGGAACGACACTTGAAACTGTCAAGAGATTTAGACACGAGATACCCCGTTTCTGATAGCCAACACAGTCGTGCGAACGCCTATGCACTTTATGCACATCAGGATGCGGGTACGGCCATTTCCGCTGTCCGCACGTAAGGAGAAAACCTTATGTTCGGCGCAAGGATGAAATTCACGCCGACCGCTGGCGTGGTTGCAGGTCTTATAGATAATTTCGTAAAGACTTGCCAGAGTGGCAAAGCGCAAATTTTGACAATTTTTTGCGCGTTGCAGCAACGAAAACGGGGAAAGCCTGAGCGAATGCATCTAAGCGCTGAAAATCTGGCGGCAAGGCGGGGCGAAGACCTGATTTTCTTGAATGTTTCCTTCAACTTGGCTGATGGAGATGCCCTCGTTCTGACAGGCCGCAACGGGTCGGGAAAATCGACACTTCTGCGCGTTGTGGCAGGCCTTCTCAGGCAGGATAAAGGCACCGTCACATTTACCGGAAAGGACGGCGAAACTGCCCGCCCGGCAGGCGAAGCCAGCCACTATCTCGGCCACCGTAATGCGATGAAATCCGAGCTGACCGTGGCTGAAAACCTGACGTTCTGGAAGACCTTCCTCGGCGATATGCCGGGCGGCAGCGGCCTGGATGTCGATGAGTCTGTCGATGCCGTCGGGCTCGCCAGCATCATGCAGCTGCCTTTCGGCTACCTCTCCGCAGGCCAGCAGCGGCGAATCGCTTTTGCCAAGCTTCTGGTCGCTTACCGTCCGATCTGGATCCTCGACGAACCGACGGCAGCACTGGACAGCTCGGCCGACCAGCTCTTCGCGAAACTGATTACAGCGCATCAGAAGAGTGGCGGCATTATTCTCGCTGCAACGCACCAACCGCTTGGCTTGGAGAATGTGCAGGAGATGCGGATGACGGGGTTTGCCGGTGTGAGCGAGGGCATGTGGGGGTGAGTCCTATGTTTTTGCCTACGCCACACCTTCGATACCCTCCTCTGTCCCTTCGGAGAAGCTCATCGCTGCGCGGTGAGTTACCCCCCTCTGTCACTGCCGAGACACCTCCCTCCCAAGGGGGGAGATTGTGGGCTGCAGCTGCGTGCCCAAAGCAACCTCGATATGATCTGCGAGTATCGAACGTCGGTGCTTGGCGCCGAGTGAGCAGCGAGCTACCGATTTCCCCCCTTGTGGGGGAGATGCCCCAAAGGGGCAGAGGGGGGTGGCGAGAAGCAAACGCTTCTCCCGCCTGGAGCCAGGCGAAAGGCAATTCCCCGATTCACTTTGAAAGCCGCACCCCATGATCGCCCTCTTCCTCCGCGACCTCAGACTTTCGGTTCGCGCCGGCGGCGGGGCGCTGATCGGCATCCTTTTCTTCCTCACCGTCGTCGCCGTTATCCCTTTTGGCGTCGGCCCGGACCTAAAACTTCTCTCGCGCATCGGCCCAGCCATCGTCTGGATCGGCGCGCTGCTCGCAAGCCTTCTCGGCCTCGACCGTCTGTTCCAGGCCGAGCGCGATGACGGCTCGCTCGATCTGCTCGTCATGCAGGAAACGCCGCTGGTCCTCACGGTTTTCACCAAATGCGCAGCGCATTGGGTGGCGACCGGCCTGCCGCTCGTCATCGCCTCCCCCCTGCTCGGTCTCTTTATGAATATGAACGAGGCGGCGATCGGCGCGACCGCAGCGACGTTGCTCGTCGGCTCTCCGGCGATCACCTTCATCGGCGCGGTGGGAGCTGCCGTGGCTGTGGCCCTGCCGCGCGGCGGGCTGCTGGTCTCCATCCTGGTGTTGCCGCTCACCATTCCCGTGCTGATCTTCGGCGTCAGCGCCACCTATGCCGCCGTCGAAGGACCGCAGCCCTTCCTGCCGCCATTCCTGATCCTGATCGCGCTCACACTGTTCTTCGCCGTCCTCGGCCCGGCCGCTGCCGCCTTGGCATTGCGGAACACGACTGATTGATCAGAGCAATTCCAGGAAAAGTGCGAAGCGGTTTTCCGTCCGGAATTACGTAAGAACAAAAGGATAGAGCGTTGTCGCGTTTCGAAGAAAAGCGGAAAGGCTCTAACGCAGATACTGTTTCGTCGATCTGAGGCTAAGCGGTCGATTGCCGGAAAAGCCATATCGGGTTAAACAAGCCGCATGAGCGATATCAGCCCTGCGATCAGCCGTTTTTCCGACCTCGCCAACCCCACACGGTTTCTGGCCTTTTCGGCGCGTCTCATACCCTGGTTGGCGGCCATCTCGGCCGTGCTTTTCGCAATCGGCCTCTATCTATCCTTTACGACCTCGGGCGACTACCAGCAGGGCGATACCGTCCGCATCATGTATATTCACGTTCCGGCCGCTTGGCTGTCGATGATGTGCTACACGATCATGAGCATGTCGGCGATCGGCACACTGGTCTGGCGCCATCCGCTCGCCGATGTCGCCGGCAAGACGGCAGCACCGCTCGGCGCCGCCTTCACGCTGATCGCGCTGGTCACGGGCTCGCTTTGGGGTAAGCCGATGTGGGGCACCTATTGGGTTTGGGATGCGCGCCTGACCTCGGTCTTCATCCTGTTCCTGATGTATCTCGGCCTGATCGCGCTCAATCGCGCCATGGACGATCCGTCCAAGGCTGCCCGCGTCGCATCCATCCTGACGCTGGTCGGCTTCATCAATATCCCGATCATCAAGTTTTCCGTGGACTGGTGGAATACGCTGCATCAATCGGAAAGCATCATGCGCGTGGATGGCCCGGCTATCGACGCTGAATTCCTCTGGCCGCTTTTCACTATGGCGCTAGCCTTCACGCTGCTGTTCTTCACCCTGCATCTGATGGCGATCCGCAACGAGATCTGGCGCCGCCGTATCACCGCGCAACGCCGCATCGCCGCGCGCATGGCGAACCGGGAGGAATAGCATGTCACATCCTTTCTACGTCTACGGCTCCTATGGCTTTGCCGCCTTCATGACCCTTGCCATCATTGGCTGGGTATGGATCGACGGGCGCCTGCGCCGCCGCGAACTCGCCGCGCTGGAAGCCTCCGGAATCCGCCGCCGCTCGCAACGCGCGCCCGAGAGCGAGACGAAATGACTACCGATGCCGGCAATAAGGATCAGCCGAAATCCAGCGGCACCGCCCGCTATCTTCTCGCGCTAATTCCGCTGATCGTCTTTGCCTGCATCGCTCTTGCCGTCGGCAAGGTCATGTATGATCAGGAAGTGCACGGCACCGATATTTCTGCCATCCCCTCGGCGCTTATCGGTACGAAAGCGCCGAAACTGGCTCTGCCCCCACTCGAAGGTTCCAACCTGCCGGCGCTGACCGATGATGCCATCAAGGGCAAGCTGACGCTCGTCAACGTTTTTGCTTCCTGGTGCATCCCCTGCCGCGACGAGCATCCGGTGCTGAAGGAACTTGCCAAGAGCGGCCAGCTCAACATCGTGGCGATCAATTACAAGGACACGAGCGAGAACGCGCTCCGTTTCCTTGGCGAACTCGGCAATCCCTACAACGCCATCGGCATCGACCCCAACGGCACCGCCGCCATCGACTGGGGCGTCTACGGCATTCCGGAATCCTACCTCGTCTCGCCCGATGGCACGATCCTCTACAAACAGGTCGGCCCCTTCACGCCCACCAGCCTGAAGGAAGGGCTCTATCCAGCCATAGCGAAGGCGCAGGGGAAGTCCGCTTCCTAGGGCAAGCTCCTTTCGGCGGTCTGTTCGGATGACGAACGCTTATTTGGTGTCGCACAAAAAATTCAATCCGGCGAATGTGCTCATGACTTCTTCCGCCGGAACGTCCTTAAGTGTCGAATTGCGATTGAGAAAATCACAGAGCATGTCGCTTATCTTTGCGGCATCGATCTGGGGTGGAATACACATGTTTACGCCAACAGAATCGCCGAAATATGCCCAGTTCGTCATCGCTCTGGCATTCGGAATCGACTCGGCAATCCCGCGACGAGCAACAAGTTCATCGCGGCTCCACTTGTCCAGCCAGCCAATGACGTAGCCGGAAACAAACTGCCGGGAGTCGCCGCAATCGGCAAGTAGCCGGCCAGCATCGGAAAAACCTGCCGGCGACTTGGATGCAATAACTGCCAATAAAGTTGCAACTGCGATGCTCGACATATGCCCTCGCAAGATCCCAGACGCCAGGGCAATTTCGCGCCAGCGCAATAGCGGGAAGTGTAGATGCAATTTTATGGCGATTTTTGGCAGCGACTTGAACCGATGCCACTGGATTCAAAGACTCGTTAAATCCCGCCCTGCCAGGTCTTGATTGCTTCGACCGGCCAGACCAGCATCAGCACATTGAGCGTGAGATTGTCGCGGATCAGCCAGCCGGTGAGCAGCTCGAAGAAGATGGCGATGACAACTGTCGCCATCACTGGCGCGCGCCATGCGAACAGGAAGCCGACCACCATGAACACGGCATCCATTGCCGAGTTGAGAATGCTGTCGCCGACATAGTCGAGCGAGATCGTTGTCGCGCGATAGCGGTCGATGATGATTGGGGAGTTTTCCAACAGCTCCCAGCCGGACTCGATCAGCATGGCAACGAAGAGCCGCATCGACAGCGGCTTGCCACGCATGATCAGATGCGTCAGCCCGAAGAAAAGGAAACCGTGAATGATGTGCGACGGGGTGTACCAGTCGGCGATATGCTGCGAGTTGCCGCTTGAGTTCACCATCGGCTCGAAGAGCTTTACATAGCCGCATGTGCAGATCGCCACACGGCCCATCATGTGTTCCGCGACGATCTGTAGGAGCAGGATGATTGTGCAGGCGAGGAACCAGAAGCTCAGCTGCTGGCGGCTTCGGTCATCGACCGCCCGACTCATTTCCCGTTGTCCGCCGGCTGCTCGATCGTGTGCTTCATGATCAGCGGCATCTGCGACAAGGTGAAGAGAATGGTGATCGGCATCGTTCCCCAGACCTTGAAGTTGACCCAGAGACTGTCCGCAGCCTTGACGTCGGGCAGGTAGTACCAGTTCGAACCGCGCCAGACGACTTCGTTGAGCACGGCGAGAACGAAGAAGAAGATGCCCCAGCGCAGCGTTAGCTTGCGCCAGCCTTCGGCATCGAGCTGAAAGGCGGCATTGAAGACATAACCGAGCAGCGACTTGCCGAAGGCGAGACCGCCGAGCAGCGCGACGCCGAACAGCGCGTTGACGATGGTCGGCTTCATCTTGATGAAGGTTTCGTTCTGTAGATAGATGCCGAGCGCGCCGAAGACGAGCACCACAATACCCGATACGAAGGGCATCAGCGGCAGATGGCCGAGCATGACCTTCGAAACGATGAGCGAAAGCACGGTTGCTGCCATGAACAGGCCAGTTGCGACGAAAAGCGGCCCGCCAAGCGCCGCCAGCTGCGGAAAATGCTGCACCAGCCACTCGCCGCGCAAATTGCCGAAGAAGAACACCAGCAAAGGCCCGAGTTCCAGCACCAGCTTCAACAGGGGATGATGTTTGTCGGCGGCGCTTGGGGCGAGATCGCGGTCACTGGTCGTCATTGCGGCACTTTCCCTGTCATCAAGCTTATTATTGTCGTTCATTGGCTGTTTCCAGCGCCCGTGCCGGCGATGGCATTGGCGAAATCCTCAGCCTCGAATGGCTCAAGATCGTCTACACCTTCACCGACGCCGATGAAATAGACCGGAAGTTTGTGCTTGGCCGAGATGGCAACGAGAATGCCGCCACGCGCCGTGCCGTCGAGCTTCGTCATGATCAGCCCGTTGACGCCGGCGATATTGCGGAAGATTTCCACCTGGTTCAGCGCGTTCTGGCCTGTGGTGGCATCGAGCGTCTGCAGCACGGTATGCGGCGCATCCGGATCGAGCTTGCCGAGCACACGCACGATCTTCTCAAGCTCGGCCATCAGCTCCGCCTTGTTTTGCAGACGGCCGGCCGTATCGATGATCAAAACGTCGCTCTTATTGGCCTTCGCCTGCTGGAAGGCATCGAAGGCAAGGCCGGCAGCATCCGCGCCAAGCTTGGTGCCGATGAATTCAGATTTCGTACGCTCGGCCCAGATCTTCAATTGCTCGATGGCGGCGGCACGGAAGGTGTCGCCTGCGGCGACCATGACCTTCAGTCCGGCGCCGGAGAGCTTTGCCGCCAGCTTGCCGATCGTCGTGGTCTTGCCGGTGCCATTGACGCCGACGACGAGGATGACATGCGGCTTGTGGCTGAGATCGAGCTGCAGGGGCTTTGCGACCGGCTTCAGCACCTTGGCGATTTCCTGAGCCATGATGCGGCCGACGTCTTCGCTGGTCACATCCTTGCCGTAACGCTCGGATGCCAGAGTATCGGTGACGCGCATCGCCGTTTCGACGCCAAGATCGGCCTGGATCAGCAGATCTTCCAGATCCTGCAGCGTCTGGTCGTCAAGCTTGCGCTTGGTGAAAAGCGCGGCGATCTGCCCGGTCAGCTGCGACGAAGTGCGCGCAAGCCCGGCGCGCAGGCGCTGGAACCAGGAGAGTTTCTGTTTTGGTGCTTCAGGAACCGGTGCTGGAACGGAAGCAGCGGTGGAAAAGCCCTTGGGGAGGATGGGGGCTTCTGCTGAGGTGTCGGTGTTTTCCGAGGAGAGTTCTGGGGTAGCTAGGGTTTCCTCGTTGTCCGACGAAGGTTCCGAGGGTGCCGAGACTTCGTCACCCCCCTCTGTTCTGTCGGACATCTCCCCCACAAGGGGGGAGGTCAGTTCAATGGGGCGCTCTTCCGAAACTACATTGACTTCAGCATCAACAGCATGTTCCGCTTCGGTTGCGCGAATTTCAGGAGACCGTTCCGACAACTCTGGTTCGCTTGAAGAGACTGTCTCTGCGTGTTCTTCAGCTTGCTGCTCTTGTTCAGCCGGCGCGTTGCTCTCCAGCCGATCTCCCCCCTCGCGGGGGAGATGTCCCGAAGGGACAGAGGGGGGTAACGCAGGCTCGACAAACTCGGAAGCCGGCGAAACATCTACCTCCTGCTCGACAACAGCCGCCTCAACCTTCTGCGAAACCTCCGCAGGCGCCTGCTCCTCGGCCGGCTTTTCGCGGCCGAAGGTGAAGACTTTTTTGATGAAACCGAGCGCCATGAAGTGTCCGTTGAAGCATTAGGCCGCGTCGGCGGCCAGAAGTTGCATGTCGAGGTGCTTGCCATTGTGGCCGGTGATTGCGACCTGCACAAGGTCGCGCGGCCGAAGGCCGGGGGTGGCGACAAGCGTGAAGTTTTCCGTATGCGCCAGCCCGCCATTCTCCACAAGCAGCCATTGCCGCGTGCCGACCATCTTGTCCAGATGGGCCTGATGCAATCTTTGTCCAGCCTCGCGTAGGCGGGCAGCGCGTTCCTTGATCAGGCTGCGATCGAGCTGCGGCATGCGGGCCGCCGGCGTGCCGGGCCGCGGGCTATAGGGGAAGACATGCAGATGCGCGATACCAGCCTCTTCAGCCAGACCGACGGCATTTGCGAACATCTCTTCCGTCTCTGTCGGAAAGCCGGCGATCATATCGGCGCCAAAACTCGTCTCGGGGCGCAAGCGGCGCACATCCCCTATGAAGCCGAGAGCGTCAGCGCGCGAATGTCGCCGCTTCATCCGCTTGAGGATCATGTCATCGCCATGCTGTAGCGAGAGATGCAGATGCGGCATGAAGCGCGGTTCATCAGCAATGAGATCCATCAGATGCTGATCGGCCTCGATGCTGTCGATCGACGACAGCCGCAGCCGGCGGATTTCCGGGATCTGCTTCAGCAGCGTCTTGGCAAGCAGCCCGAGCGTCGGCGTTCCCGGCAGGTCGGCACCATAGCTCGTGGCATCGACGCCGGTCAACACGATCTCGCGATAGCCGCTTTCGACCAGATTGCGTGCCTGATCGACGACAGCGCCCATCGGTACCGAGCGCGAATTACCACGGCCATAGGGAATGATGCAGAAGGTGCAGCGATGGTCGCAGCCATTCTGCACCTGGATGAACGCGCGCACATGGCCGTCGATATGGCGGATCATCTGCGGCGCGGTTGCCCGCACGCTCATGATGTCGTTGACGCGCAGCTTCTCTTCCGCCGAAACGCCAAAATCCGGCAGGGCGCGATATGAGGCGCTCTTCAGCTTCTCCTCGTTGCCGAGCACGGCATCCACCTCGGCCATTTCGGCGAAGGTCTGCTTCTCGGTCTGCGCGGCGCAGCCTGTCACGATGATGCGGGCATGCGGATTGTCGCGCCGCGCCCGGCGGATGGCCTGACGCGCCTGACGTACGGCCTCGCCCGTCACGGCACACGTATTGACCAGAATGGCATTGTTGAGCCCGGCTTTTTCCGCCTCGGCTCTCATCACTTCGGATTCGTAGGTATTGAGGCGACAGCCGAAGGTAATGACCTCGACCCCGCTCACCGCGCCTGAGCCCCCTGCTCTTCATCGCGCGAGAAGCTGCCGGTCACCGGGTCGACCATGCCGGACCATTCCCATTCGGCAGGCCCCGTCATGACAACATGATCGTTGCTTTCAACCCATTCGATGGTGAGCTTGCCTGGTGCCGGCGCGGAGGCGACGTCGATCGTCACCTTTCGGCCGGTGCGGCCGGTGCGGGCGGCACTAACGGCCGTGGCGCAAGCCGCCGAACCGCAGGCAAGCGTCAGGCCGGCGCCGCGCTCCCAGGTGCGGGTGCGCACAAGCGTCGGCGAAAGCACCTGCGCCAGCGTGATATTGGCGCGCTCGGGAAACATCGGATGGTTTTCGAGCAACGGGCCGAACCGATCGAGATCGAAGGACATCGGGTCCTTGTCCACCCAGAAGATCGCATGCGGATTACCCATCGAGGCGACCGAGGGCGAATGCAGCACGGGACTGTCGATCGGCCCGATCTGCAGTTCGATGCGGCTGGTGTCGGCGAATTCCTCGGCAAGCGGGATCTTGTCCCAGGCAAAGACGGGCGTGCCCATGTCGACCGAAATCGTGCCGTCTTCGTGCTCTCTCGCATTCAGGATGCCGGCGACAGTCTGGAAGGTGAAAACCTTCTTGCCGGTTTCGGCCGCCAGCGCCTGCACGACGCAACGCGTGCCGTTGCCGCAGGCCTGCGCCTTCGTGCCATCGCAGTTCAGAATGTCGATCCAGGCATCGGTGCCCTGCACCTTGGGGTCGTGGATCGCCATGATCTGGTCGAACTGGGTTGCTGGATCGGCATTGAGCGCAATCGCCGCCGCCGCCGTCACCACATCCTTGCGGCCGCGCATGTCGACGACCAGGATCTTGTTGCCAAGCCCGTTCATCCTTGCGAATTCGACCGTATTGCTCATGGGATCATTCCTATTGTCGAGCTGTATATGGCGGAAACGCGGGGGAATTACCAGTGGGGTGATGGTCTCTCGACGTCACACGGCGAGAGACAGGAAGCGACGGCATCGTCGCCAACGTGTTGGTGGAGGCGTGGCCGTTGCTGCGTTGGCGTCGTCGGGCACTTGGGCACGACAACGCCGGAATCTCGGTTGTTGGATCCAGTTATCGGGCAGTCGCTGCTAAGGCATGCTCATCTTGAGACGCTTCCTTGATCGGAAACGCCCAATCATAGGCGATGTTGAAGACGAAGGCGTAGACCAGATAGAAGGTGACCACTGCAATATCCATCAGAAGCGCCGCAAAGAGCGTGATCTGAAGATACCAGGCAATGAACGGGATCAGGATGACCACGAGGCCCGCTTCGAAAAGCACGGTGTGGATAATCCGGATACCGATGGTCTTCTGGACCTTGCCGCGCAAACGCATCAGCGCGCGGTCGAAGCCGAGATTGTAGATGAAGTTCCATAGTGTCGCCACGGTCGCCCCGACCACGCCGATAACACCCATATGGGCGATAGGCTGATTGAAGACGATTGCCGCGAGCGGCGTGAAGGTGGCCAGGCCGATAAGTTCAAACAGAACGGCGTGCCGAACACGATCTCCGAAACTGCGCATTTTTCAAGTTCCTATATTTGTTGTCGGCCGCCCTTCTATCAGATAGATTGGGGCTATAAAGTTAGAAACTATCTGGAATTCTGATAGATGGACGTTTCGCTGGAGCAACTGGAAGCTTTCGTCGCGGCTGCGGAAAACGGGTCCTTCTCGGCTGCAGCACGGCGATTGCGCAAGGCGCAGTCCGCCGTCAGCCTATTGATCTCTTCACTGGAAGACGATCTCGGCATCAAGCTCTTCAGCCGCGCGACACGAAACCCGACCCTGACCGAAGCAGGAACGAGACTGCTCCCCGAGGCCAAGCTGCTCCTGGATCGTCGCGAGCACCTGATCGGCGTTGCCAGGAGCTTTGACGAGCACATCGAGACGCGTCTGGTCGTCGCGATCGACGAATTCTATCCTGAGCCTGCGATCGGCAGTCTCTTTGCTGACTTCGCGGATCGATTTCCGCATGTCGAGCTGGAGCTTCTATCTCCCCATTCGCAGGCCATCACTGGAATGGTTCTCGAAGGCGAGGCAGATATCGGGGTGATGTGGCGGGAAGAGCAGCTCCCGCCCGAGCTCGATTTCGTCACCATCGGCTGGGTCCCGCTCATCATGGTCTGCGGGCGGGACCATCCGCTTGCGGAAAGTACCGTGAGCTGGGAGGACCTGAAGCGCCATCGCCAGATCATGGTCACCAAGCGCCGCGACGTCGTGAGAAGACACCAGGTTAGGGTTGCCGCCGAGGTCTGGTGGGTCGAGAGCCATTGGGTCATTCTTCAAATCTTGCGGCAGGGCATCGGCTGGGCACTCATTCCGGCGCATATTCTGGCAAACTCGCCGCTAGCGCCGGAACTGGCAACGCCCCGGCCGCTCTTCGACAGCGGCGCCCACCCGGTCGCCCTCGAGCTTGTCTGGCACAAACAACGGCCGGCCGGCCCGGCAGCAAAATGGTTGCGGGAACATTTCGTTGCAAACGGCAACAGGCACGGAATACTGGAGGCAAGCGCCAATCGGCATCAGGCGCAGGAGGGGTAACGGCGCCGATTGGAGATTGTTGTGCGTGGAGGCATGGCAACCGTCGGCTTCCGACATATGTCATTGCCATCGGTTTCATGCTGACCGAACATTTTTCGAAAAAAGCATCGACCCCGTGTCGGATTGCCCAATGCACACTCGTCCTAGGCTCGTCCACTCCGTCAATTCAGTCAGAAGGAACACAGCCATGCCGAATACTATACGCCTGCATCGCGTTCTGGCCACCAGTCCGCAGAAGGTCTATCGCGCATTCATCGAGGCGGACGCGCTCGCCAAGTGGCTCCCGCCGAACGGCTTCGCCTGCACCGTGCATCATCTGGAACCGAGCGTCGGCGGCACCTTCAAAATGTCCTTCCGCAATTTCACGACAAACGAAAGCCATTCCTTCGGCGGCGATTTCCGCGAGCTCATCCCGGGCGAGCTGGTGCGCTACACCGACAAGTTCGACGACCCGAACCTGCCGGGCGAAATGGAAGTGACCGTCACACTGAAGAAGGTCATGGTCGGGACCGAAGTGAACATCACCCAGGCCGGCGTGCCAGACGTCATTCCACCAGAAGCCTGCTATCTCGGCTGGCAGGAATCGCTGCAAAATCTGGCAAAGCTGGTCGAGCCCGAAATCAAGCAGTAAAGTCTGTCTGTCCTAAAGCTCTTTGCAAAAGCCGCCCTGTCCTTTGGGGCGGCTTTTTTACCCTCATGCATCCTCGGTCAAACGACGGGGACCTCGAAGACTTCGCCTGCCCTCAGTGGACGAAACCGGTCCGGCTCGACGCCTTCTGACTTCAACGCCGCATCCAACGCCTGAACCGGCGCATCGATGCCCTCATCCGTCAGCTGGAAGGTCGCGAAGTGATGCCCGGCGACATAGGCTGCATTGCAGAGCTTCATGCCCTTCACCGCCTCTTCCGGATTCTGGTGCTGCCCCTTCATGAACCAGCGCGGCTCGTAAGCGCCGAACGGCAGGATGGCGAGGCGGAAACCGCCATGCTTGCGGGCGGCGGCTTCATAGTTGATGCCATTGTGAAAGCCGGTGTCGCCGACATGATAAATTTTGCCCGATGGCGTGGTGAGCACGAATGCCGCCCAGAGCGCCATGCGCCGGTCGCCCATGCCCCGCGCCGACCAGTGATGGCAGGGCTCGACATCGATGGTGACGCCGGCCTTGACGCCGATGCGATCGCCCCAGTCGACCACAGTAATCTCGGCTTCGGGAGCGGCATGGCGGATTATCGTGTCGTTGCCGAGCGGCGTCACGATCCTTGGCTGATGCGCCTGGTGCAGCCGAGCTAACGTTTCCAGATCGAGATGATCGTAGTGATTATGCGTCACCAGCACGAGGTCGATATGCGGCAGGTCTTCGAAGCGGATGCCGGGCGGCACCACGCGCTTCGGCCCAACGGAACGGAAGGGGCTGACCCGTTCGGACCAGACCGGATCGGTCAAAATGTTCAGCCCTGCAATCTGCACCAGCATCGACGCATGCCCGACCATGGTCACCCGCATTTGCTCGCCGAAGACATTCCGGTCGGGCTTGGCCGGGGGAAAGGCGCTGATGACGGTATTTGGCCAGCGCACCCGGCCGCCGGCGAACTGCCATCTCAGCAGATCGAACGCGTTACCCGGCGCGATGCCGCCGGGATTGAAAAAGTGCCGGCCATCGAAATGGTCCGAAACCGGGCCTTGATAGTACGGGTTCTTCTTGCCGGAGCCCGTCATGGCGTATTGGCTTCCTGCGATCCGATCGGCACGCCGACTTTCGCGAGCCATTCCTCCACTTCTTGCGCCGTCAGCCTCTCCTCAAACACGACATTCGCCGGCATGGCGAAAAGCTGCGGGGTGAAGAAGCTCGTATCCCAAAGTGCTGCCCCTTCACGAGGAGCCGAAAGCAGGATGACTTGCCGGCCATCGATGCGGGCAATCGTCTCAACGGATGCCTCGCCGGAAATCTCGACGAGGCCCGACGCATCCGGTCGAACCGTCTCGTAGCGCCACCAGGGCTCGTCATTGCCCTCCTCAGCCACCGTCACGCAGCGCGCCATATCGATAATGAACCGGTTGGGCGCCCGGCCGCCGGGCAATGTCTCGCCGAAGGCCGCCTGGATGAGCGTGAACAGATGAAAGCCGTTGACGATATTATCGTATCGCAGACGAAAACCCTGCTTGCTCGGCAGATGCAGCACGAGCAGAGCATCGCTGCAGCTGAGGAGCACCTGGCGAACCCATGCCGCACCCGGCGTGTAGTCCTGCAGCTCGGCAAGCTGCGCCATCAGCGTCTTGTTGCCGGCGGCGAGCGCCCGCTCCTGCGGCATGGCGGAGAGGTGTGAAACCGCAGACTGGCTGAGCAGCTGGAAGGCATCCAGCAGCTGCCTTTGCCGCAGGCTCAGCTCCTTGCGGCCAGCAAAGCCGCGATGGATCTGCGGCAGCCACGTCGTATAGAGATCCCACACGGCCGCGCCGCTGCGCTCCACCGCCCCGCCCTTCTCGAGGATTGTGCCGAGCATATTGGCAAGGATCGCAGCGCCAGGCGGCGGCAGACGACCAAGCTCGCGCGCCGCACGCGCCACGATCTTGGGCTGAGCCTTGGCGCCCGCATAAAAGGCCTGCGCCGCCGCATTGAAGCGCGGGTCGACGCGACCGCCGACATAAGCGCGACAGGCGGCAAGAAGATCGGTCAGGGCTGCATCATTCATACGGAACTATCTCGGGGAATCGTCTGATGGCGGGGTTCGGTACAGGGTTTCGAGGCCGGCATTGTCGATAAAACAATGTTCATATAGCGATATCGGCCCGACATCCCAGGCATTTCCCGCTCTTGGGTTGACTTTGCCGGGCTTTTCCTGTTTATCGCCCGCAATCTGCGACGAGCACAAGCCTCCGAGCCACCGACCGGGACCCATAAAGGTATAAAGAGATCCCGGAGGTCAACACCCGACAGCGCGATGCGCCCTCGGGTGCTTTTTGGCTTTGCGTCTTGTTTTCGTCATGGAAAAGCACGACGTTTTCGGGCGAGGAGCCGCGCAGGTTGCGCCAGGTCCAAATCCCGAGCGATCGATAAGGAAGAACTGATGTTTGAAAACCTCCAGGACCGTCTTGGTTCCATTCTGAATGGACTGACAGGCCGCGGCGCGCTTTCGGAAGCCGATGTTTCCGCAGCACTTCGCGAGGTTCGCCGCGCGCTTTTGGAAGCCGACGTGGCGCTGGATGTCGTTCGTTCCTTTACCGACCGCGTCCGCGAAAAGGCCGTCGGCGCCGAGATCCTGAAGTCGATCAAGCCCGGCCAGATGGTCGTCAAGATCGTCCATGACGAGCTGATCGAAATGCTCGGCGGCGAAGGCGTTGGCATCGATCTCAATGCGCCGGCCCCGGTCGTCGTCATGATGGTCGGTCTGCAAGGCTCCGGTAAGACCACCACCACGGCAAAGATCGCCAATCGCCTGACGAGCCGCGACCGCAAGAAGGTCCTGATGGCCTCGCTCGACACGCGCCGTCCGGCAGCGCAGGAGCAGCTGCGCCAGCTCGGCGTCCAGACCGGCATCGACACGCTGCCCGTCATCGCTGGCCAGTCTCCGACCGATATTGCCGCACGCGCCGTGCAGGCCGCCAAACTTGGTGGCCATGACGTCGTCATCCTCGATACCGCCGGCCGTACGCATATCGACGAGCCGCTCATGGTCGAGATGGCGGATATCAAGAAGAAGTCTAACCCGCACGAAATCCTTCTGGTCGCCGATAGCTTGACCGGTCAGGACGCTGTCAATCTCGCCCGCAACTTCGACGAACGCGTCGGGATCACCGGTCTCGTGCTGACCCGTATGGACGGCGACGGCCGCGGCGGTGCGGCCCTTTCGATGCGCGCGGTGACGGGCAAGCCGATCAAGCTGATCGGTGTCGGCGAAAAGATGGGCGAGCTGGAAGAATTCCATCCCCGCCGTATCGCCGACCGCATCCTCGGCATGGGCGACATCGTCTCGCTAGTCGAAAAGGCCGCCGAGAATATCGACGCCGAAAAGGCAGCCGCCATGGCTGCCAAGATGGCCAAGGGCAAGTTCGATCTGAACGACCTGGCCGATCAGCTCGGCCAGATGCAGAAAATGGGCGGCATGGGCGGCATTATGGGCCTGATGCCCGGCATGTCGGGCATGAAGGACAAGATGGCCGCTGCCGGCCTCGACGACCGCCTGTTCAAGCGCCAGCTCGCCATCATCTCCTCGATGACTAAGGCGGAGCGCGCCAATCCGGACCTCTTGAAGCACTCCCGCAAGAAGCGCATCGCCAGCGGCTCCGGCACCGACGCCTCCGACATCAACAAGCTTCTGAAGATGCACCGCCAGATGGCGGACATGATGAAGATGATGGGCGGCAAGGGCAAAGGCGGCATGATGAAGCAGCTGATGGGCGGCCTTGCCGGCAAGATGGGCCTCGGCGGCGGCATGGGCGGCATGCCCGACCTGTCGAACATCGACCCCAAGCAGCTTGAAGCCCTGCAGAAGCAGGCCGAAGCCGCTGGCCTCGGCCGTCCCGGCGGCCTGCCGGGCCTCGGTGGCGGCGGTGGCCTGCCCGGTCTGGGCGGCGCCAAGCTCCCCGGCCTCGGCGGTGGTTTCCCGGGCCTTCCAGGTTTGCCTAAGAAGAAGTGAAAAGGATCGCTGACACCATGATTGATCCAGACGTCAAAGCCCAATTGGGCAACTATCGCCAGTCCATCGACAATATCGATGCTGCACTGGTGCACATGCTGGCCGAACGCTTCCGCTGCACCAAGGAAGTCGGCGTGCTGAAGGCCAAGTACGACCTGCCGCCGGCTGATCCGGCGCGCGAAGAATACCAGATCGAACGCCTGCGCCGTCTGGCAAAGGACGCCAATCTGGACCCGGATTTCGCCGAGAAGTTCCTGAACTTCGTCATCAAGGAAGTCATCCGGCATCACGAACAGATCGCTGCCGATCTGAAGGCGTGATCCCGAAATGCGTGCAGCGGCTTATCGAGAGAGCGCCTGCGACACGTACGATAGAAACGAACATGCCGCCCAAACGAAGCGGTCAAGAAAAGCCTAAGGAGAATTAACATGGCACTGAAAATTCGTCTCGCCCGCGGTGGTTCCAAGAAGCGCCCGTACTACCACGTTGTTGTTGCCGACGCTCGCTCGCCGCGCGACGGCCGTTTCCTGGAAACCCTCGGCTCCTGGAACCCGATGCTCGCCAAGGACGACGCTAAGCGCGTTGAACTGAAGGCCGAGCGCATCAAGCATTGGCTCGATCACGGCGCACAGCCGACCGACCGCGTTCTGCGCTTCCTCGCCGAAGCTGGCATCGCAACGCGCGACGCCAAGAACAATCCGGAGAAGGCAAAGCCGGGCAAGCGCGCTCAGGAGCGTGCTGCCGAAAAGGCACAGAAGGCAGCTGACGCCGCTGCTGCTGCTTCTGAATAATCGGTCCTTGTGACTGTCAAAAACGGGCGGCATGGCAACATGCCGCCCGTTTTTCATTTCCCATCGGCTGACGTTCAGCCTATGAGAGAACGCAACTACGGCCCAACGCGTTACATCTGACACGCAGGGATCGCTGTAGCACCTTAGATCTGCTGCATAATTCCGGTAATCGGCGAAGAGACCATGACGAAACTGCAAAACCCGGTATTGATGGCCACTATCGGCGCGGCTCAGGGCTTGAGAGGCGAAGTGCGCGCCCGCGCCTACACCTCGGATCCGACCGCGCTCGGCGATTACGGCCACCTGCACAGCATGGATGGCCGCAGTTTCGAAGTTTTGGAAATCCGCGAAGCCAAGAATGTCGTCGTGGTGCGCTTCCGCGGCATCAACGACCGCAATGCCGCTGAAGCGCTGAACGGGCTGGAACTCTATATCGAGCGCGACAATCTGCCGGATGACGAGCTCGACGACGACGAATTCTTCTATACCGATCTCGAAGGCCTGGAAGCCGTAGACGATGAGGGCACCGGCTACGGTACGGTCAGCGGCGTCTATGATTTCGGCGCCGGCGACCTTTTGGAACTGAAGGGACCGGGCAAGCGCCCCGTGCTGATCCCCTTCTCCGAAGCTGCCGTACTCGAAATCGATCTGGAGGGCGGCAAGATTTTAATCGACCCTCTGGCCGCGGGGCTTATCGACAACCCCGACGACCTCATCGGCAAACCGGAAAAGCCGGAAAAACCCGAGAAGCCGCAGGGCAAGCCGAAGAAGTGATCCTCGTTGGGAAGTGACCGCGCCATGAGTTTCCGGGCGACCGTTCTGACGCTTTACCCCGAGATGTTTCCCGGCCATCTCGGCACGTCGCTTGCCGGCAAAGCGATGGAGCGCGGGCAATGGTCGCTGGATACCGTGCAGATCCGCAATTTCGCCACCGACAAACACCGCACCGTCGACGATACGCCGGCCGGTGGCGGCGCCGGCATGGTGCTGAAACCCGACGTGCTTGCCCGCGCGATCGACCATGTCAGCGAAAACGACAGCCGCCCGCGCCTGCTCATGAGCCCGCGCGGCAAGCCGCTGACGCAGAAGCGCGTGCGCGAACTTGCCGATGGCGACGGCATCATCATCGTCTGCGGCCGCTTCGAAGGCGTAGACCAACGCGTCATCGACGGCCGCGACCTCGAGGAAGTCTCGATCGGCGACTATATTCTCTCGGGCGGCGAGCCGGCCGCCCTCATCCTGCTCGATGCCATCGTGCGCATCCTACCCGGCGTCATGGGCAATGACCTGTCCGGCCTGCATGAAAGCTTCGAAGGCGGTATGTTGGAACATCCGCACTATACCCGTCCGCAAATTTGGGAAGACCGCGAGATTCCGGCCATCCTCACCTCGGGCAACCACGCGGCGATCGCCAAATGGCAGAGGGAGCAGGCCGAGCAGCTGACACGCGAGCGCCGGCCGGATCTGCTCGACAAAGAGGCTGACAAATAGCCGCGCTCGACCAGCGCGGCGGACGCAAACGAGCGAGGAGGCTCCGGAGGATGGCAAAGGACGACGCAACGGGAGCCGCACAGGTTGGCTCCGCTTCTGAGCTGATCGAAGACAAGATCCGGGAACTGGGCGACTGGCGTGGTACAACGCTCGCCAAGGTCCGCGCACTCATCAAGCAGGCCGAACCTGACGTGATCGAGGAGCTGAAATGGCGCGGAGTGCCGGTGTGGTCGCATGCGGGCATCATTTGCACCGGCGAGACCTACAAGAGCGTCGTGAAGCTGACTTTTGCCAAGGGCGCCTCGATCGAGGATCCTTCCCACCTCTTTAACTCCAGCCTCGAAGGCAATACGCGGCGGGCCATCGATATCCATGAGAACGAGGATATCGACGAAGAAGCGTTGAAGGTGCTCATTCGCGCGGCGGCAGCACTGAATGCATCGACGCGGAAAAAGCCGAAGAAGGCCTAAGCGGTATTCAGGCAACCGGATGCGTGATAAAATGCCGTTCCGAGCCGGAAACAGGGCAATAGAGCCCACTTAATTCCGCGACAAGGGGTGACAAGGGCGCGACAATAGGGTATGTGCGCGCCCGGCATGGGAAATTTCCCATCAACCACCAAAGAAAAGCAGACGTATTCGCCCCTGCCGTAACTGGCATATATTCGAGGCGAGACCTTCGGGTCCGACCAAGAATGGATCGTTCGGGCGCTCTGGCTGTTGAAGCAACAACGAGGTTGATACTATGAACATCATTCAGCAGTTGGAAGCCGAACAGGCTGCCAAGATCGAAGCCAAGCGCACCCTTCCCGAATTTTCGGCTGGCGACACCCTTCGCGTCAACGTGAAGGTCACGGAAGGCAACCGTACCCGCGTTCAGGCTTATGAAGGCGTTTGCATCGCTCGCTCCGGCGGCGGTCTGCAGGAGAACTTCACGGTTCGCAAGATCTCCTACGGCGAAGGCGTCGAGCGCGTATTCCCGGTTTACTCGCCGCTGATCGAAAGCGTCGAAGTCGTTCGCCGCGGTAAGGTCCGTCGCGCCAAGCTCTACTACCTGCGCGACCTGCGCGGTAAGGCTGCCCGTATCGTTGAAAACACCGGTACCCGCGCCCGCAAGCTCAACGACGCCGAGCGTCAGGCTCTGGCCGAAGAAAAGGCACGCATCGAAGCCGAGAAGGTTGCAGCTGCTCAGGCTCTCGCAGCCGAAAAGGCAGCAGCCGAAGCCGCAGAAGCAAAGGCAGCTGCAGAAGCTGCTGCAGCCGCAGCAGCCGAGCCGGCAGCAGAATAATTTTCGATCCATACGGATCGCAAAGCTTGAAGGCGGCCCTCGGGTCGCCTTTTTGCTGTCTGCCGCTCCCACAGGGCGGTTATGCATCGGGCGAAAAGAATATTCCTCAATTCGCTGTCCACTTTAGAGTTGCTTTTCCATTTTTATGATCGCGGCCGTGGCAATGGCCTTGCCATCCCCTTCACAAATATGACACTTTTCCGCCACCCTGGCACGGGATGATTTCACGTCAAATCGACCTGAAATCGGAGTCCGCACCAGAATCAAATTGGGGGAGCATGATGTCGTCCGAAAACCGCTGACACTTTTCGGCATCATGCTCTAATCGGGGAGATTTCCATGGCATTCCGCCGTTCGTTCCTTCTGGGCCTCAGCGCCCTCGTGCTTGCACCGTTTGCTGCCTTCGCGGCCGATCTGCCAAACCTCAATGGCAAGACCGTCGTCGTCGTCACCGAGAATGCCTATCCGCCACTCCAGTTCATCGACCCGAAGACGAGCAAGGCGATCGGCTGGGAATATGACGCGATGAACGAGATCGCCAAGCGCCTGAATTTCAAGGTTGAGTACCAGAACACCAGCTGGGATGCGATGATCCAGGCCGTCTCGGAAGGCCAGTACAACATCGGCATGACCGGCATCACCATCAAGGACGAGCGCAAGCAGAAGGTCGACTTCTCCGATCCTTACATGCGCTCAGAACAGTTCATGCTCGTGCGCGGCGACGAGAAGCGCTTCACCGACGCCAAGAGCTTCGCAACCGTCAAGGACGCCCTGATCGGCGCACAGCCCGGCACGACCCCCTTCTACACCGCCGTCTATTCGGTCCTCGACGGCAACGAGCAGAACCCGCGCATCAAGACCTTCGAAACCTTCGGCGCCACCGTTCAGGCCCTGAAGACCGGCGACGTCGATACGGTGCTGACCGACGGCACGGCCGGCAAGGGCTATGTCGACGCCTCCAACGGCGGTCTGAAGCTGATCGGCGGCCCGCTCGGCTCCGAGGATTTCGGCTTCATCTTCCAGAAGGGCTCCGATCTCGTCGCCCCCGTCAATGCAGCGATTGCCAGCCTCAAGGCTGACGGCACCTTCGACGCGCTGAACAAGAAGTGGTTCCTCGACTACAAGATGGGCCAATGAACTCTGACGATCGACATACTGGAAGCCCGCTCTGATGGCACCTTTGGCAGGCCCGGGCGGGCACCGTGGCAAGGATGACTTTCCCTGGTGGCTGGTTGCCCTTGCTATTCTCGGCGTTGTTGCCTCGCTCGCGATCGCGGCAAATGGTCTCTACGCCCAGATCTTTTCCCTTTTGCTCAACGGCATCGGCGTCACGATCTTCGTGACGCTGGTGGCATTTACGCTTGCCATGCTGCTGGGCCTCGGGCTTGCGCTGCTCGGCCTGTCGGATTTCATCGTGCTGCGGCAGGTTGCACGTTTCTATATCGAGATCGTGCGCGGCATCCCGATGCTCGTGCTGTTGTCCTACGTCGCCTTCGTCGGCACGCCGGCCTTTGTGGCGGTCTATAACTTCCTCACCTCTCCGCTCGCCTCAATTGGCTGGACGGGCCCGCTCGTCACCCGCGACGTCCCGTTCGTCTGGCGCACCATCATTGCGCTGACGATCGGCTATTCGTCCTTCATCGCCGAGATCTTCCGCGCCGGTATCCAGGCGGTCGATCAGGGGCAGATCGAAGCGGCAAAGGCGCTCGGCCTCACCCGCTTCCAGCGCTTCCGCCTTGTGGTCTTTCCGCAGGCGATCCGCGTCATCCTGCCACCGCTCTCCAACGATTTCATCGCCATGGTCAAGGATAGCTCGCTGGTATCAGTGCTCGGCGTTGCCGATATCAGTCAGCTCGCCAAGCTCTATTATTCGGCCAACTTCCGCTACTTCGAAACGCTGTCGATCCTCGCCTTCATCTACCTGTTGCTGACGGTCGGCCTGTCTCTGTTGCTGCGGCAGCTCGAAGCCTGGATGCGCCGGCGTGCGGGGAGCGACCGCTCGGCCTTCCCCCGCATGGCGGCGGGCCAGCCGCCCGGCGCGCAGGTGTGATCGAGACGAGTGTGATCGGTGCGGCCAAATGCCGACCGTACCGACACAGCCCATAGTCGCCATTGCCGAAGGTTTTGAAAATTGATATGAGCATGCGCATGAGTAAGATCATGAGCAAAGACGGACAATACGTCACGGCTTTCGTGCTGCAGGACCACAAGCGCCTGCCGGCACGTTTCTTTGCGATGATTTCGGGCGCGCTCAACAGCCGACTTCGCTGATCACACCCGAGGCCGGCGGTCCTGATCCGTCAATCCCTTTTTTCGACAATGCCAATATGGATCTGTAGCCATGAGCGCTCCACGCACACTTTACGATAAAATCTGGGATGACCATCTGGTCGACGCGCAGGACGACGGCACCTGTCTTCTCTATATCGACCGCCATCTCGTTCACGAGGTGACGTCGCCGCAGGCATTCGAAGGCCTGCGCATGACCGGTCGAAAGGTTCACGCGCCGCAGAAGACGCTGGCTGTCGTCGACCATAATGTTCCGACCTCGCCCGACCGCCACCTCGGCATCAAGAACGAGGAAAGCCGCATCCAGGTCGAGCAGCTCGCCAAGAACGCCGCCGAATTCGGCGTGGAATACTACTCCGAGAATGACAAGCGCCAGGGCATCGTCCACATCATCGGACCTGAGCAGGGCTTCACCCTGCCCGGCATGACCATCGTCTGCGGCGACAGCCACACCTCGACGCACGGCGCCTTCGGCTCGCTCGCCCATGGTATCGGCACCTCCGAGGTCGAGCATGTGCTCGCCACCCAGACGCTGATCCAGAAGAAGGCTAAGAACATGCTGGTGCAGGTCGACGGCCAGTTGCCGCCCGGCGTCACCGCCAAGGACATCATCCTTGCCATCATCGGCGAAATCGGCACCGCGGGCGGCACCGGCTACGTCATCGAATATGCCGGCGAAGCCATTCGCGCGCTGTCGATGGAAGGCCGCATGACCATCTGCAACATGTCGATCGAAGGCGGCGCCCGCGCCGGCCTGATCGCTCCGGATGAGATCACCTTCGAATATATCAAGGGCAAGCCGCGCGCGCCGAAGGGCGAAGCGCTGGAACAGGCGATCGCCTACTGGAAGACGCTGCAAACAGACGAAGGCGCGCACTATGACCGCATCGTCAAGCTCGATGCCGCAAGCCTGCCGCCGATCGTTTCCTGGGGTTCCTCGCCGGAAGACGTCATCTCCGTTCAGGGCGTCGTTCCCAATCCCGACGAAATCCAGGACGAGACCAAGCGCACCTCCAAGTGGCGCGCCCTCGACTATATGGGCCTGAAGCCGGGCACGCCGATGACCGAGATCAACATTGATCGTGTCTTCATCGGCTCCTGCACCAACGGCCGTATCGAAGACTTGCGCGCCGTCGCCAAGGTCGTCGAAGGCAAGACAGTGGCCTCCACCGTCGACGCCATGATCGTTCCGGGCTCCGGCCTCGTGAAGGAACAGGCTGAGGCCGAAGGCCTCGACAAGATCTTCAAGGCTGCCGGTTTCGACTGGCGCGAGCCTGGCTGTTCCATGTGCCTCGCCATGAACGACGACCGCCTGAAGCCGGGCGAGCGCTGCGCTTCGACCTCGAACCGCAACTTCGAAGGCCGCCAGGGCTTCAAGGGCCGCACCCATCTGGTCTCGCCTGCCATGGCCGCCGCGGCTGCGATCGCCGGTCATTTTGTCGATATCCGCGAGTGGAACTGATCCTCTCGAAGACATGAATGACAATGGGCGGTCAATTGCAGCCCGTGTGGAAACGTTTGGAGGCTCCGGTTTGACCGGAGCCTCTTTTGGTTTCTGGGTCTATGCGGGCTTTGATGTCATGTTTATGGTGGGCATGATGTTGTATGCGAGCACGGAGAGGGCGATTTCGGTTCTGGTGCCCTTGAGGTTTCTGGTCAGGAAGCGTCCGCCTGCCATCATCCGTTTGATGGTGCCGAACGGATAACAAGGTGCCATCGCCGGTATTGTTGACTGCGCGGTTTGACGGCGCGCAGGCCATGATGCCGTCGTCCTCACAGGCGCTGGCCTGAGCGCCATTGGAATAACCTGCAACGTAATCCTCGATCCGGGCTGGCAATAGCGACGTCTGACCCCGATCAGTCCCTGAAATATATCCCATGAAAATGGCCGCATCGTTTCCAATGCGGCCATTTTAATTGATTAGCCGGACTTCTCACACAGGCTGTTGTAGCCGCCCTTTTTCTTTGCACATGGGGAGCGCTCGCGCTCTATCACTTCGATACGGCGGGCTGGCTTGCAGGCGAGGTATGTCCTGCCCGGGGAACCTGCTGGGCCTTCTGGCTAAGCCAGACGCTACCGAGCACAACGACAATGCCTGATATCTGCATCGGGCTCAGCTGCTGACCAAGCACCACCCAACCCAGAATGACAGCAGTCGCCGGGCTGAGGAAACCGAGCGACGACACCACCGAAGGCTCAAGCCGCGACAGGCCTCGGAACCAGAGAATGTAAGTCAGCGCCGCGCCGATCAGCCCGAGATAGCTGAAGCCGAGAATATTCGCACCGGTCAGCTGTGGCAAAGGCGGCTCGAGCAGCAACACGACCGGCAGCAGCAGGAGGCCTCCTGCCGTGAGCTGCCACGCCGTAAAGGTCAACGGTGAGACGTCTGGTCGCCAGCGGCGGCTCAGCACCACGCCGGTTGCCATGGAGAAGGCGCCGAGAATGCCTGCGATGACACCGATCGGATCGAGCGCCGCATTCGGGGTCAGGATCAGCAGCGCGACACCGCCGATGCCGGCAGTGGCGGCGACGATGGAAAGACTGCGGATCGGCGATCCCAACAGCAATCGCGCCAGCAGGATGACGATCAGCGGCTGGATCGAGCCGACCGTCGCTGCCACGCCACCCGGCAAACGATAGGCCGAGATGAAAAGCAGCCACCAGAAAATGGAGAAGTTCAGCGCCCCGAGCACGAGCGACTTCAGCCACCAGACCCCGTGCGGCAATTGCCGCACGAAGGCAAGCAGCAGCAGCCCAGCAGGCAAAGCGCGCAGCATGGCAACCGTCAGCGGATAGCCGGCGGGCAGCAGCTGCGTCGTCACTATGTAGGTGCTGCCCCAGATTGCCGGTGCAATGGCTGTCAGTAACAGATCGAAATTGCGGTTCATGGCCTCAGCCTCGAATTTATCTTGACCTCAAGATAAGCCAAAATACCTTGACGTCAAGATAAATTCATGGCGTGGTCTCTGCATGGATCGCATCGACAAAATTCTTGCCCAATGGCGGCGCGAACGGCCGGATCTCGACACCACGGCGATGGGCCTCTTTGGGCGCATACGCAACCTCACGCTCCATCTCTCCCGTGAGATGGAGAAGACCTTCGCGCGCTTCGACCTGAATTCGGCCAATTTCGATATGCTGGCGACCCTGCGCCGCTCGGGCGAGCCCTACACCCTTTCCCCGAGCGATCTGATGGAGACGATGATGGTGACGTCGGGCACGATGACCAACCGCATCGATCAGCTGGAAAAAGCCGGCCTCGTCGCTCGTAGTCAGAACCCGAACGACGGCCGCAGCTTCTTGATATCGCTGACACCAAAGGGCTTCGAACTGATCGACTCGGCGGTCACGGCGCATGTCGAAACGCAGATGCGCCTGGTCTCAACTCTTTCGCCAGAAGAGCGAACAGCGCTTGATGGCCTTCTGCGCAATTACTTAGCCGACTTCGAGCCCCACTCCTGAACTTGCGCGCTGCTCTGCGCAGACATCCCGAACGCAGCCGCGCAGCCAGCGATGCGCCGGATCTGCATCCATTCGAGGATGCCAGATCAGTGAGATCGTCACATCCGACGTCGGCACCGGCAGCACGAAGCTATGCATGTCGGTCCGTAGGTTGCCCGTGTAGCGCTCGGGAACGCTGACGATCAAGTCAGAGGCGCGCGCCAAGGCCAGCGCCGCCGAAAAGCTGCCGACGATCGTCGCGATCTGCCGCTCCAGATCCGCCCTTGCGAGCGCCTCATCGATCTCACCTTTCCGCAGACCGCGGCGCGAGACGAGAATATGCCGGCCGGCAGCATAGCGCTCCAGCGTGATCGCCCCCTCTCCCAACACGTGCCCGCGGCGCACCACGCCGATGAACCGGTCGTGAAACAATGCCTGCGCCCGCAACTCCGGACCTGTATCGTCTCCCAAGACGCCTGTCTCGAGATCGATCGTGCCGTCGCGCAACGGCGCGCTGTCCTTGTCGAGCTTCTGGGTGAAGTAGAGCCGCACCCCGGGCGCTTGGTCGGCAATGCGCGCGATCAGCTCGGCGCCGAAATTCTCCACGAAACCCTCTCGGGTGCGAATCGTGAAGGTCCGGGCAAGCTGCTTGAGGTCCAACACCTCGGAGGGCCGCAAGGCCGCCTCCGCTTCCTGAACAAGCAGCCCGACCCGCTCGCGCAATTCCAGCGCCCTAGGCGTCGGTACAAGCCCGCGCCCCGCCCTGACCAGCAGCGGATCGCCGGTCGTCTCGCGCAAGCGGGCCAGCGCCCGGCTCATGGCTGACGGGCTCAGCTGCAAGCGCCTAGCCGCGCGGGCAACGCTGCCCTCAGCAAGCAGGACATTGAGAGTGACGAGAAGATTGAGATCAGGCGTGGACATGAGGCGACCATAGCATGATTTCGTCGATATATAGCGTCAGGCGCACGAATGAAGTGCAATTGCTGCGCATTCCGCCACATCACGTGAATGACTACGATCCGCGAGACCTTTGGACCTCGTCAGAATCGGAGCACATGTTGAAACCAGTCGCCGAAACATCGGAGAAAACGACACCCGGGCGCACGAAAGCCGCGGCCTCGATCCGCTGGGCACTCGCCAGCCTTTCGCTTTCCATGCTGATGCCCTCGCTCGGCACCAGCATCGCCAATATCGCTCTGCCGACCCTTGCCCAGGCATTCGGCGCATCCTTCCAGCAAGTGCAATGGGTCGTGCTTGCCTATCTGCTCGCCATCACGACGCTGATCGTTAGTGTCGGACGGCTTGGAGACATGGTCGGCCGCCGCAGACTAATGTTGGGCGGAATAGCGCTCTTCACTGTCGCTTCACTTTTCGCCGGCATCGCGCCGACGCTGTGGCTGCTGATTGGAGCTCGCGCCGTACAAGGCCTCGGCGCCGCCATGATGATGGCGCTGACCGTTGCAATGGTCGGCGAAACCGTGCCGAAGGAACGGACGGGCAGTGCCATGGGCCTGCTCGGCACCATGTCCGCCATCGGCACGACCCTTGGCCCTTCCCTCGGCGGCATCCTGATCGCCGGCTTCGGTTGGAAAGCCATCTTCCTCGTCAATATACCCCTCGGCATCGCGAACTTTCTTCTCGCCATGCGCTTTCTGCCGGCGGATAGCCGGAACCATAGGGCAAGTCAGGGGCGACTGGATACGATCGGCACCCTGTTCCTGGTCCTTACCCTGGCTGCTTACGCGCTCGCAATGACCATTGGACATGGCAGCTTCGGCACGGTGAATATCGGCCTGCTGCTTGCGGCAACTTGCGGCTTCGCTCTCTTTGTAGTCGCCGAAACGAACGTGAAATCGCCGTTACTGCGCCTTTCGATGTTCCGCGATACGGCGTTGAGTGCCGGCCTTGCCATGAGCACCCTCGTTTCGACCGTCATTATGGTGACACTGGTGGTCGGGCCTTTCTATCTCGCCCGTGCACTCGGCTTCGACGCGGCTCATGTCGGCGCCATCATGTCTGCCGGACCGCTGGTCTCGGCACTGACGGGCTTGCCGGCCGGCCGTATCGTTGATCGTCTCGGCGCTCACCGCATGACCGTAACAGGTCTCGTCGGCATGATGATCGGCCTGTCCTTGCTCGCAGCGCTGGAAGGCAAGTTCGGAATTGCTGGCTATGTCGGCCCGCTGGCCATTGTCAGCGTGAACTATGCGCTGTTTCAAGCGGCCAATAATACCACGATCATGAGCAACATTACGCAGGAGCAGCGCGGCGTCATTTCCGGGATGCTGAGCCTGTCGCGCAACCTCGGCCTGATAACCGGTGCATCCGTCATGGGGGCGATCTTCACATTTGCCTCCGGAGCCGCCGACATTACGGCGGCACGTGCGGAGGCCGTCGCCGCCGGAATGCAGGTGACATTCATTGCCGCCGCTCTGTTGAGCGCTGCAACGCTCGGTGTGGCATTGACAAGCTTTGCCTTTGCCCGGCGCTCCAATCTTCTCGAAGACGCCGCATGAGAGGAAAAGCCTGAAGCATCGACTTCAGGCTTTCCGAAAATCAGCCGTTCGGCCCGACGCGCTTCAACGCATCGTCGACGCTGATATTGCCGAGATAGCCGCCGGCCGACTGCGCCGGCTTGTTGTCCTCGATCGCGCGGGCGAATTTGACAGCCGGATCCTCCTCCAGCTGCCGGTATAGCCGCTCGATATTGGGATAGTCGCCTCGCTCCACCACGCCGTGGTAGTCGGTCCAGCGGGCGATGCCGAAGAAATAAGCGTCAGCCAGTGTCTTTCGATTTCCCAGCAGCCATTGCTTGTCGCCTAGCATCCTGTCGAGATCCGCATGCGCCTTGCGCACCTTGAAGCCTCCATAATCCCGCAGGGCCACCTTTGCCGCTTCGTCTCCGCCATGCTCATACACATACCAAAGCGGCGCGAACGAGCTGAAGAAGCTGGTATTGAGGAAAGCGAGCATCCGGTTGAGCTGGTCGAACTCTTCGGTTCCCTGCGCAAACGCCACGCCCGTATCGATGCTGCCCGTGCCAAGATGGTTGAGAATGGCGATGCTTTCCGTCAGCACGGCGCCGCTGCCCGTGATCAGCGCGGGCGTCTCGCCGACCGGATTGATGAAGCGGTAGCCGCCGCTCATGAAATCCTCTTTGACCATCTCGACACGGGACAGTCTGTAGGGCTTTCCCAGCCATTCGAGTGCGACGATCGATCCGAAGGAGCATCCCGAAGGGACGCCGTAGAAGAGTACCGGTTCCATATTGTTCTCCTGATGTAACGAGGCGAAACCTCGATGCCAGCAATATGGATTTGTGGACCTTGATCCGGTAGACCGGTAAATTCGAACCAAAAGTCTCTCTATGTGGACATTTCGCGATGGCATTGAATCTCAATGATCTGCAGATCTTCGTCCAGGCGGTCGACAACGGTGGCTTTGCCGCCGCCGCGCGCAGACTGGGTATGCCGAAATCGACGATCAGCAAACGCATTGCCGCTCTGGAAGCGGATCTCGACACACGGTTGCTTCACCGCACCTCGCGCAGCTTCCTGCTGACCGATTCCGGACGAGACTTCTATGAGCACGCGACAGCCGCGCTGATCGAGGCGGAAGCAGCCGAAAACGCCGTGCGGCGGCGTCACGTCGAGCCGAGCGGCATCGTTCGTATCACCGCCTCCGTGCCATCAGCCCAATTCGTGCTCGCGGATCACCTTCCCTCACTCGCCATTGCCTATCCCAAGCTGACGCTGCAGATCCATGCCACCGATCGGTTCGTCGATCTGGTACAGGAAGGCTTCGATATCGCCGTGCGCAGCCACTTTTCGCCGCTGCCGGATTCCGAACTGGTTCAAAGGCAGGTTTCGGCTGACGACATGATGCTGGTCGCCTCTCCCGCCTATCTCGAAAGGCACGGTTTACCGGCCGATCCGCAGGCGCTGCAGCATCATGACGGCCTGCTCGTTTCGCAGATAGCAAAGACATGGCAGCTTCAGAATGCCGAAGGCGGATCACTCACCGTTTCCCCTCTCTGCCGCTTCGTCGCCGACGAGACGCTTGTCTTGCTGCGGGCGGCAATCTCGGGCCTCGGTATCACCTGCCTGCCGGAAGCGGCATGCAAGGCGGCACTCAAGAGCGGCGAGATCGTTCGAATTCTGCCCGACTGGACGGCCGGCAGCGTCACCACCACGATCCTGACCACCCACCGCCGCGGCCAGTTGCCGGGCGTGCGCACCGTCGTCGAGTTTCTCGCTAGGCGTTTGGCGGCTCGCCATGGAGATGCGGATAACCCAACGCGCCAGGAGATGCGCTGAAAAGAAGAAGGCCCGATGCGATTGCAACGGGCCTTCCCTTGAAACTGCAGTTTATTTGCGTGAGCCTGACATCAGAACGTCGCGGTCATCGGATCCGGGCCGATGCGGCCGCTGGCCGAATCGAGCTTGGCGATCTCAGCCAGATCGTCGCGGTCGAGCTTGAAGTCGAAAACCTTGAGATTTTCTTCGATACGGCTCGGCGTTACTGATTTCGGGATGACGATCAGGCCATTGTCGATGTGCCAGCGGATGATGACCTGGGCCGGCGTGCGGCCGTGCTTGGCGGCAACCTTGCCGATCGTGGCATTCTCCAGAAGCTTGCCCTGGCCGAGCGGGCTCCAAGACTGCGTCTTGATGCCGAGCTTGTCGTGAACTTCGCGCAGCGCCTTCTGCTGAAAGGTCGGATGTAGCTCGATCTGATTGAGCACGGGCGTCACGCCGGTTTCGCCGATGATGCGGTCGAGATGCTCCTTGGCGAAGTTGGAAACGCCGATCGAATGGGCGCGGCCCTCTTCCTTCAGGCGCACGAAGGCCTTCCAGGTGTCGAGGTAACGATCGCGATGCGGCGACGGCCAATGGATGAGGTAAAGGTCGACATAATCGGTACCGAGCCGCTTCAGGCTCTCGTCGAAAGCCTTGAGAGTGGAATCGAAGCCCTGCGCCTCGTTCCAGAGCTTGGTCGTCAGGAAGATATCCTTGCGGGCGACGCCCGACTGGCGCATGCCTTCGCCGACACCATCCTCGTTGGCATAGATGGCCGCGGTATCGACATGGCGATAGCCGGCTTTCAAAGCGGTGCTGACGGCCATCGGCGCAACGTTTTCCGGCGTCTGCCAGACACCGAGGCCGACCTGCGGAATGGAGTTGCCGTCATTGAAAGTGATCTTCGTTTGCGTGGTCACGATAAGTCTCCAAAGGATGAGATGGGGGTGGAGTGAAGGCGTGATTTAAATTTTGAAAGAAACGATTTGGGCCAAGCCCGCATGGGCGTGCCGGTAGGAGAGCTATATAGTAGAGAATATTGGGATTTTAACCCCACACGGCGTTTCAGACAACGCAAACCGTCAAGCTTTTCGAAGGCGGAGGAAAGGGCTGCCGTGGTGGCGCAGGAGCCGCTCTTCGATATCGCGATATCAAGGCAGAATCGATTAGGAATACGGAGCTCTGCGGACGGCGATTTTTACCCGGCGCAGTACCCGTGACAAATATGGCGGCAATCCGTCGGGTGGAGTGCTTGCCTTTTCAATTTCGCTCACATGTTTTTGCTTTGCGCGTGATTTCGTTTGAAATCATAGCAGTTTCAAGCAAACCACCAAGCCTGGGCTGCGTCTCGACTTGCTAAAAATGCAATTTGGCGTAGGACTTAGGAGGGATTAGAACGAGGATCCGAACGGCATGACCGCACGCACCATTCTTCTGGTGGACGATGACAACGACCTGCGCGAGATGCTGGTCGAGCAATTATCTCTCTACGAGGAATTCAACGTCCTGCAGGAAGTGACGGCTGGAAAGGGCGTGCAGACGGCGCGCACCGTGCCTGTCGACCTCCTCATCATGGATGTCGGGTTGCCTGACATGGATGGCCGCGAAGCCGTGAAGCTGCTGCGCAAGAACGGCTTCAAGCCGCCGATCATCATGCTGACGGGTCACGATACGGATTCCGACACCATTCTCGGCTTGGAAGCCGGTGCGAACGACTATGTGACGAAACCCTTCCGCTTCGCAGTGCTGCTTGCCCGTATCCGTGCGCAGTTGCGCCAGCACGAGCAGAGCGAAGATGCGACCTTCACCGTCGGACGCTATCTCTTCAAGCCGAGCCAAAAGCTTTTAACCACCGAAGACGGGCAGAAGATCCGTCTTACGGAAAAGGAAGCGGCGATCATCCGTTATCTCTATCGTGCCGACCAGAAGGTCGTCACCCGCGATATCCTGCTCGAAGAAGTCTGGGGTTATAATTCCGGCGTGACCACGCACACGCTTGAAACCCATGTCTATCGCCTTCGCCAGAAGATCGAGCGCGACCCATCCAGTGCCGAAATTCTGGTGACAGAAAACGGCGGCTACAAGATCATTCCGTAGGCAGCAGACATGGCGCTGAACGACGATATCCGCCTGCTGTCGCAACTGCCGCTCTTCCACGGCATGGGCGATGAGCCGTTGCGGCTGATCGCCTTCGGCGCCGATCGCCGCCGCGTGTCAGAGGGCCAGACCCTGTTCCGGGAAAAGTCCCCTGCCGAATGCGCCTACGTGGTGACGCGCGGCAGCTTCGAGCTCAGCACCATCGACACGGCCGGACAGAAGCAGTTGGAAGCCGTGGTGCAGGCCGGCACCATGCTGTCCGAACTCGCCCTGGTGACGTTGGTGGAGCGGAAATACACGGCCGTCGCCGCCGAAGAGTCCGACGTGATCCGCATTACCCGCGCCCTCTTCCACCGGCTAATCGAGGAATACCCCGACGCCGGTCTGCTGATCCAGAATCGCATCCGCGAAAACTTCGCGGCCCTTGCCAGGCAAACGGCAGCGCTTCTCGGCCGTTTTTCCTGAGAGCCTGAGATCACAGGTCTTCGGCTACATTGTCCTAGAGATCGAAATGCGCCATGACGGGGACGTGGTCGGACGGGCGATCCCAGCCGCGTGCCGCCTTCAGGATCTCAATTCGCTGCAGATGCGGCCCAAGATCGGATGACGACCAGATGTGGTCGAGACGACGACCACGATCGGCCGCTTCCCAATCCTTGGCGCGATAGCTCCACCACGTATAAAGCTTCTCGCTGGCAGGCACCTGCTGACGCATCAGGTCGAGCCAGGCGCCGCGCTTCATCACTTCAATCAGCCCATCGGTCTCGACCGGCGTGTGGCTGACGATCTTCAAAAGCTGCTTGTGCGACCACACATCGTGCTCAAGCGGCGCAATATTGAGATCGCCGACAAGGATCGCCGATGTATTCGGCTCGGCATTGGCATGCAGCTTCTTCATCTCCTCGATGAAGTCGAGCTTATGGCCGAATTTCGGGTTGATATTGCGATCCGGCTCGTCGCCGCCCGCCGGAACGTAGAAATTGTGCAGGCGGATGCGCCGCCCGCCGCGCTCGAAGATCGCCGAGATATGCCTGGAATCGCCGACATTGCAGTAATCCTGCCGGTGATCTTCGGTCAGAGGGAAACGCGAGGCGATCGCCACGCCATGATAGCCTTTCTGGCCATGGATGATGATGTGCTCGTAGCCGAGCGCCTTCAGCGGCGCATAGGGGAAAAGCTCGTTCGGAACCTTGGTTTCCTGCAGGCAAAGAATGTCGGGCCGGGCGTGCATCACGAACTGTTCGACGATGGGCATGCGCAGCCGCACCGAGTTGATGTTCCACGTCGCAATCGAAAATCCCATGCCCAAGCCTTTCCCGTCGTGAGGGTAAGGCTTTAGACCGGCGGCAACGGAAAGGAAAGGTCATTCCGCCACATCTGCAACCGCAGAGCAACTCCCGGAAAAGTGCCAGGTGGCTTTCCGTCCGGAATTGCATAACAACAAAAAGAGAGAGCCTTTCCGCGGTTCGAAGAAAAGCGGAAAGGCTCTGAGGCCGGAGATGCAGGTCGGCGCCTTTATCAGCGCGTGTAGTCGATGCGGAAAACGCTGTCGTCGAAGGCGACGTTGGTCTTGACGTTGTTGATGATGACGTCGGTTGTCTTGCCCTGCGGATCGATCACGGTCCACTGGCGCAGGTCGTAGGTTTTCGAATCGAAGATCATCGTGATGGTGGAATCGCCGAAGACGGTGCGATTGCCGAGCGTGATCTTGGTGAGATCCGGCTTGGAGTCTACATCGCGCACCATGTCGGCGGAGAGATCGATCTTGTTGGCGAGCAGCAGGCTCAGCGGCGTCTTCGACAGCTGATACATGTTGCGCGTCTGGGTCTGGTCGTTGAGGACCTGAACGTTGTTGCCGTCGCAGATGACACGCATGCGGGACGGCGGCTCGTAGTTGAAGCGCATCTTGCCCGGCCGCTGGATGAAAAATGAACCGCTCATCTGGTCGCCGCGCGGCCCGATCTGCAGGAAGCCGCCCTTCATCGTCTTGATCGAAGAGAAGTGGTCGGCAATGGCCTGGGCGATGCCGGGATTAAGGGCGGCTCCAGCTGCCTGTGTCGGTGCTGGGGCCTGGGCGAGCGCCGAAATCGGCAAAGCGCCCGCCATGCCAACCGCGACCACCGCGCCGAGAAAATACCGGCGGCTCAGGGAAAGTCGGTTGGACGGCTGCGCATCAATCTTTGTCATCGAATTCTCCTTCATGCTTCGTCCATGGCGCGCAAAATCGGCGTCTTCATGGCGCAGCGACCCAGGGCCGCTAGGGGGTCGCGATCAAATTTGCCTGATCATGGGCGGGATGCCGAACATAGGCGGGATATGTGACACGGAAAGGCGGATCGCCTCAGCGATCCAGAATATCCGCTTCGGTGGGAACGAGAATCTCGCGCTTGCCGGCGTGGTTGGCCGGGCCGATCACGCCTTCCTGCTCCATTCGCTCGATCAGCGAGGCGGCACGGTTGTAGCCGATGCCGAGACGCCTCTGGATGTAGGAGGTCGAGGCCTTGCCGTCTCGCAGCACGATCGCGACCGCTTGATCGTAGGGATCGTCCGATTCGGAGAGATTGGAGGTGCCTGCCGGGCCGTGACCGTCTTCGTCCTCATCCTCATCGATGGTGATGGCATCGAGATATTGCGGAGCACCCTGCGTCTTCAGGTAGGCGACGATATCCTCGACTTCGCCATCGGCAACGAAAGGACCGTGCACGCGCTGGATGCGCCCGCCGCCAGCCATATAGAGCATGTCGCCCATGCCGAGCAACTGCTCCGCGCCCTGCTCGCCGAGGATGGTGCGGCTGTCGATCTTCGACGTTACCTGGAAGGAGATGCGGGTCGGGAAGTTCGCCTTGATCGTGCCGGTAATGACGTCGACCGAAGGACGCTGGGTCGCCATAATGACATGGATACCGGCGGCACGCGCCATTTGCGCCAGGCGCTGCACGGCCCCTTCGATATCCTTGCCGGCGACCATCATCAGATCGGCCATTTCGTCGATGATGACGACGATATAGGGCATCGGCTTCAGGTCGAATTCTTCCGTCTCGTAGATCGCCTCGCCGGTGTGGCGATCGAAGCCAGTCTGAACTGTGCGGCTGATAGCCTCGCCCTTGGCAACGGCCTGCTCGACACGAGTATTGAAGCCATCGATGTTGCGCACACCGATCTTCGACATCTTCTTGTAGCGCTCTTCCATCTCGCGGACGGTCCATTTGAGCGCGACGACGGCCTTCTTCGGGTCGGTGACGACAGGCGACAGAAGATGCGGAATGCCGTCATAGACGGAGAGTTCGAGCATCTTCGGGTCGATCATGATCAGGCGGCATTGCTCCGGCGTCATGCGATAGAGTAACGACAGGATCATGGTGTTGATGGCGACGGATTTACCCGAACCGGTGGTGCCGGCCACGAGCAGATGCGGCATCTTGGCAAGGTCGGCGATGACGGGCTCGCCTCCAATCGTCTTGCCGAGCGCCATGGCAAGCTTCGCCTTGGAGCCCTCGAAATCGCGGCTGGCAATCAGCTCACGCAGATAGACCGTCTCGCGCATGGAGTTCGGCAGCTCGATACCGATGGCGTTGCGGCCGGGAACGACGGCAACGCGGGCGGCGATCGCGCTCATCGAGCGGGCGATATCGTCGGCAAGACCGATCACGCGAGAAGATTTGATGCCAGGCGCCGGCTCCAGCTCGTAAAGTGTGACGACCGGGCCGGGACGGACATGGATGATCTCGCCCTTGACGCCGAAGTCTTCCAGCACGCCTTCGAGCATGCGGGCATTCTGTTCGAGCGCATCGGCCGAAAGCGTCGCATCGCGGGCAACGGCCTTGGGCTCGGCCAGCAGATGCACGGCCGGCAGCTGGAAGCCGTAGGGGCGGATGAAGGAGGTCTGCGCCTCTCGCTCTGCCCGTGCGCCAGGCTTCGGACGCGACGCCGCCGGAACGACACGCTGTCCAGGGACCGCCTTCGGCGAGGCAGCACGCAGCGGCCATTCGTCTTCATCCTCGTCGTCGGGCAGAATACCGGCAGGCCGCGGCGGATCGCGATCATAGCTCGAATCATCGTCCTCATCGTCACCCATGCTGATGGAGGGTGCGGACACGACCCGACGCGCTGCCGAGCCTTCGAGCGACGGCTCGACGCGAGCCATCGGCGCCTTCGCACGCGCAGGCTCGTTCAGTGTACCGAATTCGTCATCATTGAAATCATAGGGCGCATCGAAAGCATGGTCGCGGCGTTTGCGCGGCCCCATGCCGAACAGGCGGCGGAGGCGGGCCTGGGTATTGTACCAGGCATGCATGACCGCGCCAAAGGCCATGAAGTTGCTGAGGAAGCTGCCGCGGTCGTCATCCTCGTCCTCGTCGCCGACACGGCGCGCACGGCTGCGCGTTTCCTCGTACTCTTCTTCATCCTCTTCGTCTTCGACGGGGCTTTCCCCGATCACACCGGCGCCGAAGAGCATGAGCCAAATCGCAGGAACGGCAAGCAGTGAGCCGATCACGATGGCGAAGACACCGCTCGGATAGGTGCCTATGAAGAGTGCTGGAAACCGCAGCAGGATATCGCCGATAACCCCGCCGATGCCGTTCGGGATCGGCCAGGTCGGTGGTGCCGGGAAGCAAGCCATGGAACCGGCCGCGACGACGCAGCCACCCAGCCATGCGCCGAGACGCGACGGTACGCGGTTGAGCTTCCGATTGGAAATGAAGGCGAAGGCCCAGGCGGCAACGGGCAACATAGCAACCAGGGAAGTCAGGCCAAGGGCCTGCATCATGATATCGGCGAATGCGGCGCCGGGAAAACCGAGCAGATTGGTCGGAGCATTGCCTGTAGCGTAGGAATAGCTGGGGTCCATGACGTTCCAGGTCGCCAGCGCAGCAACGGCGAGCGCTAACAGGAACAGCAATGCGAAGCCGGCCAGACCCTTGACCTGACGCCAAACCACACTCGATAGCGATAAACGGTCGGGGCGACCGCTCAACGCCGCCGAATTGCTTCTGCCCATGATATCCAGCCCCGTTCCTTGTCGATAGCGCAAGCGAATCGGTCGATGCCCACTCGCCGGCAGGTTAGCCCTACCTAATCAGAGGAGGGTTAATGGCATGTTAACCATGCACGCCAACCTCCGGAATCGCAGCCCCACATGGGAGAAGGGCGGTGGCCAAACAAAAAGGGCCCGAACCGAGGTTCGGGCCAAAAGCAGCCGGTTACGAAGAAACCGGTTGCGACGGGATGTTCAGCGACGCCGGTTGTTGGCCCCGGCATCGCAAGCTGCGATTAGGAATTGTGGTAGGCGGCTTCGCCGTGCGAGGCGAGGTCGAGGCCTTCGCGCTCGGCTTCCGGAGCCACACGCAGGCCGATGACGACGTCGACGATCTTGTAGAGGATCGCCGAGCCGATGCCGCACCAAAGGATGGTGGTGACGACGGCGGTCAACTGCACCATGACCTGACTGCTCATGGTGACGCCATCGGCATAGCCGACGCCGCCGAGCGAAGCGCTGGCAAAGATACCGGTGGCGATGGCACCGAAGATGCCGCCGATGCAGTGAACGCCGAACACGTCAGCAGTATCGTCGTAGCCGAACTTGTTCTTCACGACGGAGACGAAGAAGTAGCAGAGCGGCGAGACGATAAGGCCCATGATGATCGCACCCATCGGGCCGGCGATACCGGCAGCGGGCGTGATGGCGACGAGACCGGCAACCATGCCCGAAGCGCCGCCGAGCATGGAAGCCTTGCCGCGGGTGAAGGTTTCGACCAGCGACCAGGAGATAATGGCGGCTGCAGTCGCAATGAAGGTGTTGACGGTGGCAAGCATCGCACCACCGGAAGCTTCGAGGTTCGAGCCGGCGTTGAAACCGAACCAGCCGACCCAGAGCATGGAGGCACCGACCATGGTCAGCGTCATGGAATGCGGAGCCATCATGTCCTTGCCGAAACCGACGCGCTTGCCGACGAGGAGGGCGCCAACGATGCCAGCGATACCAGCATTGATGTGGACGACGGTGCCGCCAGCGAAGTCGAGGGCGCCCATCTTGAACAGCATGCCGTTGGAATCCCAGACCATGTGGGCGATCGGGAAGTAGACGAAGGTCGCCCACAGCGCGCAGAAGAGCACAGCCGCGCCGAACTTGATGCGTTCGGCGAAGGCGCCGATGATCAGAGCCGGCGTGATGGCGGCAAAGGTCATCTGGAACAGCATGAAGATGAATTCAGGAATGACGACGCCCTTCGAGAAGGTCGGAGCCGTGGTTGCGGTCGAAACGCCCGAAAGGAACATTTTCGCCGTGCCACCCCAATAGGGGCTGGTGCCGCCGCCAAAGGCGAAGGAATAGCCGTAGAGAACCCAGAGGATCATCACGACAGCACCGATCATGGTGCACTGCATCAGGACCGAGAGCATGTTCTTCGCGCGGACGAGACCGCCATAGAACAGGGCAAGGCCCGGTACGAGCATGAACAGCACGAGAATGGTGGAGATGAACATGAAGGCGGTATCGCCCTTGTCCGGCACCGGCGTTGCGGCAGTCGCAGCAGCGGCAGCGGCTGGAGCCGCTTCCTGCGCGAAAGCGATCGCCGGCGCGAGCACGGCCGCAGAAAGCATGCCCACCCGTGTCAGGGCGGAGGAAAGCTTAGAAATTGACATGCAAATAACTCCCTGATCAGCCGTGTCTTACAGAGCTTCTGAATCGGTTTCGCCCGTACGGATGCGCACGGCATGGTCGATCGAATAGACAAAGATCTTGCCGTCGCCGATCTGGCCGGTCTTGGCGGCAGCCGCGATGGCCTCGACGGCCTTGTCGACGATCTCGGACGCGACAGCGACTTCAATCTTCAGCTTCGGCAGGAAGCTGACGGCATATTCCGTGCCGCGATAGATCTCGGTGTGCCCCTTCTGGCGCCCGTAGCCTTTTACTTCGGTAACAGTCAGGCCCTGAATGCCGACAGCGGTGAGGGCCTCGCGGACCTCATCGAGCTTGAACGGCTTGATAATGGCCATCACAATTTTCATCTGGTTTCCCATCCTTTGTTTAGCCTCGGCACGGAGCCGACTCTCCTTGCCGCCGACGAATGTTTGAGCAGCGACTGGAGATACACATTCAAAGGACGTGCCAGATTCGCGGCACATTCATAAACTATTGAAATAAAACAGATTTATTATAAGCGCCCAATAAGGCGGCGATTGCCTCGCCGTCAACAGCCTAAATAAAGTGCATATTTATAGGTTTGCGCTTTATTTAATCATTTGCCTTTTTGCGAATCAGGCCTTCCTGCGCCACCGACGCAATCAGGATACCGGATCGCGTAAATAGACTGCCGCGGGCAAAGCCGCGCGCACCGGATGCGCTGGAGCTTTCCTGGCTGTAGAGCAGCCAGTCGTCGAACCTGAAAGGACGATGAAACCACATGGCGTGATCGAGGCTCGCCACCTGAACGCTCGGGTCCAGAACCGATGTACCATGCGCATTAAGGGCGACATCGAGCAGGGTCATATCGGAGAGGTAGGCAAGCACGGCATTCCGATAGAGCCGGTCGTCAGGCACGGGGCCGGTCAGCCGCACCCAGATATTCTGCCGCCTGCTCGGTTGCGAGCGCGAAAAATAGCTCTCGATCGAGACGGGCCTGATCTCGATTGCACGCTTGCCTGCCCAATAGCGGCGCACATTCTCGGGCGCGTGCACGATATAGCGCGCCTTGATCTGCTCCTCGTCCATCAACTCCTCGGGCATCGGCACCTCGGGCATCTCCTCCTGATGATCAAAGCCGGGCTCATCGACCTGGAACGAGGCCGTCAGTGCGAAGATCGCCTTGCCGTGCTGGATGGCCAGCACGCGCCGGGTATTGAAGCTGGAGCCGTCGCGCAGGCGATCCACCTGATACAGAATCGGAACCGAGGGATCGCCCGGCAGCATGAAATAAGCGTGCAGGGAATGCACGAACCGATCCCCCTCGACCGTGCGCTGCGCCGCCATCAGCGCCTGGCCGATAACCTGCCCGCCGAATACGCGCTGCCAGCCCACCTGCGGGCTGTTGCCGCGAAACAGATTCATCTCGATCGTCTCCAGATCGAGCGTCGTGAGCACGGTTTCCATGGGGGTGGGCTTTTCCGTCTCTCGCGACATTTTGCTTGAACTCCGATGGTAGGAACCGTGAACAGGATGTTCTATATAGAGTAGGAAGTGACAGTAAGACACAGGGAAGCGCTATGTTGGACATGCTGGTAGTGGGTGGCGGATATGTGGGTCTTGCCGCAGCGGTCGCAGTCAAGCAGGCAGCCCCGCATCTCGAAGTCATGGTCATAGAGGCCGCCCCGGAGAGCGTTTGGAAGAAAGATATGCGGGCTTCCGCGATCATCGCCGCCGCCTCAAAGATGCTGGAGGTTCTTGGCGTCTGGGATGAAATCGCGCCGGAAGCAGAACCGATCACCCGCATGATCGTCACCGATTCGCGCACCAGCGACCCCGTGCGCCCCGTCTTCCTGACCTTCGACGGCGAAGTCGCCGAAGGTCAGCCCTTTGCCCATATGGTGCCGAACGTCACCATGGTCGGTGCCTTGCGCGATGCCTGCAAGCGGCTGGGTGTCCAGATCCGTCACGGCCTCAGCGCCACCAGCTTCGTGACCGACGACAGCAAGACGACCCTGACCCTTTCGGATGGCAGCACGCTGGAGACGAAGCTGCTGGTCGCCTGCGACGGTGTGCGCTCCAAGCTGCGCGACATGGCCGGCATTAAGACGGTGAACTGGGATTACGGCCAATCCGGCATCGTCGTGACAGTCGAGCATGAGCGGCCGCATGGCGGCTGCGCCGAGGAGCATTTCCTTCCCTCCGGCCCCTTCGCCATCCTGCCACTGAAGAACAACCGCTCCTCGCTGGTGTGGACGGAGCGCACCTCCGATGCCGAGCGGCTGGTCGCCGCTGACGACCTTGTCTTCGAAGAGGAACTGGAGCGCCGCTTCGGCCACAAGCTCGGCGCACTGCGCGCCATCGGCGATCGTCGCGCCTTCCCGCTTGGCCTCACGCTTGCCCGCGCCTTCGTTGCGCCGCGCTTTGCACTGGCGGGAGACGCTGCCCACGGCATCCATCCGATCTCCGGCCAAGGCCTCAACCTCGGCTTCAAGGATGTTGCAGCACTTGCTGAAACCATCGTCGAAGCAGATCGCCTAGGCCTCGATATCGGCTCGATCAATATCCTCGAGCGCTACCAGACCTGGCGGCGCTTCGACACCTTCCGCATGGGGGTGACGACCGACGTGCTGAACCGGCTGTTCTCCAACGACAATACGCCTCTCCGCATCGCCCGAGATTTCGGCCTCGGCATCGTCGACCGCCTCCCCAGCCTCAAATCCTTCTTCATCGGCCAAGCCGCCGGCACGACCGCCAAGGATAATCCGCGGCTGCTTGCTGGCGAGGCGATCTGAACACCTCCGGGGCGAGTGCACTTGATCTCGGGCAGAGGCTCAGTCAGGCCAAATGCTTGAAATAAAGTGCCGGTGTCGTGCCGAAATGCGCGCGAAACAGTTCGATAAAGGCGCTGACCGTTTCGTAGCCGAGGTCGAAGGCGACCGTGGTCACAGAATTTCCGACGGCCAGCATTTCCAAAGATCGCAACAATAGTGCGCGACGGCGCCAGGAGCTGAATGAAAGGCCCGTTTCCAGCTTGAACCGCCGGCTCAGGGTGCGCGGCGCGATGCCGGCCCAGGCAGCCCAATCCTCCATGCGCCGCCGTTCGGCCGGTGCATCCGCAATGGCACGCGCAATTCGTTGCAGCCGGGGGGCAGCCGGCATGGGCAGATCAAGGGATTCTCCCGGTATCGCAGCGATTTCATCCAGAATGACTCCCGCGATCCGCGATTGCGCCTCGGAAAATGGCCCGTGCTTCCAACTCGCAGCTCGCAGCACCGCCTCATTCAACAGACCCGACAGGCGGATCACCCGAGGGGTACTCGGCAAGGTGGAGCAAGCAGTCTCTGCCACATAGACGCTCCAGCCATGAAAAGCACCGTGCGACGTAAAATCATGCTCGATATAGGGAGGAAGCCACACCGCATTGATAGGCGGGATGAGCCAGCGGCCATGATCCGTACCGATCGTAACCAGGCCCCGCATGGTGCCGAGCAATTGACCATGCGCATGACTGTGTCGTTCCGTGCGCCGCATTTCAGCCTGTCGGCGGAGACTGACCAGGATTACCGGTTCTGCCGTCGAATCGAGGCGAAGGGGATCAACGAGAAAATCTTGCATGGCCTCAAAGCCGTATTGAATGGCATGGATACGTTAGCAAGGTAGAAGCGGGCAAGCTAGGTGAAAGGCACACCCAACCTGAAAACACGACGGAGATAACGATGTCGACCGAAGCTGCCATGACACAGGGCGAAGTTCATGAACTACTCCACCGCATGTTTGCCGCCTTCACCGATCCGACAACCAAACCGGAGAAATTCGCCGAGCTGCTGACACCCGACTACATCCAGCGGGTCGACGGAAAGCAGCTCGACTATGAGGGCTTTCTCCAACACAGCCGAGCGCTTCAGGCCGAGCTTGCTTCAAGTAGCATCAGCTTTGAGCAGGTGGTAACCGACGGCGTTTCCGCAGCCACTGTTCATGTCGCGGAGGGGGTGAAAATCGACGGCGAGCGCATTCGGCTCAAGGTGATCGCCTACTATCAGTTTCGAGGAAATCGCATCAGCCTGGTTGACGAACTAACCTACCTCATCGAGGGCGCGGCCCATGACCAGGATTTGGGCTCGCGAATGCCAGATTGAAGGCTAGTCGGTGGGAGATTGTGGGGATCCGCAACGGACGCACGCGCTGGCATTCAAGGCCCTGATCCAGAAAGCCTCAATCCTCGATGCGGCGGGCTTCCGAAATCAGCATGATCGGAATGCCGTCGCGGATCGGATAGGCAAGGCGCGCCTTTTCCGAGATCAGCTCGTTCTTTTCCCGATCGTAGCTCAGCCGCCCCTTGGTAAGCGGGCAGACGAGCAGGTCGAGCAGTTTCGGATCCACCTTGCTGACAGTGACATCCATAGGCAAACTCCCAGGGCAATTCCAGGAAAAGTGCTGAGCGATTTTCCGTCCGGAATTGCGTGAAAACAAAGAGATAGAGCATCTCCGCATTTCGAAGAAAAGCGGAGATGCTCTATTGCAGGACCGAGCCGGTATCGCCGGAGCCGGCGAGCACAATCTTGATGATGGCGATGAAGGTTTCCGCGCGGGTTTTCAGATCGTGAGCCTCCAGAAGCGCCTGCTTCTCGGCGGGATCGAAGGGCGCCATCATCGATAGCGAGTTTACCAGCATCATATTGTCGGCGCGCTCGACGCTTTCCCAGTCCGCCTCGAGTTTGTTGGCATCGAGATAACTCCGGAAAGCCGAGAGCAGCGCCGGACGGTCGACAGTGCCTTCCTCATGATGCGACTTGAGGTCGGAGATGAACGGTGTAATGCGAAACGTACGATAGGGCTGCTGGGTGGTAACCTCGTCCATCAGCCGGAAGCGGCAGATACCCGTCAGGGCGACGATATAGCGTCCGTCGCCGGTCTCCGAGATGGAGGTGATACGGCCGAGGCAACCGACATGCGCGAGATTGGGCGAATCAGCCGGTTCGCCGAGCGCCGGCTGCACCATGCCGATCAACCGGTTGCCGGATATGGCGGCATCGAACATGGCGAGATAGCGCGGCTCGAATATATTGAGCGGCAATTGCGCTCCCGGCAGCAGCAACGCACCGGAAAGAGGGAAAATGGCCACGGCGTCGGGCAGATCGCTTGGTTTCAGGTATCTGGCATTACCAACTTGCATGTTTCCATCCCGCTAGATCACTGCGCCGCGCGCCGCAATGGGCGCGCAGGAACGACACACAACCGCGCGGCCGTTGCCATTTTCTGCCGCGCATCCCACCAATGTGGGCTCGTCTGCCGAAAACACAAGGATATTTTGCGCCAAAACGCCCTTTGCTTCCACTCCGACCTGTTCCTGACGATCGAGAGCGGAAGGCCCAGTGCCGCACCAGCCCGCTTAGGAGAACAGGATCGACGAAAGTTTGCGGCGGGCAGCGATCGTTGCCGGATCCTTCGGACCCCAGACGTCGAAGAATTCGAGCAGCTGGCGGCGGGCGCCGTCATCGTCGAAGCTGCGATCCTTGCGCATAATGAGAAGCAGATGCTCAGCCGCTTCGTCGCGCTTGCCTTCGACATTGCGGATCTTGGCAAGCTTCACGCGCTGCTCGTGGTTGTCCGGGTTGGTAGCCAGTTCGTGCTCGATGGCAACGGGGTCGCCAAGCTTGCGGGCTTCCTCGATCTGGTCGAGCTTCTTGACCACCGCCTGGATGCCGGCATCGTTGGCAAGCGTTTCGGGCAGATCCGTCAGGGCTTCGCGGGCTCGCTGGCTCTGGCCGGCTGCAATCATGCATTCCGCCATGCCGGCAAGTGCCTTGGCATTTTCCGGATCCGCCTGCAGCACTGCACCGAACAGCTCGGCAGCACCGTTGACGTCGCCGGCTGCAAGCAGGCCGCTTGCTTCCTCGAGAACGGCGGCAATTTCGGCAGCCTGATCATCGGTACCGCCAGCGGGACCGCCGAGGCGATCGATGAACTGGCGAACCTGGCTTTCCGGAACGGCACCCATGAAGCCATCGGCAGGACGGCCATTGACGAAGGCGATGACGGCCGGGATCGACTGGATGCCTAACTGTCCGGCGATAGACGGATGATCGTCGATGTTCATCTTCACCAGCTTGACCCGGCCCTGGGCTTCGGTGACGACCTTTTCCAAAACAGGCGTCAACTGCTTGCACGGACCGCACCAGGGCGCCCAGAAATCGACGAGCACCGGCTGATTGCGCGATTCCTCGATGACATCCTTGGCGAAGTTGGCGGTGGTCGTATCCTTGATCGGCGAGGCGCCGGATGTCTCAGGTGCTGCGCCAAACGATGCCGAGGCCGACATCTGGCCGCCGAAGGAAGCGTTATAGGGATTGTTCGGACCGCTCATAAGTGTCTCCCGCCTGCCGGCATCCGTGATCTTTGGAAGGCATACCTCCCAAACGAACCGATTAGGTCCGCATGGCTGCACGCCCATTGAAATCGTCAAAACGATGGGACGATCCGCAGACGCCCCGCTCGCAATAATCTTAGCGCTAAAATCGTACCTTAGGCCGTTACTTTCAAGACTAGCGGCGCATGACCCGTCGCCTCCATGAAGCGCAGCAGGTCGGCACTGGCAATAGACGTTGTCGCATCGTTCGACAGCGGGTGACAGTTGACGATACCATGCGCCATCAGATCGGCATCGAGGATGAAGGTCACGTTGTTACTCGTATCATTGATCGCGCCGAATGCGGTGACCGAGCCCGGGATGACGCCGAGATATTCCATCAGCTTCTCCGGCTTGCCAAAGGAAACCTTGCTCGCCGCGCCGATCAGCGTGTGTACGGTCTTCAGATCGACGGTCGCGTTCTCTTCGACGGTCAGTAGGAAGAAGTTATCCTTCTTGTCCTTCACGAACAAATTCTTCGTGTGGCCGCCTGGAATCTCGTCGCGCAGCGAAACCGATTCGGCAACGGTGAAGACCGGCGCGTGATCCTTGGTGCTGTGGCCAATGCCAAGCCCGTCAAGGAATCGGAAAAGATCGTCGCGTGTTTTCGGATTGGTCTCGGTCATGGCTTCTCACGATGCAAAATAGTCTGCCCCTGATACGTCGCCCACATTTTCATTGCAATCTTTCAGACGCGAAAGGCCGACGTTTCCGGGCTTTTCGAAGGGGCAAACAAAAAACTCGAAATTTTTCTTGGCGAACTCGTCATTTCCCTGTTGCATTTGAAAATCGGTTAGGCCATATACCGCCCGTCGCCGCAAGACGACGCCCAGCGGTCCAACAAACTACCCCGGATCGCGACGGGAATGAGCGGGTGTAGCTCAGGGGTAGAGCACAACCTTGCCAAGGTTGGGGTCGAGGGTTCGAATCCCTTCGCCCGCTCCAATTTTCTCAATGAGAGTATTTACGACTAGGCCGGCAGCGGCCTTTCGTCGTTTTCGGCTTGGTATGGCGGAGTTGCCGCATGCCGCGGCGTCCGGCATTCTGTGAATCGAAACGATCGATGGCCGCGGGAGTTCTTCGGGTCTCAAATCAGTCTCAATTGACGTTCAGGTCTGCGGGCCAGACTGACAAACGGAACGCGGTATTGCTCGCATGAAAAGAAAGATGCCCCTGCTGATTGCGATGTTGTCGCTTCTGCCCGGGCCTGTGCTTGCCCATCCGCATATTTTCATCGACGCAAAATTCGAGGTCGTGGCGGCACCGGACGGCTCCATCAGCGAGCTTCGCAACGCCTGGACCTTCGACCAGGTGTTTTCCTCGTCGGTGGTCGTGGATTTCGATAAGGCCGGCAATCCGACGCTCACGCCGAGCGAGCTCAAGGCGGTCGGCAAGACGGTCAAGGATTCGCTTGCGCAGTACGGCTACTATACGAACGTCACCAGCAACGGCAAAGCGGTGCCGATGGCCAAGCCCGACGCCATCCAGGCCGATTACAAGGACGGCTCGCTGATCCTCACCTTTTCGCTGAAACCCGAGCAGAAGACCTTCCTCAAGGGAAATACGATCTTCGGGATCTATGACAAGACGCTCTACACGGCCGTCGATTTCGCCACCGACAACGATATGACGGTTTCGGGAGTGAATATGGCTCGCTGCAAGCGCAAGGTCATCAGACCCAACCCCAAGGAAGTCATGGCGGAGAATCAGGCGGCGCTGACCAGCATGTTCTTCAGCGATCCGAAGGGCACGGACTACTCGCTGCTTGTGGCAACGCGGCTGGAAGTCCAGTGCTAATGCCACGCTATGGCCCGGCAACGCTCTGACGGCTCTCTTACTCCTTTGGCGGCAGATCTCGCGCCGCGCCATCCGCGCGCCGTGAGGGCGATATGAAGCGGCGGGCGACCATCCAGCAGGCAAGCGCCCACGTCGCCCCGGCACACCAGCCACCGAGCACATCAGTTGGATAGTGTACGCCGAGATAGAGGCGACTCATGCCGATCAGCAGGGTCAGCAGGATACCGACCGCGACGATGAAGATGCGCGTTGACCGATAGCTGCGCGTGCCGGAAATGAGGGCCGCCAAGGTCAGATAGGTCACGGCCGAGACCATTGCGTGGCCGCTCGGAAAACTCAGATCGTTCACCTCGACAAGATGCGGCACGATATCCGGCCTCGCTCGCGCGACGCTCAGCTTCAACACTGCGCTGAGCGCCCATCCGCCAAGCACTGAGACCAGAACGAAGATGGCGATCGCACGATGTCGGTCCAGCAGCAGATAGATCGTCACCAGCGCCGTCATCATTGCGAGGACGGTCGTTCCACCGAGGCTCGTAACGTCCTTGACGGCATGTGTGAGCCATCCCGGCCCAATCGGGACAGACAGATCGGCAGGCTGGCGAAGGGCCAGCAATATCGCTTCATCAAACCCCTTCGTGCTGCCCTCCAGAACCTCGCCGGTCAGATAGACGAAAAGCAGCACGCCACCCGAAAGCGCGGCGAACATCAGGAGCAGCAATGGCTCGTAGCGCCCGAGCCGTCCGATTATACCCGCGTTGCGAGATCTCTGATCATTCATACCCTGTCGACTGCCAGCCTGTATTCCTGTTGCCGTTTCCATATTCGGAGCGATCTGTCGTCTCCCGGAGTTCTGTCCGAAATGAGGACAATCGCTATCTAGTGATGGAATAAATGCAATCCAACCGCAATAAGCCGATAATCGGGCTGCGTTTTGCGCGAGGTTTCAGGTTCATGAAATATTCCGCCTTTATTCTTACACAGAGCCTTTGCGATCACCGTCGGCAGCAGGGCGCCATTGCCCATGGGGAAAGCATCGCGCATGCCACCAAACCAACATGACAGCGCCATCAGGTCCCATCGCCTCCAAGGCCCGCAGGGAGCCTTTCAAATGCAGATCACTGAGCGCGTGCCGAACCTCGCTGATGGAGCCTGCAAGCACCTGTATGCGGGAATGGGAACGGCAAAGCCGCTTCGCGGAACGCAAGCTAAGTCTCTGAGCAGCCGACCATGAAGTTTGGTAGACGCTGCTCCCGGCTTGGCTCAGGTGAAACAAGACGTTCGATTAATGAGTCAAACTTACCGTATGCGTCTCAAATTTTCTCTATTTTGAGAACCTTGAGCTGTGATACTAGTGCGTTAAGGGCGATCAGGGACCGGGTATTGTCAGAGTGTTAAGTGTTGGAACATCTTTCGCCGCCCGGTTGCTCGCGACAGCCGGATTGAGCCTGCTGACGGCATCGGCTGCCGTTGCGCTTCCCGCCTCATCCGTTACCCCAGCCTCCGAAAAGGCCACCTCCGACACATGGGTGGTAACGCTGGGCGCCACAGTCGAGTATGGCCCGACCTACGAAGGGTCGAAGCACTATAGCTTCGGCGCCCTGCCTTCCTTCGATCTCCACCGCCTTGGCGACACCCCGGAATACAGCGCGCCGGACGACAATTTCGACTATGGCCTCTTCGATTTCCACGGCCTCGAAATCGGGCCGGTGGTGGGTCTGAGAGACGATCGTCTCAATCTTGACAATCTGCAGCTGGAGAGCCAGCGCAGGGTGCACTGGGACTTCGATGCCGGCGGTTTCGCGCAATATTGGCTAAGGGATAATCAGCTCCGGTTCCGCACGGAAATACGCCAGTCTCTTTGGGGAGGCGATGGTCTTGTCAGCGATCTGGCGCTCGACTGGTTCCAGCCGGTCGGCGACAAATGGCTGCTATCGGCAGGTCCCCGCCTGTCGCTGGCAAATTCCACCTACATGCGCAGCAACTTCGGCGTCTCGCCGGCCCTGGCGGCAAGAAACGGTCGCGTCAGCGCCTTCAACGCCAGCGGCGGCTTGAAATCCGTCGGTGTTACCGTCGCTGCGACCTATGCGATCACACCCGAATGGAGCGTACAGGTTTACGGCAAGTATAACCGCCTGGTGGGCGACGCCGCCGACAGTCCGATCACCGCGCGCTTCGGCTCACCCAACCAGAACATTATCGGCTTTACGCTCAACCGAACCTTCAACATCAATTTTTGAGCCGTTGCGCGCCTCGTGATCGGCGATGTAGTTCCGCGTCAGCGGAATGATGTCGTTGCGCTTGGAGATCTGGATCTGGAAGACGACGAGATCCTCGTAGCGAAACGCCGCTTCCGCCGTCGACAGATAATATTCCCACATGCGGCAGAAGCGCTCGTCATAAAGCTCGGCAACCTCGCCCCAGCGCGCTATGAAACGCTCGCGCCAGTGTTCGAGCGTCATCGCATAATGCAGCCGCAATATCTCGACATCGGTGATTGCGAGCCCTGCCGCCTCAATTTCGGGAACGATTTCAGAAAGCGCCGGAATATAACCGCCCGGGAAGATGTACTTGTCGAGCCACGGCGTCGTAAAGCCCGGAGTCGCGGAGCAGCCGATGGTATGCAACACCATCACGCCGTCATCCTCGAGCAGTTCCGCACATTTGCGGAAGAAGGTGCGATACGATGCAAGACCGACATGCTCGAACATGCCGACCGAGACGATCCTGTCGAAACGACCCGTCAGGCTGCGATAATCCCTAAGCGCGAACTCGACCTTCGCCGGCGTTCCGCCCGCCTTTTCGGTGACGCGCTTGGTGGCATATTCATGCTGTTCCTCGGAGAGGGTAACGCCGAGAACGTGGCCGCCGGGCGCGTGCTCGGCCATATGCAGGGCCAAACCGCCCCATCCGCAGCCGATGTCGAGAATGCGATGCTTGGGCTCGATCAGAAGCTTGGCGGCAAGATGCCTTTTCTTGGCGATCTGCGCATCGTCCAGAGACTGGCCGGCATGTTCGAAATAGGCGCAGGAATATTGGCGGTCCGGATCCAGGAAGAGTTCGTAGAGCTGGCCGTTGAGATCGTAGTGATGGGCGACATTGGCCTTCGACCGACCCGGCATGTTGCGGTGGCGAAAGATCCGCAACCTGGTTCTGATATCGTCGATGATGCGGGCAATAAGAGGATGCGTGGCGTTCTGCGCCTCGCGCAGCATCATGGCCACGAAATCATAGAGCGTGCCCTGCTCCACGATGAACCGGCCATCCATATAGAGTTCGCCGAGCCGCCCATCGGCGTCGATCAGGAACACCCATTCGGCCCGGTCGTCAGTGAAACGGACGCGAACAGGTTGCCCGGTACCGTCACCGAAAGTCATGACGCGGCCACTCGCCGTCGTCACTGTCAGCGCGCCGCGCGTGACGATGGACGAGAGCGCGCGTTTCACGCACCAGTCGACAAGGCTGGAGAAAACACCCTTCGAGCTGTTGTCAGCTTGCTGCACGTTGGTCATTACCTATCCTTGCCAGTCCCCGTGCGCAGTTCATCGCGCTTGGCGTCCCATTCACTATGGTTTCTCTTCGTCTCACCATGACCCTCCTCCGCGTCGCCATGGTCCCCCTTCGGCTCGACATTGGCGCCTGCAATCAGCCAGACACCCGCCAGGATCAAGCCGCTGCCGATCAATTGCAGCGCCACTACCTTCTCATCGAAAATGAACCAGCCTGTCGCGATGATCAGCACATAGCTGATGCCGGAAAGCGGAAAGGCACGGCTGAGATCGAGCTCAGCGAGCACGTTCATCCAGATGAAGAAGGTCACGACCTCGACGACGATGGCCGCCAATATCCAGTAGGATGACAGCGCATGCCACAGCCAGCTTTCCGCACTTCCAGTGTTCATCTGCTCGGCTCCGAGCTTGATGAAAAACTGGAACAGGGTGTTGAGCACCGGCACAGCCAACCAGGAAAAACGCATTGCCATCACGCATCCGCCTCGTCTGTCGAGAACAGAGGCGACACCAGCCGCAGCAAACCCTGAAGCACTGGGTTGCGATGGCGGAAGAACATCGCATTCGCCGTCAGCTTGCTGCCGAGACGCACCTTGTTTTCGTAGTATGCCTGCCCGCTCTGGTACCGCCTTATGCCATGATCCAGGCAATAGCGCAGATTGGTGAACCAGCTGAGGAAATACAGGTTATAGGGCCGTCCCTTTTCGCCATCCATGCAGAAGAACTTGTCGATGGCAATGCGGTCGTCATGCACGATGAGATTGGCGGCCAGCAACGTGTCTTCAGCAAAGTAGAATGCGCAGTAGGAGCGCCCGCCCATTCGGTCGAGAATTCCCTGGAAATAATCCGCGGTAAGCTCCTCGAACTGCCAATCGCTTCGGTTGCGCGTGTCGTGATAGAGCGCCATCACCTGCGGCAGGAACTCGCCGAATTCGGTTCTGATCTCCACACGCACCTGCTCGAAGGACTTCATCTTGCGGCGCATGTCCTTGCGGGTACCGGAGGACAGCCGGGCGAGATACTCGTCGATCGTCTTGAAGTCGACGTCGAGCCAGGCCGTCGGCAGGCCCCCGATCGAGGCATAGCCGCGGGTGGAAAGCGCAGTTCCGAATTCTGCGGAGGTCGGTTCGGGAATGTCCTTCAGCCCGACCAGCGAGCAGCGTTCCGTCGCGGCAAAGCGTTCGAAGAATGATACGAGTTCCGTAAACAGGGCGCTGCGGCGCTCCTGCGGAACGTCGGGGTGGAAGCCGACCGCTCCCGTCTCGGTGCAGGGCGACCCGAGGCAGGCAAGCCGCAGCTTTAGAAACTTCGGGAAAATGCCCTGCACGCGGCGCACGGCCCGGCGCAAGCCTCCCTCTTCGAGCGTCGTGTCGAGTGCATAAAGGCAAAGGAAGGCCGGCATGGCGGCGCTGACGCGGCCATCTTCGACGACCGTGATGTAACGCCATTCGAAACCGGCAATACCCGCCTCCTCGATAGTGAGCAGGTAATCATAATCCTCGACCTGGTCATGGAAGCAGGCATTCCACGCATCGCGACCGATCGAGCGAATGCTGGAATGCGCCTCAACCACCGGATTGCCCACGGGGTTGGGCACGAGCTTAAGCAGCGGCTGCGACATGACGCGCCTCGAAGAAATCCGCGGTAAAATCGGCCACCTGACGGTGCTGCCGGTCGACATGGATCATGTGATAGCTGTCCTTGATCCATTTCAGCTCATGCGGGCTGGCGATATGATCTGAAATGTAGCGTGCGTGTTTCGGGCTGGCGAGATCGTCGTCCTCGGCGTGCAGGATCAGCGTCGGCGTCTGCATCTTCGGCAGGATGCCCTTCAGCGTCTTGCCCAGCCGATGCATCTCGACGAGGCCCTTGCCGGGGAATCTCTCCAGAACGCCTTCGCTCGCCATGCCCTCGATCAGGCGACGCATCCGCTCGTCCTTGATCCCGAGCGAGTTCGTCTCGCTGAAACTCAGGAGATCGAGGAAGGGAATGCGCGACAGCCAGCCGATCTGCGAGGAAAGCAGCGGATAATAGAAGGGAACGTCCCAGCCGTCATATCTGAAGCAAGGCGAGTAGATGGCCGCAGCGCCGATCGTGCCGGGCTGCTGCTCGGCGGCCAGCATCGCCAGCTTCCCGCCAACGCAAATGCCGGCAGCGAAGACCTCTTGGGTCCTCGTCGCCAGCAGAGCCGATGCCTCAACGACGCTCTCGAGCCAATCCTGCCAGCGGGTACGGCGCAACGTCTTCACGTCGACGCCATGACCAGCCAGCAGCGGAGCATAAATGCTATATCCCCTGCGATTGAGATGACGGGCAACCAGCTTCATTTCCGCCGGTGCGCCCGTCAGCCCATGCACGAGAAGTATGCCTTTTCCATTTGAGCCCTCCATGAAGAAGCTCAAGTCATCAGCTTTCATGAGAGAGCTCCGCCTGCCGGTTCTCCTTGGCCATGAAGCCAAGGGCATGGCAGGTGCTGATGACATGCGTTCCGGCCTTTTCCTGCTCTTCCTTGATCTGATCGTGAAGGGCAGGCAGCTTCGTCCAGTGCGTCCGCGGACGATAGTGATGCTCCGCATGATAGCCGTTGCCGAACCACAGCCAGTTGTAGAAGGACTTGTGGCTGGAAACACCCCAGGCGATCGGCTCGTCCGGATCGCCGTTGAGATGCTCGTAGTAGCCGTTCAGCGACGACAGACAATTGCCGAGATAGTAGAACGGGATGAAGAACAGCACGGCCTTCCAATCATAAAGAAGAGCTGCAGCTGCAAGGGCCAGGAAGAAGAACAGTTCGAACCGGCCCCAGGCCGCATCGAATGGACGGTTCCGGGCAATCGCCTTGTGGATATCGCCGAGGCTATCGCGGAAGAAGCTCAGGAACGTATAGGACCAGACGTTCTCCGGCTTGCCGTCGTGACCATGACGATAGATCGACAGAAGGTCGATGGTATCGCCCTTTTCATCCGGCCGGTCGCTGTTGCCAGAGTGATGGCGCATGTGCACCCAGTGGTAATAGGTCTGCGAAAAGCCGATCGCAACCGACTCCAACAAGCTGAAGCCGTAGTTCATCCAGCGCGGTTTGAAATAGGGCGTATGGATGAAATTATGCGATATGCTGTTGATGTTCCAGGAAATCGATATGGCATAAAGGCTGCCGAGAACGACCGAAACCCACAGCGGGCGGCTTTCGAAGCCGACGATCAGATAGACATCAAAAGCGAGATGCGCGACGGCAGCCAGAACCGGCGCCACATCCCATCTGGTGTGCGCAAAGATTTTCATAGTCCGGTAACTCCCACACAGGCCACGCCGGCTGTCACGAGGAACACGCCGGTCGCGTGGCGCAGGTTGATGTTTTCTTTAAAGATCAAAGCGCCGGCGAATACAATGATAACGTAGCTCAACGCCATGAGGGGAAAGGCGATAGTGAGCGGAACACGCTCCAGAACGGCGGTCCATGCAAACAGCTCTACAGCCCAGAAGACGATGCCGAGCCAGGTGATCGGCTTGGACATCGCCGAAACCAGCGTATGCTCGTTTGCGGACTGTTTGAAGCAGACCTCGCGGGCCGTCTCCGCCAGAATGCAGAAGAGGATCAGCCCAAGCATGGGAAGGGTCAGTGCGCCGGTCATTCCATGTACTCCGCCAGCACCTCGAGCAGCGCGTGATTAGCCGCACTGTTGATGTTTCTGGTCGTTTCAGCCCCCTGTCGGACGCGAGGCTGGTCGATGAAGATCTCAGCTCGCTTCATGAACTGGGTCCGCAGGCCGCCAGCATAGCTCGGAACAGAATAATCCCCTATGACATCCGCGCCGATGATTCGATGACGGCTGCCGATTTCACTGATCAGGGCCAGCAGATAGGGCAGCCGCATGCGGCCCTGATCCCAGTTCGTCACGGCGTCGTCCGCGGCCAGCACATCTTTGTCGATAGTCACATAGACCGCTTCGGTACGAATGCGGCTGAGCATGCGGTCGATGAAATTCTCTTCGCCGATCTCCGAGATCGACTTCCAGTGCAGCGCACCTTTTTCCTGCCGGTAGCTGGCGCCGTTGCCGTAATCGGCAAGAACGCGGCTCGGCGCATGCTCATACGGGTAAAGCTCCAGCTTGCCTTCGCCGAGCCAGTGCAGATTCGCACCCTTGCGCTCAGGGCTACGAAGATCGTGGCTGCAGACACCGATCGTAATGACCTTCTGGATGTTCGAGTTGGCAAGGGCGCTGTTGACCCACGAGCCGCAGTGCATGCCGCCGTCGAAAGTGACCCAATCCGGATGATTGTCGAAATGGATGAGCGTCGCCGGACCGGGATTCCGTTCCAGCGCGCCTTCGAGAAGCAATGCGGTGATGTGATGGAAGTCGCCGGAACCCATGAAGCAGAGCTGGGGATCCTTGCCGGTTGCGGGCGTATTCTTAACGATCTCGCGGCCAAGTTCGGCAAGGGCGTTCTGCTTGCCCCAGAGCCGAACTTCGCGGCCCGCGTTCTTGTCGAAATACTGGTGCGCGCCTGCAAACTTGCAGGCGCGCACGAAATCCGGCTGCAACTCCAATGCGTCATCGAGATGAAGAAGCAGGAGTTGCACCGCCTTATCTCCGGGCAGCGCGCGTCAGAAGCTGATCGAGCAGCGCAAGCGCCAGATCGATCTCTTCGCGGGTGATGAGCAGGTTCGGCGCGAAGGTGATGACGTTCTTGTGGTAGCCGCCGACGTCGAGCACGAGACCGTAGGTCTTGCCGCCCACCTGAAGGTCGCCCTTCATGCCTTCGTCGCACATCCAGTCCATTGTCGCCTTGCTGGGCGTGTAGCTGTCTTCCTCACAGATTTCCATGCGCAGTGCGAGGCCGAGACCATCGACTTCGCCGACGATGGCGTGGCGCTTCTGCAGCTGCTTCAGCCCGTCGAGGAAGTGCGCGCCCTTTTCCATGACCGCAGCGCCGAAATCTGCTTCTTCCAGCATCTTCATCGTTTCGAGCGCGACGGCAGTGCCCATCGGGTTGCTTGCGAAGGTCGAATGCGTGGAGCCGGGCGGGAAGATGGTCGGGTTGATCATCTCTTCGCGGGCCCAGACGCCGGAAAGCGGGTTGAGACCGTTGGTAATTGCCTTGCCGAAGATCAGCGCATCAGGCGAAACACCGAAGTGCTCGATCGACCAGAGCTTGCCGGTACGATAGACGCCCATCTGGATTTCGTCGACGACGAGCAGGATGCCGTGATCGTCGAGCACCTTCTTCAGTTCGACGAAGAAGTTCATCGGCGGGATGACATAGCCGCCCGTGCCCTGGATCGGCTCGATGTAGAAAGCGGCATATTCGGACTTGCCGGCCTTCGGATCCCAGACGCCGTTATATTCGCTTTCGAACAGGCGGGCGAACTTCTGGACGCAATAGTGGCCGTATTCTTCCTTCGACATGCCCTTCGGGCCGCGGAAGTAGTAGGGAAACTCGACGAATTGAGCGCGGTCGCCGAAATGGCCGTAGCGGCGGCGATAGCGGTAGCTCGAAGTGATGGCAGACGCGCCGAGCGTACGGCCGTGATAGCCGCCCTCGAAGGCAAACATCAGGCTCTTGCCGCCGGTATAGTTGCGCACCAGCTTCAGCGAATCTTCAACGGCCTGCGAGCCGCCGACGTTAAAGTGAACGCGGCCCTTGCGGCCAAACTTGCGCTCGGCATCCTGGGCGATCATCGCAGCAAGTTCGACCTTCTCGCGATGCAGGTACTGCGAGGCGACCTGCGGCAATACGTCGAGCTGGCGATGAGCGGCAGCGTTCAGACGCTCGTTGCGGTAGCCGAAATTGACTGCGGAGTACCACATCTGCAGATCGAGGAACGGCGTTCCGGTGCGATCGTAGACGAAGGAGCCTTCGCATCCTTCGAAGAATTTTGGCTTGTCCGTGTAGTGAACCGTATCGCCGTGAGAGCAATAGGCTTCTTCAAGCGCGCGCAATTCCTCTTCGGAGCGGAGAGACTCGGTCTCGCCGCTGAAGGCTTCAGCTGTATTCGTTTTCATTCAATGCCTCTCGGTCAAATTCACGCTGTCTTGAAGTGCGGCAGCGTACGGGAGCGTCGCTCGACGCTCGGGAGAACGGCTTCCATCTTTGGAAGCAGATCGGAAAAGTCCTCGAAACCGACATATGGAATGTCGTTTTCTTCACAGTAGTCGACAAGCTTGGCCTTCGCGAACACGAGGTCCACCTTGTCGGAAACACAGAAATCGCTCCGCCCGTCACCGATATAGACCTGAAGGTCGTTGCTATCGACAACGCGGCACTTGCAGACGCCGGCGCCGGATACGCAGCCCGTCGCCTGGAACGGCGGGAACAGCGAATAGGCCTCGCGGCCCTGGGTGACGCTGCAGGTCAGCACATTGGCAACGATCGGCAGGCCGTTGATGCCGTGGCGCGCCAAAATCCGGCGAATGAAATAGTCCACACCGTCGCTGACGACGGTCACGGGCAATTCGCCATTGCGGCAATAGGACAGAAAGCCTTCGAAACCCGGATCGATCGACACCGTGTCGAGAAACTGGTCGAGCTCCGACCGGCTTGCCTGAATGAGAGCGATCTGGCGGCGCATACATTCGCCCGAACCGATCTGCCCCTGCTTCCAGAGCTGCTCGATATCTTCCCACTCGGAACCGGCGAAACGCGTCAACACCATATCCGTCGCGTCTTCGATGGATATGGTTCCATCAAAATCGCAAAACACCTGCATGAATTACCCTTTCGCCTTATCCCAAGTTGCGTCTAACAACCTCGGATGAGCCGTGCATGAGTGGAAAATGAAGCGAAAATGAAAAGCGATGGTAAGTTGATTGTTAACCCGCGAGCAATCTCAGGTCTACCTGCAGGCCTTTGCTCCAACGTGGCGTAGAGAGCTCGACCGTCGCTGAAAGCCGGTCCGCGGTATCGGCGACGATCGCAAGACCGAGCCCGGCGCCTTCGGTTTGAAGCGTGTTGAGCCGGTAGAACCTCTGGAACACCGCCTCGCGCTCCTGAATAGGGATGCCCGGCCCGCTGTCGCTGATGGAGATCTGACCGACACCGTCATCCTCAGAAATAACAACCCTGATCTTCCCGCCGACGGGGGTATATTTGATCGCATTGTCCAGCAGGTTGGTGACCATCATGCGCATCAGGGATTCGTCCGTCTTGACCTCGACCGTCTCATCGCCTTCGAGCACAACGTCGAGTTCACGGCTCGTGATGATCTTGCCGAATTCGGCAAGCACCGACGCCACCAGATGATGAAGTGTCACAGAGGTCGGATTAAGCGGATGATGGCTCACTCTTGCCAGCCGCAGGAGCTGCTCGATGAGATGCGTGGCATTGTTGTTGCTCGCGACGAGGTCGGCAATGATCGCCTGTCGCTCGTGCTCGTTCTCGCTGTTGCCGAGCATCTGCAAGAGCAGCTTCACACTGGCCTGCGGCGTGCGCAACTGATGGGCGGCAAGGTCTGAAAAGCGACGCTCCAGCGTCAGCGAGCGGCCGAGCTTTTCCAGCAGCTGGTTGATCGAGCGGCCGAGCGGCAGCAGGTCGCGCGGCAGGCTTTCCACTGGAATGGCGGAGAGATCGTCGGGCGAGCGGGTGCGGATCTGCCGCACCAGCCCGTGAATGGTGCGCAGGCCGCTGTTGATGCCGAGCCAGATGAGAAAACCGATGACCGGCACGAGGATCAGCAGCGGGAAGAAAAGATTGAGGAGAATGTTGGAAACAAGTGTCTCGCGCAGATCGATCTTTTCTCCGAGCTCGATCACGATGGTCGTGTTCGGAATGGGCAGCGAGTAGATGCGCCAATCCTCGCCGCCATAGGTCAGCGTCGTGAACCCTACCTTCTGCTGCGGCACATCGGACAGAAACGCAGTGCTGCTGTAGAAGCGGATCTTGCCGTCGACCCAAGCGCGAAACATATGCGCATCGGCATAGTCATCGGCGTCCTCGTTGAAGGCCAGCTGATTGTCCATGTTGAAGTCGATGTCGTCGATCTGCTTCGCGGCATGCCCCGGCGTCTTTTCCAGCGGGTGGCGCAGTAGACTCCAGATGACATTGGCATCGTCGATGAGCTGGGCGTCGTAGATATTGTTGATCTCGCGCGTCGCACTGTTGAAGGCGAAGGCGCCGATCACGACGATCGTCACCACGACGACAGGTGCGATGCGCAGAAACAGCTTGCGGGTAAGCGTGGAGTTGTTCATCGCTCGATCATGTAGCCTACGCCGCGGATCGACTTGATGAAATCGGTACCGAGCTTCTTTCTGAGATTGTAGATCGTCACTTCGATCGTGTTGCTTTCGACGGTGTTTTCGGCGTCATAAAGCGCGTATTCGATATCGTTCTTTGTCACATAGCGGCCGCTGCGTTCCATCAGGAGCTTCAACAGATGAAACTCCTTGGCCGTCGTATGCACCGGGGTGCTGCCTTTGCGCGCGACCATGGCGGAAGGATCGACCTCCACGTCACCGCAGCGGATGACGCTTTCGGTGCGGCCGTCGCGCCGGCGGATGAGCGCGCGCAGACGGGCCAGCAATTCGTCGAGATCGAACGGCTTCACCAGATAATCGTCGGCGCCCTCGTCGAGACCCTCCACCTTCTGCCGCACGGAATCGAGCGCAGTCAGCAAAAGAACCGGAACCGAATTGCCGCGCTGGCGGATATGCCGCAAAACCTCCATGCCGCTGAGCTTGGGAAGATTGATGTCGAGGACGATTGCCGCAAAATGCGAATGCTCGGCAGCCTCCAGGCCGGATTCGCCATCGCGCATCCAGTCGACGCCATAGGCGTGCTTTTCCAGAGCCTTCTTCAACGAGGACCCCAGGATATTGTCGTCTTCAACAAGCAAAACGCGCACGTTCGACCCCATTTAGCCGAAAATTCTGTAGCAGATGCCGCCGCCATTGGCGTGGCCTTGTGGCAAAGCTATGACGGATAATTTCCTGATGGCAAGAGCATCCACCCCTGCGGCCTCGAAACACTGCGAGACCCGATCCGCCTTCAACCTCCCCGCGGCGGCTGGCGCAACCTCCGCATCGATGATTCAAGCACGGCGAATATCCGGGCGTCCGTCGATTGCGCGACGTTGAAGCGCATGAAGCTGCCGGCATTCTCCGCCATGCTGAAGACATTGCCCGGCGCAAGGACAATGCCTTCGGCAAGGCAGGCGCGCGCGACGTCGGCCGCGTTCACTCCACGGGGCAGAACGCACCAAAGAAACATGCCGGCCTGCGGTTTCAGCCAGGGCACGATTCCGATAGCTTCCAGCCGCGTCGCCACTTCGCTCATGGTCTTGGCAAGCCTGACGCGCAACCCCTCCACGTGCTTGCGATAGCTGCCATCTTTCAGCGCGAGATAGACCAGTTCGGCCGACAGCTGCCCGCAGCTGAAGCTGCTTGCCACCTTGAGATCGACGAGACCGTCGATCCAATCCCGCCGCGCCGCGATGAAGCCACAGCGCGCCGAGGCCGAGAGCGTCTTCGAAAAGCTGCCGATGTGGATCACCCGGTCGAGCCCGTCATAGGCGGCAAGACGGGGGGCCGCAACATCTTCGAGGTCGGCGAAGATATCGTCCTCGATGATGATGAGATCGGAAGCATCCGCCAGTTTCAGCAGGCGATGCGCTGTCACGGGCGAGAGCACGGCACCGGTCGGATTGTGAATGGCCGAGTTGGTGATGTAGAGCCGCGGCTTGCGCCGCTCCAGCACCTGACTGAACAGCGCGACATCCGGCCCCGTCGGCGTGAACGGCACGGTGACGACATTGGCGCGATGGGCGCGCAGCAGTGCATGGAAATTGAAATAGCACGGGTCGTCGACCAGCACGGTATCGCCCGGCTCAAGCAGGAAGCGGCACAGCAGATCGATCGCCTGCGTACCGGACTCCGTCAACAGGATCTGGTCCGGCGGCACGGTAATGCCGTGATCGCCGAGGCGTCTGGCCAGAAGCTGCCGCAGCGGAGGCAAGCCAAGCGGCGTCCCGTAATTGGCGAGCGCCCCAACATCCCCGCGCGCCAGCGTCCGCAGCGCCCGACGCAATGCCGCCTGCGGCAGCCAGGAGGGCGGAAGCCAGCCGCAGCCGGGCTTCAGCACATCATCGCCCACCTCGAGCGATTGTCGCGAAATCCACAACGGATCGACATTGCGGTCCGAACTTGCGTCGGCCTCCGACAGCAGAAGCGGCGGCAGCGGGCCGCATACGTAGAAGCCCGAGCCCGGCCGGGAACGGATCACGCCCTCGGCTGCAAGCCGTTCATAGGCCTCTACCACGGTGGAAACCGATACCTGCATGGTCTTGGCGAAGCTTCTCACCGACGGAAGTCGCGCGCCCGGCATCAGGCTGCGAGCCGCGATCCGATCGGAGATCGCTGCCATCACCCCCTCGATACGGGTGCCGCCAAGGGCCGTTGCTCCCGACAGATTATCCATCCGTACTGCATCCATTCCCATAACAGTTCTCGCAAATTGTACTGCACTGTCTCTGGCTTGGCTAGACGAACTCTCCGATACCGCTGCGAGCAAGAAGGAGCGTGAAACATGGACAAGGCGACGGCAGGGTGGATCTATGGATTGATCGGAGTGGTGATCTTCAGCGGGTCACTACCGGCCACGCGCGTGGCCGTCATGGACTTCGATCCGCTCTTCCTGACCGTTGTCCGCGCAGTCATCGCCGGGCTACTCGGTCTGGGCCTGCTACTCCTCTTTCGCGAAAAACGGCCCGTGCGTAGCGATATCGTGCCATTGGCGATCGTGTCGCTCGGCTGCGTCATCGGCTTTCCGTTGTTGACGGCACTGGCGCTCAAGCATGTAACCTCGGCGCACTCCATCGTCTTCATCGGACTACTGCCCCTGGCGACCGCGATCTTCGGCGTCTTGCGTGGCGGTGAAAGGCCACGCCCTGCCTTCTGGATATTTTCCGCCATCGGCAGCGCGCTCGTCAGCGGCTATGCGCTCAGCCAAGGCGTATCGGCCTCGCCGGTCGGCGATCTTTTGATGCTGGCAGCCGTCCTCATCTGCGGCCTCGGCTATGCTGAAGGAGCTGTGCTGTCGCGCCGGCTCGGCGGCTGGCAGGTCATCTGCTGGGCACTCGTCCTATCCCTGCCGGTTACGATCGCGCTATGCCTCATCACCATGCCACACACGGTCATCGGCATCGGTGGCCCGGCCTGGATCGGCCTTGCCTATGTTTCGCTCTTCAGCATGCTGATCGGCTTCGTGTTCTGGTATCGCGGCCTCGCCCAGGGTGGCATCGCAGCTGTCGGTCAGCTGCAGTTCCTGCAGCCCTTCTTCGGCTTTGCGCTTGCGGCCGCGCTACTCAAGGAAAGCGTCAGCTGGTCCATGCTCGCCGTAACGATCGCCGTCGTCGGCTGCGTCGCGGGCGCCAGGAAGTTCGCACGCTGAGCCGGCACACCAGCTCCAATCGCGCCGCTTGACCTTCTAAACCGATCAGTCTACTAAAGACCAATTGGTTTAGAAAGAGCACATCATGCAGACCCCTCTCGTCCCGCCATTCACTCTTGAAACCGCAATCGCCAAAGTCCGCATGGCCGAAGACGGCTGGAACAGCCGCGACCCGGAGCGCGTCTCCAAGGTCTACACGGAAGACAGCCAATGGCGGAACCGCGCCGAATTCCCCCGCGGCCGCAAGGAAATCGTCGAATTCCTGACACGCAAATGGGCAAGGGAACTCGACTACCGCCTTATCAAGGAACTCTGGGCCTTTGACGGCAATCGCATCGCCGTCCGTTTTGCCTATGAATGGCGCGACGATAGCGGCCACTGGTTCCGCTCCTACGGCAACGAAAACTGGGCATTCGATGCGGACGGACTGATGCAGCGTCGCTTCGCCTCCATCAACGACATGCCGATCAAAGAAGAAGACCGGAAGTTCCATTGGCCGCTCGGCCGTAGACCTGACGATCATCCCGGCCTTTCGGAACTCGGCCTCTGAGATGGCGCGCACCGTCTTCGAAAAATCTGATGCCGTTGCCCTCGTTGCCGAAGTTTTTCGCAAACTCGGCTATGAGGGGGCGTCGATGAGCGAGATCACCGCTCGCACAAAGCTCTCAAAGGGCAGCCTTTATCACTTCTTTCCCGAGGGCAAGGAGCAGATGGCGGCGGAGATCATGGCCGATATCGACGCCTGGTTCGTCACCGAAATGTTCAGACCGCTCGAGGAGCAGGAGCCACGCGCGGCCATCGCCCGCATGTGGGAGACGACGGACAGCTATTTCCGCTCCGGCCGCCGTGTATGCCTAATCGGCGCTTTCGCCCTCGACGAAACCCGCGATCGATTCACAAGCATGATCCATGGCTATTTCCAGCGCTGGATCGAAGCGCTTGCCGGGTCTCTGATCAAGGCAGGGCTGGGCGACAACGAGGCGAAAGCAATTGCCGAAGAGACCGTCGTCGGCATCCAGGGCGCACTGACACTCGCCAGAGCCCTTGGCGACGACACGATTTTCGGCAGAACCCTCGCAAGGCTGAGGCAAAGAATGGAAGCTGCGCTCAGCTAGTTCTGCCGGAAGCCATATCGAATCACCGCCCGTCATGTGATCGCATCCCGTCTGAAAACGGGCGAATCGGGCGGCCTCGAAACGGCCAAGCGCCTGCCGAAGTCACGGGATCGATGGCGAGACCCGACGATGTACGCTGCATAAGACCCTGATCTTAAACAATTCTCCATAAATGTATGGCAATGTTAACCATGTTTGATTTGCAACTATCCAAGCTCCTATGTTCAGCAGGGAATGGGAGCGCCGAGGAGACGGATAGACGATGCTGCAGCAGGTAGACGAAACTGACGACGCACTGATCGATCGCTTGCAACGGTCCGCGTTCGAATATTTCATGCTTCATACCAATCCTGAAAATGGACTGGTGGCCGATACATCAATCAAGACGAGCCATTGCAGCATCGCCGCAGTCGGCTTTGCGCTATCGAGCTATCCGGTTGCCGTCGAACGCGGCTGGATCAGCCGGGCCGATGCCGCCAAGCGCGTGCTGACAACGCTTGATTTCTTCGCTGATAGCCAGCAGGGCACCGAACGTGGCGCCACCGGCCATCGCGGCTTCTACTACCACTTCCTCTACATGGAGACCGGAAAGCGCGCCTGGAACAGCGAGCTTTCGACCATCGATAGCGGCCTGTTTCTGATCGGCGTGTTGACGGCCGCAGCCTATTTCACCGGCAATAGCCAGGCCGAGCGGGATATCCGCAAACAGGCGAAATTCCTTTACGAACGCTGCGACTGGCACTGGGCGCTGAACAAGGGGCCGACGATCAGCATGGGCTGGAAACCGGGAAGCGGTTTCCTGCGCTGGCGTTATCAGGGCTATGACGAAGCGATCTTCCTCTATGTCCTGGCGCTCGGCTCGCCGACCCACCCGATCCCACCGTCCAGCTACGACGCATTCGCCTCGACCTATACCTGGATGACCTTCCAGGAAACACCTTACCTTTACGCCGGTCCGCTGTTCATTCACCTCTTCTCCCACGCCTGGATCGATTTCCGCGATATCCGCGACAAACACGTTGCCGACAAGGGCATCGACTACTTCCGCAACACGCAGACGGCAATATCAGTCCAGCGCGACTATACGGATCGCAATCCCAACCACTTCGTCGATTACGGGAAGGACATCTGGGGCCTTTCGGCCTGCGATGGCCCCAATCAGACAGGCACGAAACATAGCCTGCGATACGCTCCGAAACTCCTGGGCTATGCCGCACGTGGCGCGCCGCTCGGACCGGATGACGGCACGATCGCGCCCTGGGGCCCGCTGTCCTGTCTGCCCTTCGACCGCCAGGCCGCGCTGGACGGAACGAAGGCGCTGCTTTCGACCTATCCTAACCTGCTGCTCGACGGCCGCTTCCCCGGCGGTTTCAATCCGAGCGTCAATGGCCCAGGCCCCGAAGGCTGGGTGGACGACCGCTCGGTCGCGCTCGACCAGGGCCTGCTGGTCATGATGATCGAAAATGCCCGCACCGGCATGATCTGGAACCTGATGCGCCAGTCGTCAATCCTCCGCACCGGCCTTGAACGCGCGGGCTTCACCGGTGGTTGGCTGGACGAGAAGCCTGCTGTCGCGTGACTTGAAGATCGTCGGCCAGTCTCAGTGCTCGGACTTAGCCCTTCACCCTAACCCTCTCCCCGCACGCGGGGAGAGGGAACGATCGAGCCAGGCAATTGACCGGTTTGCGGTGCCTTGTTTTGCGCGGTGACTCCCGCTCCCCGCATGCGGGGAGCGGGCTCAGGTGAGGGGCCATATTTAACCACCGGCAAAACACATTCATCCGATCATGGTCTTCAGCCGCTCAAAGCCGCGTGATTGCCTCAATCACCTCGTCCTCGACGGTGATGCCTTCGGCCAGAGCAAGGCGCCGTGAACTCTGCCCGCGCCGGCCGGGTAAGCGAACATCCGGATCCCGGGTAATCTCGCTTGCAAGCAGGGTCAGGCGCTGCGCCGTGTCGACTGCGCTCATAGCAGCTGGATTGATGGCTATGATCGTATGGCCAAGTGCCGGCGGAGCACCCTTATCGTCGAAGAGCGACGACGCCTCGAAGGCATAGTTGGCACCGGTGAGGCCGGCCGCTAGAATCTCGACCATGAGAGCAAGCGCTGCGCCCTTGGCATCCCCCGAGGGCGCCATCGTGCCTTCGAGCGCCTCTTCGGCGCTGGTGGTCGGCCTTCCCTTTCGGTCGAAGGCCCAGCCTGCGGGAATGGGCGCACCCTGCTGCCGCGCCGCCATCACCTTGCCGCGCGCCACTTTCGAAAGCGCGAGATCGATGACGATCGGATCGTCGCCGGGAAGCGGCGCGGCAAAGGCGATGGGATTGGTGCCGAAGACCGGTGCCTTGCCGCCCCAGGGCGCCATGGCCGCCGGCGCATTGGCAACCATCAGCGCCACCAGCCCCAGATCGGCAAAGCGCTCCACCGTCAGACCCATGACACCGGCATGGTGCGAACGGCTGATGGCGGCAAGCGCAATCCCCTGCTCGCAGGCAATATGCGGAAGCTCGGCAACGGCCAAATCGAGTGCGGGATAAGCATAGCCATTGCCTGCATCAATGCGCAGCACGGCGGGGAATGGTCTGCTCATTTTCGGCACGGCGAGGCCATCGGTCTTGCCGGCCTTGGCCTGTCCGGCATAAGCGGGCACGCGGCGCAGGCCGTGGCCTCCCTGCCCGGCAGCTTCCGCCGCTGCCAATGCCACCGCGACGGAGCGGGCATTCTCCGCACTCACCCCGTTACGCTGCAGCGCCTCCACGACCAGCGTTTCGGCTTCGGTGAGCGACAGGTGCATGATGTGAAACCTTAAGACAGAGGGGGATGAAGACTCTCTACGACGTCATCGCCCTCATCGCAATGTAGCAAACAGCCGGCCATTCCGTTGGGTCCCATCGTTATCGGCAGCTTGCTCTTCGCGTGGCGGTGGCTCGTTCTTTTAAACCCTGGCGCCAACGAAATGCGCCGCCTGGGCGCCGGCTTCATACCACATTTCCTTCACCGTCCTGAAGCTCGGCTCGATGACATCGGTCACCGGCAAGGGCAGATCGGCTTCAGGGATATGGCCGAGGATATGGCCGGCAAGCACCTTGCCGAAGACGGTGCCCGGCGCGATGCCGCGACCATTGTAGCCGGAGAAACCGACGACATTGGGCGCGAACTTGTGGAAGCGCGGCAGCGCGTTGTCGGTCATGCCGATCTTGCCATACCACTCGCATTCGAAGGGAATCTCGCCGAGCTGCGGGAAGAGTTTCCTGATCGATCGCCGCGCCCAGTTCTTGTGCACGGATAGGCCGGTATTGCGCAGCGCCCCGACGCTGCCGAACACCAGCCGGCCAGCCTGATCCATGCGGAAGGACGACAGGATTTCCTTGGTATCCCATGCACCTTCGCGCCCAGGCAGTACCGATTTCGCAAGATTGTCGCCAAGGGGCACGGTGGCAAAATTGAAGTAGGGGAGGTGCACCTGTTCGTTTCGTACCTGTTCCCAGGGGCCGGTGCTGTATGCATCTGTCGCGACGACGATCCAATTGGCGCTGACCTTGCCGGCGTCGGTCGATACCACCCATTTCGTACCGCTCTTTTCCGTCGAAGCGACCCGGCTGCCGGTGTAGATGGCAACGCCGGCCTTGATCACGGCATGAGCGAGGCCACGCGCATAGGCAAGCGGCTGCAGCGTGCCGGCACGCATGTCGAGCAGAGCGCCGGCATAGGCGGCGCTGCCGATACGGCGCTCCGTCTCCTTGGCATCGAGCACCGTCACCGGCTCGCCGCGCTTGCCCCACTGACGCGCCCGTTCCTCGATTTCCTTCAAGCCTGCCGGGCCGACGGCGCAATGCAGCGTGCCGTTGCGCTCGAGTTCGCAGGCGAAGCCATGCTTGTCGATCAGCTCCATCACCAGTCGCGGCGCATTGCCGAGAAGGTCGAGAAGCCGCTCGCCATGAATGGCGCCGAGCTCTCCGGGAAGGTCGTCGGGCATCACCCACATGCCGGCGTTGATGAGGCCGACATTGCGCCCTGCCCCGCCGAAGCCGATCTCGTTGGCCTCCAGCAACACGACGCTGCTGCCCGCCTCCGCGAGATGGAGCGCCGAGGATAATCCGGTATAACCGCCGCCGACCACGACGACATCGGCGGAAACATGACCGGCAAGCGGCTCTGTCGCCGGCGGCTGCGGCGCAGTCTTTTCCCAAAGGCCATGGGAACGGGGATCATTCAGCATGAAATCGGTCCAATCGACAGAGGCAATCGCGGCAATCTAGCGTTACACTTGCCATTGCGAAAGCGGCAAGGACGACATCCGGTAGACGGAACATGATGCCGAAATCGTGATCGGTTTTCGAACGCGATCATGCTCCACTTCTTTGGTTCCAGAGCGGATTCAGATTTTAGGTCGAACGGATCAAAAATCATCCGGCTCCGGAGAAAAACTTGCGTGGCCGCGGCGCTTTCGAGCATTATAGGGAAACGCTGGCCGCCGTTTCGGCCGCCGAAAGAACCAGGACAATCTCATGAAGCCTATTTTCGTTCAGCTCCAATGCGCACCGGGTAAAACCTATGAGGTCGCTGATGCAATCTACCAGACGGAGCTGGTGTCGGAACTCTATTCCACTAGCGGCGAATACGACCTGCTGATGAAGGTCTACATCGTTGAGGAACAGGATATCGGCAAGTTCATCAACGACCATATCGCCAATATCCCCGGCATCATCCGCTCGCTGACGACCCTGACCTTCCGAGCGTTCTAAAGAGGGCTAGGGTGAGGGGCGATGCCAATCACCCTGTCCCCTCACCTCGCCAGCTCAATGCGCTTCAGCACCCGCTGCGCCATTAACCCTCTTGCCCGAAACAGCGCGGCCTTCGCCCGCGATTAAGCCCTTTTTAACCGCTCGGGTGATCTGCTTTGCCGGCTGATCAACAAGCGGCGCGCTGCAGCGCCGGATTGCCGGCACGTTGCCTGGCATAGGGGTCGAGGGTGAGTAGATGACATCGGCTGTTGCGGATATTCAGGCAAACAAGCAAACCGCGCCGCTGATCGTACACGTCGTGCGCCAGTTCCTGCCGAACAAGGGCGGCCTGGAAGACGTGGTTGCCAATCTCTGTCGGCAGCTGATCGCCCGCGGCTATCGCGTGCGCGTCGTCACCTGCAACAGCCTATTCTCCGATCCCACACGCAAACTCCCGGCAAACGAGACGATCGACGGCATCGAGATCGTGCGTATTGCCTGGTCCGGTTCCAGCCGCTACCCGCTGGCACCGCAGGTGTTCCGCCATATCTCCGACGCCGACCTCGTGCACGTCCATGCCGTCGATTTCTTTTTCGACGCGCTCACCTGGGGCAAGCTGATGCATGGCCGGCCCATGGTCGCCACCACCCATGGCGGCTTCTTCCACACGCCGAAATACGCCGCCATCAAGAAGATCTGGTTCAATACGGCAACGCGGCTTTCGGCGCTCGGCTATAACTCCGTGATCTGCTGCAGCCAGTCCGATGCCGCGCTCTTTTCCAAGATCGCCAAAAGCCGCGTGCGCCTCATCGAAAACGGCGCCGATGTTGGCAAATTCGCCAACTGCGCCGCGCTGGAGGCACGCCGCCGCATCGTCACCATCGGCCGTTTCTCGGTCAACAAGCGGCTCGATCGCATGCTCGACGCCATGAAGGTTCTGGCCGCCCGCCACGCCGACTGGCACCTCGATATCATCGGCGCAGTCTCCGATCTCGACAAGCCGACGCTTGAGAAAGAGATTGCTGCCCGCGGCCTCGAACAGAACGTTTCGCTGCATGTATCGATCGACGACTGCTCGATCCGCAACATTATCGCTCGCGCTTCGCTCTTTGCCTCGGCCTCCGAATATGAAGGCTTCGGCCTCGTGGCAATCGAGGCCATGAGCGCCGGTCTCTTGCCGGTGCTGAACACCAATGAAGCCTATAAGGCGATGGCCGAAACCCATCCGGCACTGATGCTCTCGGATTTCTCCGATCCGGAAGCCGCCGCCGATAGCCTGACCGCCGCGTTCGAACGACTTCAGGCTGATGACCTAACATTGCGGCAGGAACTGCTGCGCGATGCCCGCGCCTATGCGTGGGACGAGGTGGCGCAGCGCTATATGGATGTCTACTCCCAAACCCTGGCTCCGAAGGGCAAGTCGCCTCAGCTGCTGCGCCAACGCGGCCAGGCCGCATAGCCCTCCAGAATCCCCAGAAGCCACGCACGCTTGTAGCGCGCCGCATCGCGCTTAAGACTGACCAAGGCCAAAAGCCAACCTGTGATGGGCCTGAGCAGGCGGTACGCCACGTAGGGAAACGGAAACGCCTGTTTGCGAATAAGCGCACCGAAGCCACGCCCATATTTGCGCGCCCGCTCTACCTGCCGCGGACCATAGTCGGTAGTAACGCGATCATGATGGACGATCAGGTTCGGAAAGAATCTTACCCGATTGCCGACGGCAAGCGCCCGCAACAGAAAATCGGCCTCTTCACCGCTCTGAAAGGGCGATTCCGAGCCGACACCGAGATTTTCGTCGAAGCCGCCTATTTCTGCAAGCGCGGCACGGCGCACGAAGATGCCGTTCGAGTTGCCGCATCTGAGGTAGTTCCAACGCGTCAATTCAAGCTGGACGTCGCCGGTCGGGCTGACGGAGGTTATGCCCTCGGCATCCAGCGTGCGGCCGGTAACGATTGCAATCTCGGGATGCGCAATCAACAGTGCCTCGGCCGTGGTGAGCGTATCGGGCTCATACCAGCAATCATCGTCCGGAAAGCAAACATAGTCGCCTTCGGCGATGACCATGCCATTGTTGCGTGCCCGAGAAAGCCCTTTCGCAGATTGGGTATGACGGATGACGAACTGGGAAGAGTAGCGCTCGATGAGTTCGTTCAGGCGACCGTCGACATTCTGGTCTACGAGAATGACCTCGAATTTCCGGTATCGCTGCTCGCCCAGTGATCGAAACAGGCGTTCGAGCTGGTCGAAGCGATCGACCGTGCAGACGACAAGGCTGAACAACGGAAGCCTCCGGGCAAGTTCCACTCGACCAACATCAAAGGAGCGAATATTAGCCGAAGTAAAAAATGAACTTGGTTCAGCATTAAACCCTAAATATTAAGGCATATGAAATAAAGCTGACGCTATCTCCGCGAAGAGCCGGATGCCTATTGAGTTTCGGCGAATTGAGGGACGGTCATCTTCATGACGAAGAGCATCATGGCAAATTCGGTATTGAACGCTGTAGCCGGTTTGAGCCTGCTCGCGACCGGCTTTGCATGTTCGATCATTGCCGCGCGTCTGCTCGGCCCGGAAGCCAACGGTATCATCGCCTTCTCGCTGTGGCTGACGACGACGGGGGCGCTCGTTGCCGAACTCGGAGCGGGCGTTACCCTGCTGCGCCTGCTGCCGCAATTGAAGGGACGAGGCTACTCGACGGAGGAGCGGCTTGGCTTTGCTGCCTATCTCCTGCAGCCGACGATCCTTGCCACGGTTGTCCTGCTCGTCGGCTACGTCGCCTACTATTGGGATACGGAGCGGCTGCATTGGGCCGGCGATGCATCCGCCGTCGTCGCCATCACCGGCGTATTCTTCGTTCTTCAGTCGCTCGGCGCCTACAGCAAGAATTATCTGATCGGCGAGCAGCAGCTCGGCGCGTTTCTGCGCCTCACCCTGATGAGCTCGGGCTTGCAGTTGGTGACCGTACTGATCGGCGCGATCTTCTATGGCGTCAGCGGTGCTCTTGCCGGCTATGCGATCGGCCAGCTGCCGATGTTCTTTGCGACCCTAAGGATCGCCATCGCCCGCAAAAACAGCTGCGGCGTCGGCCTCGCCTCTCTCGTCAGCTCCTCGCTCGTTCTTTCCGTGGAGCTCGTCAACAGCTCGATCTTCCTCAACCGCATCGAACTGCTGTTCCTGCAGCACTACTGGGGCATCGAAGCGGTCGGCTTCTATGCCGTGGGCCTGTCGCTCGCCAATCTGGCGCTGCAGCTGCCGGTGCAGTTGAGCGGCAGCCTGCTGCCCTATTATTCCGAGCAGATGCATGCACGCGCCTCCGACAAGCTGCCAGTGCACGTCTTTGCCGGCGTGGCGCGCAGTCTGGCCTACATCACGCTGCCGATGAGCTTCGGCCTTGCGGCCATAGCACCCGAGCTGGTGGTGACGATCTTCGGCAAGCCCTTCGAGCCGAGCGGCGGCATGGTGGCACTTCTGTCCCTGACCGCGGCGCCCTACGTCGTCATGCAGATCTGCACGCAATATCTCTACTCGCTCGATCGCGTACGCGAGCGCACCATCATCGGCCTCATCGGAAGCGTCGTCATGGTCGTCGGCTGTTTCATCGCCGTACCCTTCTATGGTGGCGAAGGCGCTGCACTCGTCCGCTTCCTCGCCTTTACCGCCATCTGCCTGCTGATGGTGCGGCGCATGGAATTCGAAGGTTCGACGCGCGGCATGATGCTCAACCTCGCCAAGGTGACGATGGCAGCCATTCTCTGCGCCGCTACCGCCTACAGCTTCGTTCAAGCCTTGGCCGGTATTGCAGGGCTGGTGGGCGCCATCATTGCGGGTGCTCTCGCCTATGGTATCGCCCTCAGGCTGTTGAAGGCGGTGCCGGCCGAGGACATCGACGTCCTGCAGAGAGTTGCGGCGCGGCTGCCTGCCCGCACGCATCCGATTGCTGTTCACGCTCTGGCGTTATTGGCGCCGCGTCGAATGTAAGGAGAAAATAATGGCTGGTTGGGGAGCCGCCGAAGATCAACACGAAACGAAAGACATAAGATCGGCTGCAATGCCAGTGACCTTCGCCGGCACGGTCGGGCTGTTTATGGCCGCCGCCAAGCCATCGGCAGGCACGGCGGTATTGTTTCTCAGCCCCTGGGGCTTCGAGGAAATGTGCCTCCGAAAATTCTGGCGGATCCTGGCGGAAGATCTTTCCGATGTCGGTATAGCCAGCCTGCGTTTCGACTATACCGGCACCGGTGACGCACTCGACTTTGCCGACGACGGCGAAGGTCTGACGTCTTGGGAAAAGACGGCACTTGCCGCCGCGGCAAAGTTGAAATCACTTTCCAGCTGCGATCGTCTAATCCTTATCGGCCAGGGCCTTGGCAGCGTCATCGCCAGCCGGCTGGCGGAGCGCACTACCGAAATCGACGGCATCGCCTTTCTCGCACCCGTCACCTCCGGCCGCGCGCATCTGCGCGAACTGACCGTCTGGTCGAAGATGATCGACGAGAGCATGGGTCTTTCGGAAGCGCAGCGCCAGACGGAAGGCGTCACCGTCGCCAGCCTGCGCATGCCCGACACGGTTGCCGACGCCGTCAAGAAGCTCAATTTGATGAACCTTGCCGGGCTCGCAACTCCAAACTGCCTGGTGCTTGCAAGACCCAACCGCCCGGGCGATGCGGACTTTGCCCGCCATGTCGAGACATTGGTCCCGCATGTCGAGCAAGCAATATATGAGGGCTACGACGATCTGGTGTCCAACCCCACCATTGCCGTCATGCCTGCAATCGCTGGCCACAAGGTCGTGAAGTGGGCAAAGTCCATTGCCGGCCAATCCGGCGTCTCTGCGCCGAACGATCCCGAGGTAGCGAGTGCCGCATCGCTCGTCGGCGAAGGCTTTGTCGAAACGCCGCTGCGCTTCGGCAAAGGAAAGCGCCTCTACGGCATTCTCTGCGAGCCTGAGGGCAAACGTAAAGGCGCGACAGCGCTACTCTTGACCACCGCCTATGACAGGCATGCCGGCTGGGGACGGATGTCGGTCACTATGGCGCGGGCACTTGCCCGCGACGGCATTGCCTCGCTGCGCTTCGACACCGCCAATGTCGGCGACAGCCCTCCACTCCCCGATGCACCGGAACAAGTGCTCTATTCAAAGGAGCAGCAACGCGACGTCGCCGAAGCGCTCGACCTCCTGGAAGCACGCAGGCTTCTGCCGGCCTTTGCCATCGGCCGCTGCAGCGGCGGCTATCTCGCCTTCCAGGCAGCGGTGCGCGATACCAGATGCCAAGGCCTCGTGACAGCCAACCCCTACAGTTTCTCCTGGGACGAAAGCCGGTCGGTCGACGAGGCCCTGCGTTTCGCCCCGCGATCGCTTGAAACCTACGGACGGAAATTCCTGCAGCTGGAAACGCTGAAGCGGCTTTTGGGCGGACAGATCGATGCAAAAAGCGCGTTGCGCAACCTTGCGACCGTGCTCAGCCGCCGCGCCATGCGCTCAGGGCGCCGATTGCTCGGCGTCTTGCCTTTCCTTGCCGGCGCTCAAGGCCCGGTCATCAACGGCTTCCGCGCGCTCTCCAAGCGCCGGGTCGACATATCGCTGATCTATAGCGCCCACGACATCGGCCTCGATCATCTCCGCGAGCAGTTCGGCCAGGATGCGGCTGGCCTGAAGCAGTTCCCCGAGATCCGTCTTACTCTCATTGCCGAGGCGGACCACAATCTGACCCCTCCCGATGCACGCAGGATTTATCTGCAGGAGGTGAAGGAGATGGGATTGAGGCTTGGAAAGGCTTGAATCTCGACTGCAATCATCGACCGCAATACTCGCCATCTCAGGCGGTTGCTGTATAGTTGCTCCATGAGGCTCCTGATCGTCGAAGACAATCGCGAACTGGCGTCCTGGCTCAGCAAGGCGCTGCGTCAGGCGCAATATGTCGTCGATATCGCCTATGACGGCGAAGATGCCGAACATATGTTGAAGGTGGCGGCCTATGCCGTCGTCATTCTGGACCTGTCGCTGCCTAAAATGGACGGATTGACGCTGCTGAAGCGCCTGCGCCAGAGCGGCAACAAGGTGCCGGTCATCATCCTGACGGCCAATGCCAGCCTGGACGGCCGGGTCGCCGGCCTCGACAGCGGCGCCGACGACTACCTGGCCAAACCCTTCGAGATTGCCGAGCTCGAGGCGCGCATCCGCGCCGCCGTTCGCCGCGGCCACGATCGCGCCGCACCCGAAATCGCCGTCGGCGACCTGCTGTTCGATGGCGGCACCCGGCAATTCTATCTTGCCGGCGAAGCCCTGTCGCTGACCCCACGTGAACATGCCGTGCTCGAACATCTCGTCATGAAGGCCGGAACGACCGTGACCAAGGCGACGCTCTCGGAAAGCGTCTTTGGCTTTGACGATCTCGCCGATACCAGCGCCATCGAAATCTACGTCCACCGCGTCCGCAAGAAGCTTGAAGGCAGCACCGTGCAGATAGCGACGCTTCGCGGACTGGGCTACCTCCTCCGTCATGCGCAGTGAGGAAACTCCCCCGACGAAAGGCCGCCTGCGCCGAACCATCCGGGCACTGAAGAATAGCCTGCGCGTCCAATTGTTCGCCTGGGTGGTGTTGACGCTGATCGGCGCGATCTGCGTCAACCTCTACCTCAGCTTCCGGACCGCCGATGCGACCGCCAAGCTCGTCACCGATCGCACCCTACTCGCTTCGGCTCGGGTAATCGCAGAGGCCGTACGTGTCGATGCTAGCGGCACCGTGCAGAGCGACATCCCACCCGCCGCATTGGAGATGTTCGATACGGGCTATGGCGACCGCGTCTTCTACCAGGTCGTGACGGCATGGGGGAATCTTGTCGCCGGCTTTCCCGATATGTCGCGGCCAAAGCGCGACATGATCGGCGAGGACAGGACCTTTCGAAGCGACGGCGTCCGCATGCTGATGCTGAGCCATCCTGTGGTCGGCCTCGGTCAGGACGGCACGATTTCCGTCGCCGTTGCCGTGACCCACAACAGCCAATATGCCATGCGCCGCAGATTGTGGCTGTCGGATTTCACAAAGCAGCTCGCGCTTGTGCTGATCGCCGGCCTCGTCACCATTCTCGGCCTGCAGCGCGGCTTGTCGCCGGTGCTGCGGCTGCGGGACGCAGTGCGCGAGCGCGGCCGCCAGCGGCTGGACCCGCTCGAGCCGGACATGGTGCAGAGCGAACTGCGCCCATTGGTGCACGCCCTCAATGACCACATGGAGCGCGTACAGAACCAAATGGCGGCGCAACGTCGCTTCGTTTCCAATGCTGCCCACCAGCTACGCACACCGCTTGCGCTCATCTCGACGCAGGCAAGCGTTGCCGCGCGAGAAACCGACGACCGCAACCGCGACGAGGCGCTGGCCGCATTGCGCTCCAGCACGCGGCATGTCACGCGGCTTGCAAGCCAGCTTCTCACGCTCTCACGCGCCGAGCCAGGCAGCCGCCGGCCGCGAAACGACACTATCGATCTCGCAGACACGGCCCGGCAAGTGTTGCAAACCCTGGCGGAAGAGGCATTGCGCCGGAATATCGATCTGGGGCTGGAAGCCGACGAAACGCCCGTTCGCGTCGAGGGCGACGGCACCATGCTGCGCGAAATGCTGGTCAATCTTGTCGACAACGCCTTGCGCTACACGCAGCCTGACGGCCGAGTCACGGTCGGTGTCGGACGGGAAGACGATACGGCACTGCTATGGGTGGAGGATAATGGACCGGGCATTCCTGAAGCCGAGCGCGGCCAGGTGTTCGAACGCTTCTATCGCATCATGGGCACGGAGCCGGAAGGCAGCGGCCTGGGGCTCGCAATCGTCCGCGAAGTCGTCGATGGCGCCGGCGGATCTGTGACACTCGCCGATGCCGGCGGCGGCGGCTTGTTGGTCAGCGTACGCCTGCCGGCCGTGTGAGAGTGCAGGCCGCGGTGCCGGTGGGATGGTCTCGTCTCCTCGCTTGCGGGGGAAGGAGGCCCCTGTGCCCGCACAGGCAAAAAAGGCCGGGCAAAATGCCCGGCCACTGGCCTTGGGAGGCACCAGAAAGCAGTGCTTAGTGCGTATCGAGGCTCTGCTGCGGACGCCAGCGGGTGATGCGGTTCTCGATGACCGTCATCACATATTCGGCACCGAGCGTGACGACCATCACGAGGATGATCGCGGCATAGAGGCCGGCTGCGTCATAGGTGCCCTTGGCGATCGAGATCAGGTAGCCGATACCGGCCAGCGATCCGACGAATTCGCCGACGATGGCGCCGATGATGGCGAAGGAGAAGGAGATGTGCAGGCTCGCAAAAATCCAGCTCATTGCCGACGGCAGAATGACGTTGCGGGTCACCTGCCAGTTTGAAGCACCAAGAATGCGCGCATTGGCGATCATGTTGCGGTCGGCTTCGCGAACGCCCTGGAAGGCATTGGCGAACACGACGAAGAACACCATGATGAAGGCGAGCGCCACTTTGGACGGCAGGCCGAGACCCATGATCATCACGAAGATCGGCGCGAGAACGACGCGCGGGATCGAGTTGATCGCCTTGATATAGATCGACAGGATATCGGAGGCGAGCTTGTTGCGGCCAAGGGCGACGCCGACGAGAACGCCTGTGACCGAGCCGATGATGAAGCCGATCAGCGCTTCTTCCATGGTGACGCCGAGATGGTACCAGAGCGAGCCGCTTTCGGTGCCTTCGCTGATCCAGTCCCAGAGGCGCAACGCAATACCGTATGGGCTAGAATAGAAGAACGGATCGATCCAGTGCAGGTCGGAAGCGACCTGCCAGAGACCGAGGATGGCGAGCAGAATGCCGATCTGCCAGGCCATGACGACATACTTGCGACGAGCGAGCGCCTTCAGCGCTGCGGCTTCGATTTCCGCGTCCGAAGTACCGGCGCGGAAGATCGGAGCATTGCCTGCTTCGAGAGCTGTGTTTGCCATGATCAATCCTCCCTTATGCCGCTTCCGCGGCACGGCGATAGCTGGTTTCGACTTCTTCGCGCAGGTCGTCCCAGATCGTCTTGCAATAATCGATGAAGTTTTGCTCGTAGCGGATCTCCGAGACGACGCGCGGGCGTGGCAGGTCGATGGTGTAGACCGACTTGACCGTCGCGGGGCCAGCCGTCAGCACATAGACCTTGTCGGCGAGCGCCACCGCTTCTTCGAGATCGTGCGTCACGAAAACAACCGACGCCTGGCGTTCGGCCCAGAGCTTCAGAAGCTCCTCATGCATGACCGTACGGGTCTGCACGTCGAGCGCCGAGAAGGGCTCGTCCATCAGCAGAATTTCCGGCTCGTTGATGAAGGTCTGCGCCAGCGAGACGCGCTTGCGCATGCCGCCCGAGAGCTGATGCGGATAGTGATGCAGGAACTTCGAAAGGCCGACGCGGGCGAGCCAGTCCTTGGCCATCTTCTCGGCCTCGGCCTTCGACTTGCCGCGGAAAAGCGGGCCGGCCATGACGTTTTCGATGACATTCTTCCAAGGGAAGAGCGCATCCGTCTGGAAGGCGAAGCCGACGCGCGGGTCGATGCCATTCACCGGGCCGCCCATCAGGCGAACTTCGCCGGCGCTCGGCTTGGCAAGTCCGGTGACGAGATTGAGCGTCGTCGACTTGCCGCAGCCCGTTGGTCCGACAACGGCGACGAATTCGCCGCGCTCGACGGTCATGTTGAAATCGCGCAGTGCGGTCAACGATTTGCCGGTCGGCGATACGAAACGGCGACTGACATTGATGAGCTCGATCGCCGGGGTGCGGCGTTCATCCTGTTGCATGGTGCTGATCCTGACGCGTGCCTTCAGGGCGTGCACGCAAAGCCCAGTGAACTGCGAAGTCTCTTGAACTGCCGCTTCCAGAACCCGCCGGAAGCGGCGTTATGACTGCTTACTTGACGTTCTTGACGAATTCCGTCGTGTACGTCTTCGACAGATCGATCGTCTTGCCCTTGACGTTCTTGGAGAACTGCGAGAGCACGGCGAGAACGGTCTTCGGACCATCTTCCGGCATCACGCCGTCGGCCGTGAACATTTCCTTGCCGGCGTCGAGAGCCTTGATGTAGCCGTCCTTATCGCCGACATAGAAGTCCTTCGGCATCTTGTCGGCAATTTCGGCTGCCGAATGCGTATGGATAAAGCGCAGCGTCTTCACGAAGGCGTTCGCCAGCTTCTGCACTTCTTCCTTATGCGCGTCGACCCATGCCGCATCCATATAAAGCGAAGCGGCCGGATAGGTACCGCCGAGCGCTTTCTCGGTTCCCTTCAGCGTGCGCAGATCGACGAGGATCTTGGCTTCGCCCGTCTTCAGGAGGCGGGAAATCGTCGGCTCGGTGGTCATGCCTACCTGGATGGCGTCCTGCTGCATGGCGGCGATGAAGGTCTGGCCGGCACCGACCGGAACCGGCGTAACATCGGCAGGGGAGAGACCAGCCTTCGACGCCATGTAGAGCGTCAGGAAGTTGGTGGACGAGCCGAGGCCGGTGACGCCGGCGCGCTTACCCTTCAGATCGGCGAAGGACTTGATATCTGGATACTTGGCCGAAACCAGCTCGACTTCGCCGGGCGCCTGGCTGAACTGCACGACAGACTTGATGAACTTACCTTTGGCCTGCAGGTCGACACAGTGATCGTAGAAGCCGACGACGCCCTGAACGGCGCCAGCCAGCAGCTGGTTTTCGGCGTCGACGCCGGCGGATTCGTTGAGAAGCTCAACCTCGAGGCCTTCGTCCTTGAAGTAGCCGAGGGATTCGGCGAGCTTGGCCGGCAGATAGATCTGCTTTTCGTAACCGCCCACCATGATGGAGATCTTATCGGCAGCATTGGCAGCCGTCGCAGCAAGCGAAGCAGCAGTCATGACGAGGGAAAGGGCTACGGTATGAAAAAAGGTGCGCGATGAACGCATCAATGTCTCCTCCTGTTTAAATCATTGCGCCATGCGACGCTGCAGAAAAGGTGCTTCCTCCACGAAGCTTAGCCAAGCTAACCCAGACTACCTTTCAGCTAGCTTTCAGCTTTCTCCCCCTTCGATGCGACATTACAATTTTATTAACGTGAACGCCGGCGGCACAGTATGTGCCGCCGGCGTTCGTCTTTCACTTCGCGATTTGACGGAAACTCAGCCCCTTCAGGGACTGGAACGGTGCTCCAAACTATTTGGCGTTCTTGACGAATTCCGTCGTGTAGGTCCTCTTCAAGTCGATCGACTTGCCCTGGACGTTCTTGGAAAACTCGGAAAGAACAGCCAGAACGGTTTTCGGACCGTCTTCGGGCATGACGCCATCCGGCGTGAACATTGCCTTGCCGTTTTCGAGCGCCTTCACATAGCCTTCCTTGTCACCGACATAGAAGTCCTTCGGCATTTTATCGGCGATCTCGGCGGCCGAATGGGTGTTGATGAAATGCAGCGTCTTAACGAACGCGTTCGCAAGCTTCTGCGTTTCCTCCTTGTGATCCTTAACCCAAGACTCCTGCATATAAAGAGACGCGGCCGGATAGGTTCCGCCCAGGGCAGCTCGCGTTCCGTCCATCGTCCGCATGTCAATGAGAATTTTGGCCTCGCCTGTCTTCAGGAGACGCGAGACCGTCGGCTCGGTCGTCATGCCGGCCTGGATGGCATCCTGCTGCATGGCGGCGATGAAGGTCTGGCCGGCACCGACCGGAACGGAGGTGAACTCCCCGAGCTTCAGGCCTGCCTTGACGGCCAGATACTGCGTCAGAAAGTTGGTTGAGGAACCGAGGCCGGTCACGCCGAGGTTCTTGCCCTTGAAATCGGCGGCGGCCTTGATCTCCGGATGTTTGGCCGAGACCAGCTCGACTTCGCCGGGCGCTTGGCTGAACTGCACGACCGATTCGACGAACTTGCCCTTGCCTTGAAGGTCGATGCAGTGATCATAGAAGCCAACGACGCCCTGGACGGCACCTGCCAGCATTTCGTTTTCCGCATCGACGCCTGCAGGCTCGTTGAGAAGCTCGACGTTCAGACCTTCATCCTTGAAGTAGCCGAGGCCTTCGGCAAGTTTGGCCGGCAGATAGATCTGCTTCTCGTAGCCACCCACCATGATCGAGATCTTATCGGCGGCATGTGCCGCTGGGGCTGCAAAGGAAGCAGCGGTCATGACGAGGGATAGGGCTACAGTGTTAAAAAGAGTGCGTGATGCACGCATTAATGTCTCCTCCGGTTTGAACGCTCGCGCCATGCGACGCTGCGAAACATGCTTCCTCCACGAAGCTGAGCGAGCTTAAGACAGGCAACCTTTCAGTCGGCTTTCAGTGCGCGATCCCAAGGGACGAGATTGCAGGTTTATTTCCTTGGTTTTGGCGGTGCAAATTTGACCGCTCTCAGCATCGGAGCACCAGAGAGTCGGATCGCTTTACAATGAGAAGCGCTGCCCGATCTTGGCAACTGCTGCGGCGCGACTATCTAAGATCCATGCTTTCGCCGAGGGGCCAATCCATGAGAAGCGCAGCCTTAGCCGTTACTCTATCCGCACTCATGGTCGCCGGGCCGGCATCGGCGATCTCCCGCTATGAGTCGCTGAGCAAAACTTGCGCTGCCATTCAGCAGCTCATCGCCAGCGAACGCGCCGTCATATTGCGCTATCCCGCGAAGGGAGCCTCTCTTGTCCTCTACGATCGCTTTGTCTCCGGCAACGGGCAATGCAGCGTATCCGATTACGCTGCACGCACCTCCGTCCCGACCAGGGACAACCCGCTATGCCCGGTCTACAACTGCAGGGCATCATCCGCCTTCAATCCGCATTGACGCGAATCGGCTTTTCTGCCGTTTATTCGCCTGTCTTGACACAAGGCCTGACTGAAAAAGACTTTTAGTTGAACTCTACCCATATTTAACACACATTTTGCGGGCAGGTTGCTAACATGCCGCTTACTCTACTGTGTCGTAGGTGAGGTGGCGTCCACTGGGGCCCCCTATACTGATCAAGGAGATTGCGCAGTGAGTGCAAAAGTACCGAATCCGATCGATGCCTATGTCGGCTCCCGTGTGCGCACGCGGCGGCTAATGCTTGGCATGAGCCAGGAGCGGCTTGCCGAGCAAATCGGCGTTACCTTTCAACAAGTGCAGAAATACGAGAAGGGCACCAACCGCATCGGTGCCAGCCGGTTGCAGGCGATTGCGGGTGTCCTCGCCATCCCGGTTGCGTTTTTCTTCCAGCAGGATAGCAGCCAGCCACTGAACACGGACGGCCTGGGTACGATCAATGGTCTCGAAGATCTCTCGGAGTTTCTGACGTCCAAGGAGGGCCTGAACCTCAACAAGGCCTTCATGAAGATCACCGATCCAGGTATCCGCCAATCCGTGCTAACGCTGGTCAAGTCGCTGGCGAATGCCTCCGAACCACAGAGCGGTCATGTAGGACGGGCAAGCGATACATCGATCAGCCTTCACAGCTGAAGCTCGGACGACCGAACAGAGTAGAACAAAGGCGCGCATCGGCACCGATGCGCGCCTTTGTTCTTTCAGCTTCGGCGTTCATCCACCATCGTCAATCGCGAAAGGGGTATTTTACTGCCGACCTGGCATCGAACCCTTGCTTTCGCATCTTGCAGATTGCGATCTCTACTTCATCGACAACCAAAAATGGTGTCACGCTTTATGTCACGCGCCAAGTCGTGAAACACTCGTTATGATTTGCTCATATTCTGGATCGGATACGTTCATCCGCCCGGAATTGGGGGCAATAGAGGGTGTAGCATGACAGCAGTATTTCCGATCGGAGCAACGAACCAGGATCCGGAGTCTCTCAAGGAACTGGCATCGATCGCTCGACTTATCACTTACGCGCGTCAGAGCGCGAAAAACCTAAATGCGGAGTTTCCGGTCTGGTGCCTGGATCTGGCGCTCGGGGCAGTGCTGCAGGAAATGTACGCAAATGGCCTGCAGACATCCTTGTTCGAAGAGGGCGCGGACACGGCGAATCTGGCCACGGCGCATTGATTGAGCCACATCAGGCTTTGAGGGAGCATATAGAATGCCGGTATGGTTGGCGCACCCTATCGGCATCTTCCTTGAGGCAAGGGAAATGCATCGGGACCAAAAGACTGAGCATTTCCACGAAAAGTGCTGAGCATTTTTCCGTCCGGAATGTATAAAGAAGCAAAAGAATGAGCGTTCTCGCTGTTCGATGAGGGGTGGAAGTGCTCCGGGACTGCCTACCGGCCATTCGTTCGCGGCTGCACGCCCGCAACGAAAATTGCGATGCACTGACGCAAGTGCCGCAGGCGCGTTTCCCGATCCGGCCAATCGTTGGGGTGGCCGGGTTTGGAAACCATCGCGCCGAAGATCATCGTCATCAGCATACGCGCGCCGCTTAGGACATCGGCAATCTCGATCAAACCGCGCTGGCATTGCTGGTCTAGCCAGTCGGCAAGCATCTGCTGCGACTGTTTTGCCCCATAGGTGTGCAGCAACGTCGCAATCTCCGGATATTGCCGAGACTCGGCTATGGCGAGATGCACGAAAGCTTCCCTCTCGCGCTCCTTGGCTTCGTCGATATCGATCATGAAAATCTGCTCGAGCGCTTCGCCGAGCGGCAGGTTCTCGTCCGGGTCACGCGGCAAGGCCAGCATCGAAGCGCGATGCTCGGCGATGATCGCCATGAAGAGATCCGTCTTGCCGGGAAACAGGCGATAAAGGGTCTGTTTCGAGATCTTGCAGCGCGCAGCGACGAGATCCATCGTCGTACCACCGTAACCAAGTTCATAGAATGTAGCCCGCGCCGCTTTGACGATTTCGGCTCGCCGCGCGTCATCGCTCACCGTTTTGGGACGGCCGCGCGGGCGGCGTGTCGCAGCCTGATCCGCCTTGCCTCCCCGCTGTTTTGTCAGCGCCTCCATCTTAACCCCGACGACTGAATGCGATTGACATTTCAACCAATACAAATATTTTCCGTACGAACTCGTACTGTAAATAAGGCAACAGGAAATAGCAACGTGCGAAAGCTTGCCTCTTCCACCTCTGCATCCGCATCTCCCACGGTATCCGCTCGCCTTCTGTCCACCCGTACGGCGCTGGTCGCCGCAGGGGTTGCAGCCATGACGCTTCTGGCCGGCTGCAACGAACAGAAGGCCGCCCAGAACAACGCACCGGTCGTAAAGATCGACGTCAGCGCTATGGCGCTGCATCCGCAATCCGTCGCCATCACCGCCGAACTGCCCGGCCGCACCAGCGCCTACCTCGTCGCGGAAGTGCGGCCGCAGGTCGGCGGCATCATCCGCAACCGTAATTTCAAGGAGGGCAGCGAGGTCAAGGAGGGCGACGTCCTCTACGAAATAGATCCGGCCTCCTACCAGGCATCCTATGATAGCGCCGCCGCTGCCCTGCAGAAGGCGCAGGGCGCGGTGCCGAGCGCGCAGTCGAAAGTGGACCGTTACAAGAGCCTCACGCAGCAGGACGCAGTCAGCAAGCAGAACTTGGACGATGCCGTTTCGGCTCTGGCTCAGGCAAATGCCGACGTGGCTTCCGCAAAAGCGGCCCTTGAAACGGCACGCATCAATCTCGACTACACCAAGATGCGCGCGCCGATCGGCGGTCGCGTCGATGCCTCCACCGTCACCGTCGGAGCTCTCGTGACCGCCGCCCAGACGACGGCGCTGACCACGATCCGCAAGCTTGATCCGATCAATGTCGACGTCACGCAGTCGAGCACCAATCTGCTTGAGTTCCGCCGCGCGGTTGCCGAAGGCCGGCTGAAAACCAGCGGCGACAACGTCTCGGTGCATCTGACGCTCGAAGACGGCAGCCAGTACAAGGAAACCGGCACGCTCGAATTTGCCGAATCCTCCGTTGCCGAAACGGTCGGCACGATCACCGTGCGCGCCACCTTCCCCAATCCCGATCGCATCCTGCTGCCGGGCATGTACGTGCGCGCCACCATTCAGGAAGGCATTGCCGAAAACAGCTTCCTCGTGCCGCAGCGTGCAGTTTTCCGCAACACCAAGGGTGAGCCGACCGCCATGTTCGTGACCGCAGAAAACAAGGTTCAACAGCGCGTCATCAAGGTGCAGCGCAGCATCGGCAACAGCTGGCTCGTCAACCAGGGCATCAAGGAAGGCGACCGCGTCATCGTCGAAGGCAGCCAGCGCGTCCGCGACGGACAGGAAGTCACCGTCTCTCCCGTCACCATCGACGACGCAACCGGCGAAGTGAAGCAGGCAGCCGCCACGGAAACCAAATCCACGGAGCAGGCCGAATTGGAAAAGACCGATACCAAGGCCGCCTCCGGCGCCCAGAAGTGAGGTTAGACGATGTCTCGTTTTTTCATCGACCGGCCGATCTTTGCCTGGGTCATCGCCATCGTCATCATGCTGGCGGGTGCGCTGTCGATCCTGACGCTGTCGATCTCTCAATATCCGCAGATCGCGCCGACCACGGTCAGCATTAGCGCCACCTACCCGGGCGCTGATGCCGCAACCGTCGAAAACTCGGTGACCAAGGTCATCGAACAGGGCATGACCGGTATCGACAATCTCGATTACATGACGTCGACGTCGACCTCGACGGGTCAGGCCTCGATTTCGGTGACCTTCACCAACAAGGCCGATCCCGACGTCGCGCAGATGCAGGTGCAGAACAAGCTGCAGCTCGTCACAGCGCAGCTGCCGCAGACTGTGCAATCGACGGGTATCGTCGTTTCAAAGTCGACGTCGAACTTCCTCATGGTCGTCGGCTTCGTCTCCACCGACAACAAGCTGAACTCGAACGACCTCGCCGACTATGTTTCCAGCACGCTCAACGATACGCTGAAGCGCATCGACGGCGTCGGCAACACCCAGATCTTCGGTGCGGGCTACGCCATGCGCATCTGGGTGAACCCGGACAAGCTGGCCAAATACCAATTGATGGTGAGCGACGTCACCGCCGCGATCCAGGCGCAGAACTCGCAGGTTTCGGCCGGACAGCTCGGCGCACTACCACAGCGCAAGGGCCAGCAGCTCAACGCAACGGTAACGGCCAAGAGCCGCCTGCAGACGCCGGAACAGTTCGAAAACATCATCCTGAAGAGCCAGCCCGATGGCTCGCTGGTGCGCATGAACGATGTCGCAACCGTCGAGCTCGGGGCCTCGTCCTACACGACGTCGACCACCTACAACGGCCATCCGTCCGCCGGTCTGGCCGTCATGCTTGCCTCGGGCGCCAACGCCATCAGCACAGCCGAGGCGGTCAGATCGACCATTACGAACCTGAGCCAGACCCTGCCACCGAATGTCGAGATCGTCTATCCCTACGATACGACGCCCTTCGTGAAGCTGTCGATCGAGGACGTGGTCAAGACGCTGTTCGAAGCGATCGTGCTCGTCTTCATCGTCATGTTCGTCTTCCTACAGAACATCCGCGCCACGCTGATCCCGACGCTCGCTGTTCCGGTCGTTTTGCTCGGCACTTTCGGCGTGCTTTCGCTCTTCGGATACTCGATCAATACATTGACGATGTTCGGCATGGTGCTAGCCATCGGCCTCCTCGTCGACGACGCCATCGTCGTGGTCGAGAATGTCGAGCGCGTGATGGAGGAAGAGGGATTGTCGCCGCGCGAGGCGACGATCAAGTCGATGCAGGAAATCACCGGTGCGCTAATCGGTATCGCCACGGTCCTTTCGGCCGTGTTCATCCCGATGGCCTTCTTCTCCGGCTCGGTCGGCATCATCTATCGCCAGTTCTCTGTGACGATCGTCTCGGCGATGGTACTGTCCGTGATCGTCGCGTTGATCCTGACCCCTGCGCTTTGCGCCACGCTTCTGAAGAAGCCGAAGCACGGCGCCAAGGAAAGGGGTGTCTTCGGCTGGTTCAACCGCAACTTCGAGCGGGGAACACGAGGCTATCAGCGCACCGTTCACGGCATGATCCGCCTCAGCATCGTCTTCCTGCTTGTGTTCGTACTGATAGGCGGCGCCGTCGCCTATCTGTTCAATCGTCTGCCGAGCTCGTTCCTGCCGGATGAAGACCAGGGTATCCTGCTGACGGCGATCCAACTGCCGCCGGGTGCTACGGAATCGCGGACCTGGGCCGTACTCGATCAGGTGAGAGACTACTACCTCAAGAACGAAAAGGACTATGTCGAAGGCGCATTCGCCGTGGCGGGCTTCGGCTTCAGCGGCCAAGGCCAGAACGTCGGCATCGTCTTCGTCAGATTGAAGGATTTTGATCAGCGCAAGGCGCCGCAGTCGAAGGCGCAGGCCATCGCCGGTCGCGCGATGGGGGCTTTCTCCAAGATCAAAGACGGCAGCGTCTTTGCACTGGCACCACCGGCAATCCCGGGCTTCGGCAGCTCGAGCGGCTTCGATTTCTTCATCAAGGACATCAACGGCGCGGGCCACGCGGCATTGATTGCCGCCCGCAACCAGCTGCTGGGTGCGGCCGCCAAGAATCCAAAGCTCTTCGGCACCCGTCCGAACGGCCAGGAAGATACGCCGCAATATTCGGTCAATATCGACCAGGAAAAAGCGAGCGCGCTGAATATCACCCTATCGAATATCGACTCGACTTTGTCGACCGCCTGGGGTGGTACCTACGTCAACGACTTCATCGACCGCGGCCGCGTCAAGCCCGTCTACGTGCAGGCTGACAAGGACTTCCGCATGCAGCCAGAGGATTTCGGTCGCTGGTATGTGCGCAACACCAGTGGCGACATGGTGCCGTTCTCGGCATTTGCGAGCGGCAACTGGACCTACGGTTCGCCGCGTCTGGAACGCTATAACGGCTCGTCTGCCGTCGAAATCCAGGGCGCTGCGGCTCCGGGTGTTTCGTCGGGCGATGCCATGAACGAGATCGACAAAATCATGGCCAGCCTGCCGCCAGGCTTCAGCCATGAATGGACCAGCCTGTCGGCGCAGGAAAAGCTTTCCGGCAATCAGGCTAGCCAGCTCTATGCCATCTCGATCCTGGTCGTCTTCCTGGCGCTCGCCGCCCTCTACGAAAGCTGGTCGATCCCGCTCGCCGTCATGCTGTCGGTTCCGATCGGCATCTTCGGCGCGCTGCTGGCCGCAACCCTGTTCGGGCAATCGAACGACGTCTACTTCAAGGTCGGTCTGTTGACGACCATCGGTCTGGCGGCCAAGAACGCCATCCTGATCGTCGAATTCGCCATCGAGCAGCAGAACCAGGGTAAGAGCCTAATCGATGCGACCCTGGAAGCGTCCAGACAGCGTCTGCGACCGATTCTGATGACCTCGCTCGCCTTCATCCTCGGTGTTCTGCCGCTGGCGATCGCCAATGGCGCAGGTTCGGGCAGCCAGAACTCGATCGGTATCGGCGTCATGGGCGGCATGATCTCGGCGACGGTGCTCGGCGTGTTCTTCATCCCGCTGCTCTTCGTCTCGGTGCGCCGCATCTTCAAGGGCGGAGTGAAATCGACGGCAACGACACCGCCTGGCGACGCACCAGCCACGGATACCGCACACTAGCGGACGGCCTGCCCGCCTCCCGGCATCGGGAAGCGGGCTTCGATCTCGCCACCGTTCAAGCAAAGGGCTCCTGCGACATCGCAGGAGCCCTTTTCATATCGTGCTGGCCCCGGAGAAAGCAGCTTGCCGCAACATTGTCCGTGCGCCATTCGTGCCACGGCACAGATCTCGGCGTCGGGGCTCCGGAGCATTGTCTTCATCAGCGAACGGGAAAGGCTCGCCGACCTCTCAACAAACCAAGATCAGGTGCTGGAAGGTAAAACGGCTCGCTCTGCGGGCTGCTGCGACTTCGGCGACCATTTTGCGTGAAGTTTAGCGAGCATCAGATAGATGATCGGCGTGGTATAGAGCGTCAATATCTGCGAGACGACCAAGCCGCCGACGATGGTGATACCCAACGGACGGCGCAACTCGGAGCCGGGGCCGGTTGCCACGATGAGAGGAATGGCGCCCATCAACGCCGCCAGCGTCGTCATCAGGATCGGACGGAAGCGCTTCAGACACGCCTGGAAGATCGCCTCCTCGGGCGGCAGGCCAAGCGTTCGCTCGCCCTGCAGAGCGAAGTCCACCATCATGATACCGTTCTTCTTGACGATGCCAATCAGCAGAATGATGCCGATGAAGGCGATGATGGTCAGCTCCGTACCGCTGATGGCAAGCGCCAGCAGCGCGCCGAGGCCGGCGGACGGCAGCGTCGAGATGATCGTCAGCGGATGCGCCAGGCTCTCGTAGAGAATGCCGAGAACAATATAGACCGTCAGCAGCGCTGCCAGAAGCAGGAGCGGCTGGCTGCCTGACGACTGTGTAACGCTCGCAGAATCGCCGGCAAAATCCGCATGTAGCGTGTCCGGCAGATGCATGTCGAGCACCGCCTTCTGGATGGCGTCATTCGCGACCTGCAGCGGCGTGTTGAGCGCCAGATTGTAAGAGATGGTGACGGAGGGGTATTGCCCCTGGTGATTGACCACAAGCGGAGCAAGCGTGCGGTCGATCGAGGCAACGGCGCTGAGGGGCACCTGCTTGCCGCCAGCCGCCGGTACGTAAAGCTTGGAGATATCATGCGGGTCGAGCGCATAGGTCGGATCGGCTTCCAGCACGACGCGGTACTGGTTGCGCTGCGTATAGATTGTCGAGATCTGCCGCTGCGCAAAGGCATTGTTCAGCGCGGCGTCGATGGATTTAATACTCACGCCCAGCTGGGAAGCCATGGTCCGATCGATATTGACGGTCGCCTGCAAGCCATTGGGCTGCCTGTCGGTCGCAACATCGGTCAGGCCCGGAACGCCCTGCAGCCGCTCCATCACCTTCGGGGCCCATTCGACCAGCTCGTCGTAATTGGCACCCCAGACCGTGAACTGATACTGCGACTGCGACTGACGTGCGCCGGCGCGGATGTCGCTCGGCGAGAACAGGAACGTGCTCACCCCCGGCACGGCCATGAGCTGCTTGCGAAGCCGGTCGATGATTTCAGCCGTCGGAGCCCGCTCCGATTCCGGCTTGAGCGAGATGTAGAGCTGCCCGCGGTTGACGGAGCTGGAAAAGCCGCCGCCGCCCACCGATGAGCCAAGGCCGGAGACCGCCGGGTCCTGGGCGACGATATCGGCCGCCTGTTGCTGCAGCTTGACCATAGCCGGATAGGAGATATCTGTCGCAGCCTGGGTTCCGCCCTGAATGAAGCCGGTATCATCTTGCGGGATGAAACCCTTCGGCACCTTGACGTAAAGATAGGCCGACATCACGACGCAGGCGATGATGACAAGCACGGACAGCAGGCGATGATGCAGCACCGCTTTCAGAGTGCGCCCGTAAAAATCGATGATCGCGCCTAACGTGCCCTCGACGAGGCGGCTGAACCGGCCGGGCTTGGCGTCGACATCGTGCGGGCGGAGCCGATGGCCGCAAATCATCGGCGTGAGCGTTAGCGACACCAGCGTCGAGACGAAAATGGTGAAGCCGAGCGTCAACGAGAAAGTCTGGAAAAACCGGCCGACGATTCCCCCCATGAAGAACAGAGGGATGAAGGCGGCAAGCAAGGACAGGCTGATGGAGATCACAGTAAAGCCGATCTGCCGTGCGCCTTCGAGCGCCGCCCGCATCGGCTTCATGCCGGTTTCCAGATTGGCGTAAATATTCTCAATCATGACGATGGCATCGTCGACGACGAAGCCCACCGAAACGGCGAGCGCCATGAGGGAGAGATTGTCGATGGACAATCCGAAAAGCCACATCGCGGCAAGCGTCCCGGCCAGCGACAGCGGCACCGTGACGCCGGCTGCGAAGGTCGGGGTTGCGCGCCGCAGGAAGACGAAGACCACCGCCATGACGAGGCAGATAGTGGCAAGCAACGTCCACTGCATGTCGGTCACGCTGGCGTGGATCGTCGTGGTGCGGTCGGACAGGACAGCGATCTTGACGCCGGCGGGGATGAGCCGCTGCAACTCGGGGATCAGTTGCTTGACGCCGTCGACCGTTGCGATGACGTTCGCATCCGCCTCCTTGGTGATGTTGAGCAGCACCGCTGGCTTGCCATCGAACCAGGCGTCTGAGCGGCTGTTGCGAACGCCGGGCTCGACAGTGGCGATATCGGAAAGCCGGACGGCCGTACCGTCACCACTCTGTATGACGATCCTGCCGTAGGCTTCCGGCGTCCGCAATTGCCCGTTCACGGCAATGGAGAAAGCCCCTCCGTCACCGTCAAGCGAACCGACGGGACCGAGCACGCTGGCGTTGACGATCGCAGTGCGGACGGCATCGAGCGATAGGCCCATGGCCGACAGACGGTCAGGATTGAGCCTTACACGGATAGCGGGCTGATCGGCACCGCTGACCGTAACGCCACCGACGCCATCCACCTGCGATATGCGTTGCACGACGACGGTATCTGCAGCGTCGTAGATGGCACTCGGCGCCACATTGTCCGATGTCAGGGCCAGGATCAGCACGGGAGCTGCGGCCGGGTTGATCTTGCGGAAGGCCGGCAATGTCGGCAGATCGCCCGGCAGGTCCGTCGCTGAGGCGTTCAGTGCCGCCTGCACATCCTGCGCCGCGCCATCGACGCTGCGCGAAAGATCGAATTGCACGATGATGGTGCTCGAGCCGAGGGAGCTGACCGAGGTCAGCTGCGTGACGCCGGCGATGGTTCCGAGATGCCGCTCGAGCGGAGCCGCAACGCTCGCCGCCATGCTGGCCGGATCGGCGCCGGGGCGGCTCGCTGAAACGACGATCGTCGGCAGATCCACGGTCGGCAGGCTGGCCACCGGCAGGAAGCGATAGGCGACGATACCGAGAATCATCAATCCGATCGCCAGAAGCGTCGTCCCGACCGGGCGTTTGACGAACGGCTCGGAGATGTTCATGTCCCGCCACCCGCCATTTCATTCATCTCGGGGCTGGGCATGCCGCTCGTGCGGCCGACGACACGGGCGCGCAGGCGCTCGAAGGCCAGATAGATGACCGGCGTCGTATAGAGTGTCAAAAGCTGCGACAACACGAGACCGCCGATGATGGTGATGCCGAGCGGGATGCGCAGCTCCGCACCCGTACCCTGTGCCAACGCGAGCGGCAGGGCGCCGAAGAGCGCGGCCAGCGTCGTCATCATGATCGGCCGGAAACGGAGGATCGAGGCCTTCAGAATGGCTTCGCGCGGCTCCAGCCCTTCCTTGCGCTCCGCCTCTAGCGCGAAGTCGATCATCATGATCGCATTTTTCTTGACGATACCCATCAGGAGCACGATGCCGATCAGGGCGATGATCGACAGATCCTGCCCGAACAGCATCAGCGCCAGCAGCGCCCCGACCCCGGCCGAAGGCAGCGTCGAAAGGATCGTCACCGGATGCACGGCGCTTTCGTAAAGCAGGCCGAGCACGATATAGATCGTCACTACCGCAGCCAGGATCAGCCAGGGCTCTCCGGCAAGCGACGAGGCAAATTCTTCCGCATCGCCCGAATATTTGCGCTGGATGTTATCGGGCATGCCGATGTCCTGTTCGGCCGCCTTGATTTCCGCGACAGCATCGCTCAGCGACGCGCCCTTGGCGATATCGAAGCTGATCGTCACGGCCGGAAACTGTTCGTCATGGCTGATGACCAGCGGCGCGGTCGTAAACGTCGCGGTCGTGAAGGCATTGAGCGGGACCTGCGTGTCGTTGGCGCCAGCCACGTAGAGCTTGTCGAGCGATTTCGGATCCGATTGGTATTGTGGCGCGGCTTCCAGAATGACGCGATACTGATTGGCCTGTCCGTAAATGGTCGCGATCTGGCGCTGGCCGAAAGCGTCGTTCAGCGTGTCGTTGACGGCCTGCATAGAAACGCCGAGCCGGGAAGCCGTCTCGCGATCGACATCGACGAAAATGCGTCCGCCGCCCATCTCAACCTCGGAGGCGACATCCATGAACTTGGGGCTCTCCTGCAGCCGCTGGGCAAGCTTCTGCGACCAGTCGACCACCGTGTTCGTGTCGGTACCCGTCAGCGTATATTGATAGGGCGCGCGGCTGGCCCTGGTGCTGATCGAGATATCGCGCACGCTCTGGAAGGTGACATGAATACCGGGCATGCCGGCGACCTCGCCGCGCATCCGCTCGATGATCTGATCGGCGGAAACGTTGCGCTGGTCGCGAGGCTTCAGCACCAAGCTGAGATTGCCCGTGTTGAGCGTCAGGTTGCTCGCGCTGGCGCCGATGACGGCAACCACGCCGGTGACATCCGGATCCTTGTGCAGCCGGTCCGTCACCGATGCCTGGATCTGCTTCATGGTCTCGAAGGAGGTTGTCGGCTCCGCCTCGATCACGGCGGTGATCAGGCCGGTATCCTGCGCGGGCAGGAAGCCCTTCGGAATGGCCACGTAGAGCGCTATCGTCGCAGCTAGCGTCACGGCCGTTACTAGCAGCATGAGGGCGCTGCGATCCACGGCCCAGATGAGACTGCGCCGATAGCCTTCGATCATCCAGTCCGTGAAGCGGTCTGCGCCGGCCAGAAGACCGCCCTGCCGCTCCTTGGGCTTGCGCAGAATGCGGGCGCACATCATCGGCGTCAGCGTCAGCGAAACGATGGCCGACACGACCACCGCAATAGTCAGAGTCAGCGCGAATTCGCGGAACATGCGGCCGACGATGCCGGTCATGAACAACAGCGGAATGAACACCGCGACCAGCGAGACAGTCAGCGAAATGATCGTAAACCCGATCTCGCCGGCACCCTTCAACGCCGCCTGCATCGGATTTTCGCCCTCTTCGATATGGCGGGCGATGTTCTCGATCATGACGATGGCGTCGTCGACGACGAAACCAGTGCCGATGGTCAGCGCCATCAGCGAGAGATTGTCGAGGCTGAAACCAACGAACCACATCACGCCGAAGGTCGCGATCAGCGACAGCGGCAGGGCGACGCCGGCAATGAAGGTCGCCGTCATCGTCCGCAGGAAGAGCAGCACCACGAGGATGACGAGGCCGATGCTGATGACCAGCGTCCATTGCACGTCATGGATTGAGGCCCGGATAGTCTCGGTGCGGTCGTTGACGATATCGAGGGAAACGCCGGCCGGCATGGCCTGCTTCAGCTTCGGAATCTGCTTCAGGACATTCTCGACGGTCTGGATGACGTTGGCGCCCGGCTGGCGCATGATATCGAGAATGACGGCCGGCTTTCCCTGATACCAGGCACCAACACGGTTATTCTCGAGCCCTTCCACCACGGTCGCGACATCCTTCAGCTGCACCGGGGCGCCATTGCGATAGGAAATGATGACGGACTTGTAGACGTTCGGGTCGACGATCTGGTCGTTGGCCGCAAGCGTGAAACTCTGCTGCGTGCCGTCGAGCGCGCCCTTGGCGCCGGCGACACTGGCATTGGTGATGGCCGAGCGAATATCCTCCAACGCCAGGCCATAGGAGGCAAGGCGCGGCAGATCGACCTGAATGCGGATGGCGGGCTTGACGCCGCCCTGGATGCTCACATTGCCGACGCCGGAAACCTCGCTCAGGCGCTGCGCCATCATCGTATCGGCAAAGTCGCTGAGTTCGCGGATCGAATAGCTGTCCGAGTGCAGGGCCAGCGTCACGATCGGCGTGTCGGCCGGGTTCACCTTCGAATAAGTCGGCGGATAGGGAAGCGTGCGCGGCAGTGTCGAGCCGGCAGCATTGATGGCCGCCTGCACGTCCTGCGCGGCTCCGTCAATATCGCGCCCGAGATCGAATTGCAGCGTGATCTGGCTAATCCCGAAAGCGCTCGACGACGTCATGGAGGCCAACGACGGAATCTGGCCGAGCGGACGCTCGAGAGGCGCCGTCACCAGGGCCGCCATCGTATCGGGATCAGCTCCCGGAAGCTGCGTCGTCACCTGGATCGTCGGAAAATCCACCTGCGGCAGCGGCGCCACCGGCAGGAAGAGGAAGCCGAGAATGCCGCCCAGGAGAACCGCGACCCCGAGAAGCGAGGTGGCGATGGGCCGGGAGATGAAGAGCGACGAGACGTTCATTGTTGCTGTGTCGAAGATGCGGACGAATTGCCCGGCGCTGAGCTGGCGCTGGCATCCGTTGCCTGGTTGCCGCCGGCCGCAGGCTGAGCATTCCCATCCTGACCATCGCGGCTGGCATTGCCGCCCTTACCGCTATGACCGTTCTTCCCGCCCTGGCCGTTGTGGCGATGATGCTGTTGTTGCTCGCCGCCATTGGCGTTGCCGCCATTGCCCTGACTGCCCTGCGCATCGTTTTCGGCGACAGGCTGACCCTGGTCGCCGGCTGCCGGCGCATTCGGCGCCGTCTGATCCCCACTTGCCGAGATCTGGACTTTAGCTCCGTCTTGAAGTCGCGCGAAACCGGTCGTCACCACCTTGTCGCCCGCAGATACGCCATCGGCGATAACGGCGAGCGTGTCATCCTGCTGCCGCACCTTGACCGACTTCATGGCAACGGTCTGACCGTCCTTGACGATATAGACGAAGGTGCCGTTCGGCCCACGCTGAACGGCACCGCTTGGAATGACGGTAACGCCCTTCAGTGTCTCCACCAGCAGGCGGGCATTGACGAAGGCGCCGGGCCACAGCGCCAACTTCTCATTCGGAAAATTCGCCTTCAGCTTGATCGTGCCTGTCGTGGGATCGACCTGGTTGTCGACGACCGCCAGCGTACCGTTATCGATTATCGTCGTTCCGTCATTGCCCATGGCCTGGACCGCGAGCGTGCCGGCCGCACTTGCCGCGTTGACGCGGGCAAGCTGCTGCTGCGGAATGGAAAACAGCACGGAAATCGGCCTGATCTGCGACAGCGTCACGATCCCTGTCGAATCCGACGAGCTGACGAGGTTACCGACATCGACATTGCGGATACCGGTGCGCCCGTCGATCGGCGCCTTGATCGTCGTATAGTCGAGCGTCGCCTGTGCGCTTTCAATGGCCGCCGCATCAGCCTTTACCTGCGCCGTGTACTGCGCCACCAGCGAGGTTTGCGTGTCGACCTGCTGCTGCGTACCCGAAGCGGTCTTCACCATCAGCTGATAGCGGTTCAGATCGCGCTGGGCTCCCGCAAGCAGAGCCTCATCCTGCGCCTTCTTGGCAAGCGCCTGATCGAGCTGCGCCTTATAGACGGAATCGTCGATACGAGCGATGACATCGCCCTTCTTGATATCCTGGCCTTCGCCAAAATCGATTTCGACGAGTCTGCCGCTGACCTGCGCACGCACCGTTACCGTATTCAGGGCCTTCACCGAGCCGACGCCATTGATATAGACGGGAACGTCGGCTGTTGTGGCATTGGAGGCCAGTACCGGAGCCGGGCCGCTGAATTGTCCCGCGCCGCGCCGTCTGCCGCCGCCTTGTCCCTGACCGCTGCGGCGTTCGCTCTGCGCCTGCTGAGCGGGTGCGGAGGCGTCCTGATAACCCAGCATCCGTTCCACGTTGGCAAGCCAGAGATCACGGGTCGCATAGGCGCCGTATCCCACCGCGCCAATCACCGCCAACGACATTACGACCCGAAATGCACGAGGCATTAGTCCACCTTCCTTCAAAGCGCTCGGCGACCCGCGATCCGCCGCTATTCTATGGCGCGACTCTAGCTTGCATCGTGCCGCTTAGGAATTTGGTATTGCCATTAAATTTTGTCCATTTTTGCGGCGACTTAGCGAAATAAATTGTCACATTACATAAAACCAGGGTTGTAGCCGCAAACGCAGGCTGCCGATGCAAGTTGCTGTTGCCGTTGGGCGTCAGAGCACACCCCAGCCGCGATAACGTCCGCGGCCCGTCATCTCGCGCAGGCCAAGCTCGTTGACCAGATTAAGCGCTCCTCTGGGTGTCACGCCCACATGCCGGGCGATCATCTTTGCCGAAACGATCGGCCGCGACAGCACGATATCGATCACCTCGGGCAGGCTGCTGTTCGATCGCCGGTCCTTGAGGCGCAACTCCATCTGCAGCTTGGCAAGCGAAAGGCGGTCCAGCTCCTTGAGGCCGGAGTCCGCCGTGTGAGCCATCGCTTCCAGAAATGCCGTCAGGCGTGTGATACGATCCGACGCGCGTCGACGATCATGCCGAACGGCCTTCAGACCGACATTTAGGCAGAAAAGATGCGAAGTGACCTTGCCGCGGCTGCGCAAATAGGCGCTGACCAGCAAACCGCCGAGCCAATGTTGCCGCCGTAGCGGCTCGATCCGCTCCCAAGCGTCGAAGAGCACCGCCGCGCCGAGAACGGGCGGCAGGAGATCGGCATCGCGAATGACCGCGCACCAGCTTTCCAGTCGCTCGTCCTCGTCCCAATCCTCGTCATGCACGAGAGCGAGCGGGTCATCGATCGTCTCCGGTCTGGCCTCGGGTGTGCCGCCGCTCAGGATCTTTTCCGATCGGGCAAGGATGGCGTCGATCTCGGCAAAATCGACGCCGAAATCCTCCTCTTCGTCCTGTTCCTGCATGTCGTCCTCGGTAGTCTCCGACAATACCGGACGCCGCGTGACAACATCCTCGACGTCTCCGACATCGCCGCGCAGAACGGCAAGGCCGGCAGCATCCAGCCCCCAGGCGGGATCGGCGTTCCAAAGGCGGCGCCTGACCCGCAGCACCGCATGGGCGATGGTCAATTCATGCGTCGGCGCACGCGCATCCATGCGTGCATCGTGCAGCACGAGATCCTCCACATGCACCAGCTCGCCACCGATCCAAAGCGCCCCGGCCGCGTCGAAGAAATGCCCGCGCTCACGAAAACCTTCCCCGACGACATGCCGCAACACGCGCTCATCCAATCGCGCCAGCATGTCTTCCGCCTTGACTATAGCAGGCAGAAGCGTTGGCAACGAAAGCGCGGTCAGATCGTATCGCATTGGAATCGCATCATTGAATCGGTCTTACGGAACCTATCATCGCCGCACGCTGCAAGATAGAACGAGGCATCTGTGAATTGTGGACGACAATTCCTATTTTAGGCCTTGACCTTCCAGTAACGGGAAGGTTCATAACCTCATCCAACGCTCCCTTTCGGGGCAATGGAGTTTGATATGGCATTGCATGACGAACACGATCATAGCCATCACGGCCACGGTCGCCATCACGAACACGGCGGCCAGCCGCAGGAGATCATAACGCGCGATCCCGTTTGCGGCATGACGGTCGATCCGAATGCCGGCAAGCCGTCGCTGGATTACCAGGGCCGCACCTTTCATTTCTGCTGCAATGGTTGCCGCACGAAGTTCGAAGCGGCGCCTGAGAGCTACCTCACCGCCAAGGATCCGACCTGCGGCATGACGGTCGACCGCGCCACCGCGCGCCATTTCCTGAAACACGAGGGCGAGAAATTCTACTTCTGCTCGGCCGGCTGCAAGACCAAATTCGAGGCCGATCCGTCAGCCTATCTCAACGGCAAAAGGCCAGCGCCGAAAGCCGTGCCGAAGGGCACGCTCTATACCTGCCCCATGCATCCCGAGGTCGTCAGCGACCATCCGGGCGATTGTCCGAAATGCGGGATGGCGCTTGAGCCCATGGGCGTGCCCGCCGCCGACGAAGGGCCGAACCCGGAACTGGTCGACTTCACGCGCCGGCTCTGGATCAGTGCTGCCTTGTCGCTGCCCTTGCTTGTCATCAGCATGGGTCCGATGGTCGGTCTCCCCGTGCGCGAGTGGATCGGCGAACCTATCGCCACCTGGCTCGAGCTCGTGCTGGCGACCCCGGTCGTGCTATGGGCTGCCCTGCCTTTCTTCCGCCGCGCCTGGAACTCGATCGTCAATCGCAGCCCCAACATGTGGACGTTGATCGGCCTCGGCGTTGGCACCGCCTACCTCTATAGCATCGTCGCCACTTTGGCGCCTGGCCTGTTCCCGATGAGCTTCCGCGGGCACGGCGAAAGCGTGCCGGTGTACTTCGAGGCGGCCTCGGTCATCATTGCGCTCGTTTTCGTCGGACAGGTGCTGGAGTTGAAGGCCCGGGAACGCACGGGTTCCGCCATTCGCGCCCTCCTCGATCTGGCGCCGAAGACGGCACGCCGCATCGGCGATGATGGTAGCGAAAACGACGTGCCCGTCGACGAGATCCAGGTTGGAGATCGGCTGCGCGTCCGTCCCGGCGAACGTGTTCCGGTGGACGGTTCCGTCATCGAGGGGCAGTCCACCATCGATGAATCGATGATCACGGGCGAACCCCTGCCGGTCGAAAAGGTAAAGGGCGATGCCGTGACCGGCGGCACGATAAACAAGAACGGCGCACTCATCATGCAGGCGGAGAAGGTCGGCGCCGAAACGACGCTGTCGCGCATCGTCGAACTCGTCGCCAAGGCACAGCGCTCTCGTGCGCCGATCCAGACCATGGTCGATCGCGTCTCCGCCGTTTTCGTGCCTGCCGTCGTCGCGGCTGCGATCGTCGCCTTCGCCGTCTGGGCCTTCGTCGGGCCGGAGCCGCGGCTTGCGCATGCGCTGCTCGCCGCCGTCGCGGTGTTGATCATTGCCTGCCCCTGTGCGCTTGGGCTGGCAACGCCCATGTCCATCATGATCGCCACTGGCCGTGGCGCGCAGGAAGGCGTGCTGGTGCGCGATGCCGAGGCGCTGGAACGCTTCGCCAAGGTCGACACGCTGATCGTCGACAAGACGGGCACGCTCACCGAAGGCAAGCCTAATCTGACCGACACCGCCACCGTCAATGGTGTCGAGCAAGGGCGCCTGCTGTCGCTCGCCGCCAGCCTCGAACGGGGTTCGGAACATCCGCTCGCGGAGGCCATCGTTGCCGGTGCCGAAGAGCGCGGAGCGCATTTCGTCGAAATCTCCAGCTTCTCGGCGGTAACCGGCAAGGGTGTAAGAGGCAATGCCGGCAGTACAGCGATCGCGCTCGGCAACGCCGCGATGATGACTGACCTTGGCGTTTCCACGGATGCGCTGAAGGCCGAGACGGAACGCCTGCGTGGTGAAGGCAAGACCGTGATGTTCGTTGCCATCGACAACAAGCTCGCCGGCCTTGTCGCCGTCGCGGATCGGATCAAGCCGACCACGGCGGCCGCGATCAAGGCACTGCACGAGAGCGGCCTGAAGATCGTTATGGCAACTGGCGACAACGGCAAGACTGCCGCCGCCGTCGCCAAGCAGCTCGGCATTGACGAGGTGCGGGCAGACATGTTGCCGGAAGGCAAGAAGGCGCTGATCGACGAATTGCGGGCCAAGGGTCACATCGTTGCCATGGCCGGCGACGGCGTCAACGACGCTCCCGCACTCGCCTCTGCCGATGTTGGCATAGCCATGGGCACGGGCGCCGACGTCGCCATGGAAAGCGCCGGTATCACGCTGGTGAAGGGTGATCTCAACGGCATCGTCCGGGCACGCCGCCTGTCGGAAGCGACCATTCGCAACATCAGGCAGAACCTCGCCTTCGCCTTCGGCTACAATGCCCTCGGCGTGCCCTTGGCGGCCGGCGTGCTCTACCCCGTCTTCGGCCTGCTTCTGTCGCCGATGATCGCAGCCGCCGCTATGAGCCTGTCCTCGGTGTCGGTCATCGCCAATGCGCTGAGACTACGGTTGGCCAAATAAGAATAGTCCCGGGAGGATCGCAGCGCGGTTCTCCCGGGACTATATGGAAACAAGCACAGGGCACGGCGATTCCTTGAAACGCCGGGCCGCTTGAAGGAGAAGCAGATGAATATCGGTGAAGCATCCGGCCGTTCGGGCCTGCCGGCCAAGACGATCCGCTACTATGAAGATATCGGCCTCATCCGCCCCGATCGCAGCGACAACGGCTATCGCGATTATGGCGCCGACGACGTGCACAAGCTGCGCTTCCTGCATCGCTCGCGCAGCCTCGGCTTCTCGGTGGAGGAATGCCGGCAGCTGCTGGCGCTCTATGAGGACAAGAGCCGTGCCAGCGCCGACGTCAAGGATATGGCAAGCACCAAGCTTGTCGAGATCGACCGCAAGATCCGCGAACTGACGGAGCTGCGACGCACACTGGAGCACCTCGTTCACGCCTGCCACGGCAATGAACGGCCCGACTGTCCGATCCTGGAGGAATTGTCGGAGAGGTGAAGTTGAGCTGTAGAGCTGTTCCGCTATACCCGACTTCCCAGCCGCCCGGGCCAGCCGGGGGCGGGCTAGGACGAGAAGCCCTTATGAAAAGCTCCGGAGTAGACCGCCGCCACAGATTGCCGTTGCGGACAACATGGCCTAAGGATATCGCAACATTGAAAACGGATATCCCATGCCTCTCTACATCAAAGATGATGCCATCGACCGCCTGGCGCGACGCTACCAGGCATTGACGAAAAGCCCGACCAAGACTGAAGCCGTGAGGCTTGCCTTGCAGAAGGCCCTGGATGAAGAGCTGACCAAGCCCGCCCTTGCCGAGGTCGCCGTCGCCTTCTGCCGCAATCTCCGACGGAAGGCCGATGCGAAAAGCGGAAACGACAGTGCAGAGGTGAGCGCCTGATGTTTATCGACGCCTCGGTCCTGTCGGCCATGATGACGAATGAGGATGATGCCCGTGGCTTTGCCAATCGCATGCAATTGGCAACGGCGAGAATGACATCGCCGGCAGAAGCAATGCATGCGGCAATCGGGATCTCAGCAACGCTTGCACTTTCACCCGCGGAGGCGGGAGAAGCCGTACGCACCTTCCTGCAACTCATGAATATTCAGCTGCTTGCCGTACCGCCTCGCGCGGCCTTTATAGCGGCGGAGACATATGAGCGTTACGGCCAAAGCGACCACCCGGCCCGCCTCAGCCTCGATGATTGCATGACTTACGCCTGCGCTCGTTACTATCGCCAGCCGCTATTGTCGAAAAGCGGCCGGTTCGATCAGACCGATATCGAGCTGGCTTGAAGCCGCTCGATCCGGCAAGCCGTTACGGGCAAAGGGACGACGGGCCTGCCGCATATGTCGAGCGCACGCCGACTGCATTCGGAGCAGCAGCGCATTGCAGACGGGACATGGAGTCGCCGGCGCGGATCGGGCCGGTCACCGACGGATCGGTATTGATGCGGCCGTCCGGAAGGATCGCATCCTTCGAATGGTCGACATTGCCGACATCGGTCTGAATTGTCTCAACCTTGAGGTTCTTGTGACGATGCTTGTGCACCTGCTCGGCCATGGCGGCGCTGGACATGCCGATGACGAGAGCGGAGATAGCGAGAGTTTTGAGCAGCATAAGACTGGCTCCTGTAGGAGTTGAGGCCCCACACATATGGGAACTGACAAGTGAATTTACAGCGGCTTGCCTGTCAATATCGTTAAGACTTTTAAGGTTTTGATGACGCTTTCATCTTGTGCCGCGACACCTCGGCGCCAGCATCGTGGGGTAGGCTGACAAAGCGCAACGCGGAGATGGCACCGATAAGGCCAATCACGAGGAAAGCCCAGCGGAAATCGGCCAGCGAAAGCGTTTCCCCACCATGAATCGTGCGCGAGAGATTGAGCACGGCTGCAGCAACCGCAACGCCGAGCAGCAACGATACCTGTTGCAACATGCTTGAGAGGGTGGAGGCAGAACTGCGTTGCGCGGCATGAATATCGGCAAAGCCGAGCGTGTTCAGCGCCGTGAAATTCATCGACCGCGACAGGCCGGCAATAAATAGCAGGCAATATATCAGCAGATCCGGTGTCGACGGCGACAGGAGTCCACAAGCACCGATGCTCGCTGACGAAATCAGGCCGTTGACGACGAGCACGTTGCGGAAGCCGAAAATCCTCAACATCTGCGTCGTGATCGCCTTCATGCCCAGATTGCCGGCGAAATAGAACAGCAGATAGGTACCAGCATCGATCGCCGTGCGGCCGAAACCAACCTGGAAGAGCAGCGGGATCAGGAAGGGCGTGGCGTTGATCGCGACGCGGCTCGCCGAGCCGGCCGAAAGCGTCGACATGGCGAAGGTCTGCACCTTGAAGGCGGAGAGATCGAGCAAGGGCGCATCGACCTTCATGAAGTGCCTTGTGGCGATGGCGGAGAAGACCACGCCGGCGGCAATGAGACCGATGCTCGGTGCCAATCCGGTCGTTCCCTGAACCACGAATTCCAGGCCGGCGAGCAGGAAGGTCAGCCCCACCGCCGATTGCAGGAAGCCTACGAAATCGAGCCGCGCGACCTTCTCCTCGCGCTGATCCGGCACGAAGCGCAGGACGAGGCCGAGACCGATGATGCCGATCGGGATATTGATCAGAAAGTTCCAGTGCCAGCTGAAATAGGTGGTGATGAAGCTGCCGAGCACCGGGCCGATGACTGGCGCCGTCAACGCCGGCCAGGTGATCATCGACATCGCATGGACGAGATCGGATTTGCGCGCGCTTTTCAATACGATGATACGGCCGACAGGCGTCATCAGCGCGCTGCCGACACCTTGGACTGCGCGGGCAATGATGAACTCCGCGAGATTGCCCGAGAGACCGCAAAACAGCGAGGCCACGGTGAAGATCGTGATCGACGCCAGAAACACGCGCCGCGCGCCGTAGCGATCGCCCGCCCAACCGGCCAGCGGCACAAAAGCGGCCATGGTCAGCAGATAGACGGTGATGCCGATGCTCATCGACACCGGCTCGACGCCGAAGGTTTTCGCCATCTGCGGCAGCGATGTGGTGACGATGGTACCGTCCAGGATCTGCATGAAGAAGGAAACGGCAACCACGAAAGCGATGATGCGGGACTGCCGGCCGAAACTTGCTTCGGAAGGCTCTTCTGTGGTCCGGGCAACGGTCATGACATGAAATTTCGGAAAATAGCGTTCAAAGGGCGCCGGTTCGACCGGCAACAATCATAGGATCATTGAATACGCCCATCGCACGGCCTTGCAAAGCCGCAAACCCACGCCAGCGTCGTCAAAATTGACACGGTGACATAAGAGCCGCGATTTTCGGAAAGCTTGCCTCTGTCCGTCATATCCCGTGGATGTCAATCGTCCGAGTAGCGCTGCTCGCGCCATGGGTCGCCATACATATGATAGCCGTTCTTCTCCCAAAAGCCGGCGCGGTCGGCGCCGATGAGCTCGATGCGGCTCAGCCATTTCGCGCTCTTCCAGAAATAAAGATGCGGCACGACGAGCCGCATCGGTCCGCCATGCTCGCGCGTCAGCGGTTGACCCTCCCAAGCGGTGGCGAGAATGGCATCTTCAGCCGCGAAATCCGCAAGCGGCAGGTTGGTGGTATAACCGTCATAACTCGTCAGCAGCACATGCTGCGCCTCGGCCGTCGGCATGACGAGATCGAGGAGATCGCGCGTCGAAACCCCTTCCCAGCGATTGTCGTAGCGCGACCATGTCGTCACGCAATGAATGTCGCTGACATAAGTGCTTTGCTCGAGCGCCTGGAAAGCCGACCAATCGAGACTGAGCCGCTTTTCCACGAAACCAAACACATCGAGCCGCCAGCTGGAGAGGGAAGTCTGTGGCTGCTCGCCAAGATCGAGCACCGGCCAGTTCTTGACGAGATGCTGCCCCGGCGGCAGCCGCTCGGTCTCAGCCCGGCTGATACGCCCGGTAAGAAACTTGCCCTCCGCCGCCCAGCGGCGCTTGGAAGTGGTGAGTTTACTATCGGCGGGGATCTGGTCGTCGCTCATGCGGCTATCCTCTTTGCGGCGGAGAGATAGGATAGCGGAGCCGAGTGGGTGTCAAGTCGATGAGAACACCGGTCCATCGGTCGATGGCATCTCAGCGAGCACAATGTTATGGCTCGGCACACATGCCGAGGGGGCAAACTTGAATAACGATATTACAGCCGTTCGCGAAATCAGATACTCGAAATCCAGCTTCAGAATCGTACTGGTGATCTATTGCTTCCTTGCAGCAGGGCTCGCAGCCATGCTGATTAAGGAAGGCCCGGTGCGCTTCCTTGCAATGATCCTGCTGCCGATGCTGATTTTCTTCATCGCCTTTGCCGTGTACGAATATTTTCGCCGCGACTTTACGACTCCGGTGATAACAATCGGTCCCCAAGGCATCCAGGACATACGGATTGCCATCGGCTTTATTCCTTGGGAGCATATGGATGGCGTAATCTTCGCCACCATGGACCCAAGAACGGCAAAAGCCGCTACGATATTCATCAACGCCGAGAGCAAGAGCAGACTGAGCGACGGCCTGGTCGCAAGAATCTGGAAGAGATCAAAGCGTCCGCGGCCGGTTTTGATACGCCGCGGCCAGTTTGATACGCAGTTCAAGAACATTGCCGTTGCGGTCGATCTCTATTATCGCGCCTACAAACCGAGGGCGAAGAATGCGGAAAACAGTTCCCACCAGCCCATTCCGGCCTAGATGGCCGTGATTTCGATCAGGAAAAATCGCGCCGGTCCAGAAAGCCTTATGCGCCTTCCGCCTGGACCATTCATTACGACGCAATCCTGAGCGGACAGCACGAGACTTTGGTCTCCATCGTCGATGCGAAGATCCTTCTCACCATCACAAAGGAGCAGCGTGCTGCCTTCGGTCAGTTGCAGTTCCATGTGGTCGCTGACAACATTTCGCGTGACCCTGTTCTCACGACGGCCTCGCCGCGTCATGACATTGAGATCTGTAATCGTGCCATCGATCAAAGTCGCCGATGTCGGCGCATCGGCCGCAAAAGACAGCGGCTCGCTCGCCTGCGTCAGGCGTTCGGGGGCGCGCCCCTCGATGAAGAGGGTCATCCCCTCGCCATCGAGAATGGATAGCGTGCGATCGATGCCCGGAAAGACCGAGAACGGCCCATCGGTGGCAACGGTCGCCATGCTGACGCGCCAGTCGAAGTCGGCAAGCCCGGCGCCGTCGGGCGAAACGGCGATTTCCACCGTCTCCCCACCGCCGTTTTTCCAGGGCATGCGCTTGTGATCGCTGGCGCGTAGCAGCTTCATCTCAGTTCCCCAGGATAGCCGGCAGGCGCAGACCCTGCTGCTTGGCCCAATCGAGGGCGATGTCGTAGCCGGCGTCGGCGTGGCGCATGACGCCAGTTGCCGGGTCGTTCCAGAGAACGCGCTCCAGACGGCGGGCCGCATCATCCGTGCCGTCAGCGCAGATGACCATGCCGGAATGCTGGCTGAAGCCCATACCGACGCCGCCGCCGTGATGCAGCGACACCCAGGTGGCGCCGGAGGCGGTGTTGAGCAGTGCGTTCAGCAGCGGCCAGTCGGAAACGGCATCCGAGCCATCCTTCATGGCTTCCGTTTCGCGGTTCGGCGAAGCGACCGAGCCGGAGTCGAGATGGTCGCGGCCGATGACGACAGGAGCCTTCAGCTCGCCGTTCTTGACCATTTCGTTGAAGGCTAGGCCGAGGCGATGACGATCACCGAGACCGACCCAGCAAATGCGTGCCGGCAGGCCCTGGAAGGCGATGCGCTCGCGCGCCATGTCCAGCCAGTTGTGCAGGTGGGTATTGCCGGGGGTGAGCTCCTTCACCTTGGCGTCGGTCTTGTAGATATCTTCCGGATCGCCCGAGAGGGCGGCCCAACGGAAGGGACCGATGCCGCGGCAGAACAGCGGACGGATATAGGCCGGCACGAAGCCCGGGAAAGCGAAGGCATTTTCGAAACCTTCGTCCTTGGCGACCTGGCGGATGTTGTTGCCGTAGTCGAGGGTCGGCACACCGGCGTTCCAGAAGTCGACCATGGCTTCGACATGCACCTTCATCGAGGCACGGGCGGCGGCTTCTACGGCCTTCGGATCGCTTTCGCGCTTGGCCCTGTGCTCGGCCACCGTCCAACCGGCCGGCAGATAGCCGTTCAGAGGATCATGGGCAGACGTCTGATCGGTAACGATATCCGGGCGCGGACCGCCAGCCTTCATGCGCTTTACCAGTTCGGGGAAGATTTCGGCGGCATTGCCGAGCAGGCCCACGGACTTGGCTTCGCCGGCCTTCGTCCATTTGTCGATCAAAGCGAGCGCTTCGTCGAGCGTCTTTGCCTTCTCGTCGACGTAGCGGGTGCGCAGACGGAAATCGATGCGGGTTTCGTCGCTCTCGACGGCGAGGCAGCAGGCGCCGGCCATGACGGCCGCCAACGGCTGTGCGCCGCCCATGCCGCCGAGACCGCCTGTCAGGATCCACTTGCCCTTGAGGTTGCCATTGTAATGCTGGCGCCCGGCTTCGACGAAGGTCTCATAGGTGCCCTGCACGATGCCCTGCGTGCCGATATAGATCCACGAGCCGGCCGTCATCTGGCCGTACATGGCAAGACCCTTCTTATCCAGCTCGTTGAAGTGATCCCAGGTTGCCCAGTGCGGCACGAGGTTGGAGTTGGCGATGAGAACTCGCGGCGCATCCTTATGGGTGCGGAACACGGCGACCGGCTTGCCGGACTGTACCAGCAGCGTCTCGTCTTCGTTGAGTGTCTTCAGCGTCGCGGCGATGCGGTCGAAGTCGTCCCAGGTGCGGGCAGCGCGGCCGATGCCGCCGTACACGACCAGTTCGTTCGGGTTTTCCGCGACATCCGGATCGAGATTGTTCATCAGCATGCGCAGCGGCGCTTCGGTCAGCCAGCTCTTGGCGTTGAGTTCCGGACCGCGAGGCGCGCGGATTTCGCGGATATTATGGCGTGGATTGGTCATTTCACATCTCCAAGGAAGGCAGGATGTCGGTTGAAATCGAGGCATTGAGGGCGCCGGAGCCGACGAGATCGCTGGCGGCCTTGAGGTCGTTTGCCATGTAGCGGTCTACCTCCAGCGAAGGGACGGCGGCGCGGATGGCGGCAATGGCAAGCTTCAGTTCCGGGCTGGTAACCAGCGGCGCGCGCAGTTCCACACCCTGGGCGGCAGTCAGCGCTTCGATGCCGATGATACCGAAGAGATTGTCGGTCATCTGCAGCAGGCGACGCGCACCATGGCAGGCCATGGAGACATGGTCTTCCTGGTTGGCCGAGGTTGGGGTCGAGTCGACGGAGGCCGGATGCGACATCTGCTTGTTCTCGGACATCAGCGCCGCCGAGGTCACTTCGGCAATCATCAGGCCGGAGTTCAGGCCGGGCTTCTTCGCCAGGAATGCCGGCAGGCCGTAGCTGAGCGCCGGGTCGACCAGCAGCGCGATGCGGCGCTGCGCGATCGCGCCGATTTCGCAAACCGCAATCGCGATCTGGTCGGCGGCAAAGGCGACCGGCTCGGCATGGAAGTTGCCGCCGGAAACGACGGAATTGTCCGAAAGCACGAGCGGGTTGTCGGTGACGGCGTTGGCTTCGATTTCGAGCGTGCGGCCGACTGAGCGCAGCAGATCGAGGCAAGCGCCATCCACCTGCGGCTGGCAGCGGATGCAATAGGGATCCTGCACGCGCTCGTCGCCTTCGATATGGCTTTCGCGGATGACGGAACCGGCCAGCAGGCCGCGAAGGGCAGCAGCTGTATCGATCTGGCCCTTATGGCCGCGCAACGTATGAATATCGGGATGGAACGGGGCCGAAGAGCCCATGGCCGCATCCGTCGACATGGCGCCGGTGATGAGAGCTGCCTGCGCCGCACGATGCGCGCGGAAGAGGCCGGCGAGCGCAAGACCGGTCGAAACCTGCGTGCCGTTGATCAGCGCAAGCCCTTCCTTGGCAGCCAATACGACCGGCTTCAGGCCGGCCTTTTCGAGCGCCGCTGCGCCGGAAAGCTGTTCACCGGCATAAAAGGCTTCGCCATGGCCCATCATGACGGCGGTCATATGGGCGAGCGGTGCGAGATCGCCCGAGGCGCCGACCGAACCCTTTTCGGGAATGAGGGGTACGACACCCTTTTCAAGCATGCCTTCGATCAACCGCACCAGCTCCAGCCGCACGCCGGACGCGCCGCGGCCGAGCGAAACCAGCTTCAGCGCCATGATCAGGCGAACGACGTTCTCCGGCAGCGGCTGGCCGATGCCGCAGCAATGCGAGAGGATGAGATTGCGCTGAAGCGTGGCGACGTCGGCGCTGTCAATCTTGATCGACGCCAGTTTGCCGAAGCCAGTGTTGATGCCGTAAACCGGCGCATTGCCGGCGGCGATTTCAGCGATGCGGGCGGCCGCCTTGGCAATGCCGGCATCGAAGGAAACATCGAGCCTCGCCGGCTCGCCGGTCCAGTAGATCGTCGCCAACTGCTGCAGCGATACGGAACCGGGATGGAGAACGATAGTCATCGGTTGAACCTTTTTCCCTTGAAAACATGGGCATGAAGAGGATTGAAGCCGATGCGGTAGACAAGCTCCGCCAGGCTTTCGACATTCCAGATGGCGAAATCGGCCGACTTTCCGGCCTCAAGTGTACCTGTCTTGGACAGCAGGCCAAGGGCGCGCGCGCCTTCACGGGTGGCGCCGGCGATGCATTCTTCGACCGTCAGGCGGAAGAGCGTTGCCGCCATGTTCATGGTCAGCAGCATCGAAGTCAATGGCGACGTGCCGGGATTGCAATCGGTGGCAATGGCAATTGAAACACCCGCCTCGCGGAGCGCCTTGACCGGCGGCTTCTGCTTCTCGTTGATGGCATAGAAGGCGCCTGGCAGCAGTACGGCGACAGTGCCTGCCGCAGCCATTGCCTTGACGCCGTCCTCATCGAGATATTCGATGTGATCGGCTGAAAGCGCGCCATAAGAGGCCGCAAGCTTGGCGCCGCCGAGATTGGAAAGCTGTTCCGCATGCAGTTTCACGGGAATGCCGAGCGATTTGGCAAGATCGAAGACCCGGGCGATTTCGGCCGTCGAGAAGGCAATCCCTTCGCAGAAGCCGTCGACGGCATCGACGAGGCCTTCCGCGTGCGCCTGGCTCAGGCCGGGTAGTACGACATCACTTATATAGTCGCCGTTTCGACCCTTGTATTCGGCCGGCGTGGCATGGGCACCGAGATAGGACGTGACGACACGGACGGGACGGACCGTCTCCAGCTTGCGCGCCGCCTGCAGCATCTTCAATTCGGATGGGATATTCAGGCCGTAGCCCGACTTCACCTCAATGGTGGTGACACCTTCGGAAAGCAGCGTATCGAGGCGCGGCAATGCAACGGCAACCAGTTCATCTACCGAAAGCGCACGCGTCGCATTGACCGAAGAAACGATACCGCCGCCAGCGCGAGCAACCTCTTCATAGCTCGCCCCCTCCAGCCGCATTTCGAATTCGCGGGCGCGATTGCCGCCATAGACGATATGGGTATGGCAATCGACGAGGCCGGGGGTCACCCAGCGGCCTTCAAGATCGACGCTTTCGGCACCGGCAACGTCAGGCAGATCCGCTTCCGGACCGGCAAAGACGATGCCGCCGTCTTTGGTCAGGATCGCACCCTTCTCGATCGTGCCGAGCCGGGCCTCGCCCTCTTTCAAGGTCGCAAGGCGGGCATTGCGCCACACGCGGCTTGCCGCGCCGTTTTCCCTACCGTCGTTGGGGCCATCTTTGGAAAAATTGTTCCCACCCATAAGCTTTACGCCTTTCCTCGTTGGCTCATAATGTATATACATATTAAAAAGGCTGACAAGAGGGATTTTGGACTCTGTGTTCGAAAGGAAAGGGTGAGACCATGACGATACTTCATGCACGCTCGGCACTGCTTGGCGACGGATGGCACGAAAATGTGCGAATTGCCCTCGAAAGCGGTCGCATCACCGACATCGCGACGGGAGTCGCCCCAGAGGCCGGCGACGACAGGCAGGGTATTCTCGTGTCGGCGATGCCGAATCTGCATAGCCACGCCTTCCAGCGCGCCATGGCCGGCCTTGCCGAAGTCCGCGGGCCTGCAAACGACAGCTTCTGGAGCTGGCGCACCGTCATGTATAAGTTCGCGTTGTCGATGACACCGGATCATGTCGAGGCGGTCGCCGCGCAGCTCTATATGGAAATGCTGGAAGCCGGTTTCTCCCGCGTCGGCGAGTTCCACTACCTGCATCATGACAAGGACGGCAGCCACTATGCCAATATCGCCGAACTGGCCGAGCGCATCGGTGCTGCCAGCGCCGAAACCGGCATTGCGTTGACGCTGCTGCCCGTCTTCTACGCCCATTCCGGCTTCGGGGGCGCAGCACCCATCGAAGGCCAGCGCCGTTTCATCAACTCGCTCGAAAGCTTCGAAGCACTGATGGCCGGCTGCCGCACGGTGACGGGCCGCCTGCCCGGCGCCGAACTCGGCATTGCGCCGCATAGCCTAAGGGCAGTGACACCCGAAGAGCTGACAAAGCTCATTCCTATGGCCGGCGACGGGCCGATCCATATCCACGTCGCCGAGCAGGTGAAGGAAGTGGAAGACTGCATTGCCTGGTCTGGCGCGCGGCCGGTGCAATGGCTGCTCGACAGCGCCCCCGTCAACGACCGCTGGTGCCTGATCCACGCGACCCATATGACTGAGGATGAGACCCGGCGCATGGCAAAGAGCGGCGCAATCGCCGGTCTCTGCCCGATCACCGAAGCCAATCTCGGGGACGGCGTCTTCGCAGGGCCTCTCTTCCTCGAGGAAGGCGGCCGTTACGGCATCGGGTCCGATTCCAATATCCTGATCTCCGTCCCGGAAGAGCTGCGGCAGTTGGAATATTCGCAGCGCTTGGCGTTGCGCGCTCGCAACGTCATCGCCACGACAGGCGGTTCGACAGCCCGCAAGCTGTTCGACAGTGCTGTGGTCGGCGGCGGTGCCGCACTGAAAGCGCCGGCCGGCCTTGCCGTCGGCAATTACGCTGACATCGTCTCCCTCGACGCCAACGCCGTGCCCTATCTTTCCGAAGACCGCGTTCTCGATCATTGGACTTTTGCCGGCGGCTTCAAGGTCGATGGCGTATGGGCTTTGGGCAAAAAGCAGGTCGAAGGCGGTCGGCATATCAGAAGAGAGGCAATTTCCGCGCGCTTCCGTCAGGCAATGGCCGAGCTGATCGGTTAAGAAACTGCTTTTCCTGCCGCCGATTGGTCCTTAAATAACTCGCGGAAACCCGATGTCTTACACGGAAAACATGAGCGGCATGGCCACAAGCAAAGAGGCGACCCTGCATCAGCGCATCCTGAGCGATATCGAGGGCCAGATCGTCTCTGGCGCTTGGCCGCCGGGTCATCGCATTCCGTTCGAAATGGCGCTGGCCGAGCAGTATGATTGCTCGCGGATGACGGTGAACAAGGTCCTGACCCAGCTCGCCCGCGCGGGGCTGATCGAGCGGCGCAAGCGCTCGGGCAGCTTCGTTACGCATCCGCACGCACAATCGGCCGTACTGGAGATCCATGACATCAAGTCGGAAATCCAGTCGCTCAACCTGCCCTATTCACACCGATTGGTGAAACTCGCCGAGCGACGCGGCCGCGCGGAGGATGCCCGCCGGCTGCAATTTGCCGGCCCGGTCAACGTGCTGGAGATCAGTTGCATTCACTATGCCGGCGCGCGGCCCTTCTGCCTGGAGGATCGCGTCATCAATCTCGATGCCGTGCCAGACGCCGCCAAGGCCGACTTCGCGACCCTGCCGCCCGGCCCATGGCTGCTCAATCAGGTGCCCTGGAGCACGGCCGAACACCAGATCCGCGCTATCTCGGCAGAGGGCGACGCGGCGGCAAGTCTCGATGTCGCCAAGGGTACGGCCTGTCTGGTGGTCGAACGACGCACCTGGAGTTCAGCAGGTCCGATCACCCATGTTCGCCTCACCTATCCCGGTGATCGCCACAGCCTGGTAGCCCGCTTTACGCCCTCAAGCTGATTGCTTTCAAACTGGCGGCGACATCGCCTAACGCATGCCGAGCAAAAGTGCGCCGCGGTTTTGCGACAACGACAAGCGTGAGATCAGAGACTCGAAGCGGAGGAGCGAAGCCGAAAGATTGCGGCACGCTTTAAGGCCGCTGCTGTCCCGGTTCGGTGTGTATCGGGATGAGGCTTTCGGATTGACGAAGAGGCTGCGCGGGATCGACCAGCAAAATGCTGAGCGCAATCAACACCAATGTCAGAATCAGAATAATCCCAATCAACAGCGGACGAATTGCGATCATTTCGTTCTCCAATCTCCCCAGCCCTGCACCATGGCGCGATAAGGGAATTCGAGACAATCTTCACATACTAACACGAAACATTAACGAGTGTTTTATGTTGTTGAACTTTTCTGCCCAGTCCGAATGTTTTGGGTTCCGAGAATAGGATAGCCGCCTCACGCTTGTTTGAATGGCGCGCCGCGATGGGGACGAATAGGTTTAGACCGCTGGCGACACCAATCGCGCGACTTCGACCGGAAATCCCGCCGGCAAGCTCGATCATCGCAGCCGCCACACCTGAACAATGGCTTGACCCACAATTCATAGAGAGGCAATGCCTATGCATCGCAAACGTCTGATTACGGGCGCGCTGACGCTCACCATCGCAACACTTGCCGCCCTGCAAGGCGCCATTGCCGCGACCGAGCGCGTAAAGGTTCGCGGCACAGTGGAAAGCCTCGACGGCGACACACTCAAGGTCAAATCCAGAGACGGTAAGGACGTCACCGTCGCACTGAAGGCAGGGTGGAGCGTCGGCGGTATCGTTCAGGCCGCCGTCAGCGATGTCAAGCCCGGCGATTTCGTCGGCATCGCCTCGCAGCCGACCGATAGCGGCATCAATGGCGCCATCGAAGTCGTAATCTTTCCGGCCGCGATGAAGGGAATCGGCGAAGGCGACCGTCCCTGGGATTCGAAGCCCAACAGTTCCATGACCAACGCTACCGTCGCCAATGCCGTCACTTCGGTCAACGGTCCGACATTGACGCTCACCTACAAGGGCGGCGAGCGGAAGATCAACATTCCGAACGGCACACCCGTCGTGACGCTGACATCCGCCACGAAAGCTGACCTGAAACCCGGCGCCGGGGTCTTCATCATCGGGGAGCGAACCGACGATTCCAAAGTCTCCGCCGAACGCGTCGCCGTCGGCCTCAACGGCACCACGCCGCCGATGTGATTGGGCTTCCCGGTTCGACAACCTGATCGGCATTCAAATGAAAACAGGCGGACCGCAATGCTGCGATCCGCCTGTTTTTTCTTCATTACTGGACTGGCGAATGTTCAGAACGCCATCACTCCGCCGCCTGCACGTGCGGGCGATGATCGACCACTTCGTCCTCGTCATCCTCTTCCGGCTTTGGCTGTTTCCAGGCAATCAGGCGGTAGAACATTGGGATGAAGAAGGTGGCGATGAAGGTTGCGGCAAGCATCCCGCCGATGACGCCGGTGCCGATGGCATGACGGCTCGCCGAACCCGCGCCGCTGCTGATGGCGAGCGGCACGACGCCGAGAATGAAAGCGAGCGAGGTCATCACGATCGGGCGGAAGCGCAGCCGCGCCGCCTCGAGCGCCGCCTCGGCCGCACCCATGCCTTCCTTGCGTTTCAGCACTGCGAACTCGACGATCAGGATGGCGTTCTTTGCCGCTAGGCCGATCAGCGTCACCATGCCGATCTGGAAGTAGACGTCGTTGGTCAGCCCGCGCAGATAGGTGGCAAGCAGCGCACCGAACAGCGCGAAGGGGATCGCGGTGATGACGGCGAGCGGCAGGCTCCACTTTTCATACTGGGCAGCCAGGATCAGGAACACCATGATGATGCCGAAGACCATCGCCTGCGTTCCCGCGCCGCTGGTCTCCAGTTCCTGATAGGCCGAGCCCGTCCAGGCGATCTGGAATCCTTCCGGCAGGCTTTCGGCCGCCACCTGCTGCATGGCCTTGATCGCATCGCCGGACGTATAGCCCGGCGCCGGGTTGCCCGTGATCTTGGCGGCATTGAAGGCGTTGTAACGCTCGAGCTGGTCCGGCCCGATGACGCGCGACACCTTGATGAGCGTGTCGAGCGGGATCATCTTGCCGCTATCAGACCGCACGAAGACCTGGCGCAGATCCTCCGGCGATTCGCGGAACGGTGCCTCCGACTGCAGGTTCACCTGGTAGTTGCGGCCGTACAGCGTGAAGTCGTTCACGTAGAGACTGCCGAAGGTTGCCTGCATGGCGTCGAAGACCGAGTTGATCGGCACGCCGAGCGCCTTGGCCTTCTCGCGGTCGAGATCGGCACGGAACTGCGGAACGTTGGTGTCGAGCGTCGTGCGCACACCTGCAAGCTCCGGCCGCTTGGAGGCTGCCGCCACCAACTTCTGCGCCTGATCCGAAAGACCCGCAACGCCCTTGCCGCTACGATCCTGAAGATAGACTTCGAAGCCGCCCGTGGTCGAAAGGCCCATGATCGGCGGCGGGTTGAAGGCGAGCACCATGGCATCCTTGATGCCCATGTTGGCGCCGATGATCGGGCCTGCGAGATTGCGGGCATCGAGTTCCGGCGTCTTGCGCTCGCTCCAGTCCTTCAGCGTCACGAAGGCGACGCCAGCGCTGCTTTTCAAGCCACCCGACAGAAGGTCGAAGCCGGAGACCGCAAAGACATTTTCCACGCCTGGCAGCTTCTTGGTGTTGACCAGAGCCTCGTCCATCACGGCCTGCGTGCGCGTCAGCGAAGCAGCCGGCGGCAGGATGGCGATCTGGAACAATGCGCCTTGGTCTTCATCCGGCACCAGCGATCCCGGAAGCGTGTAGAAGAGATAGCCGGTGACGCCAAGCAGGCCGGCAACCAGCACGCAGCCGACGATGACGCGCTTCAGGAAGAAGGCGACACCAGCCGCATAGCCCGCAGTCAACCGGTCGAAAGCTCGGTTGAAGATACGGAACGGCAGGATCGGCTCATGATGACCGGGCTTCAGGATCAGCGCGCAGAGTGCCGGCGTCAGCGTCAGCGCCACGATACCGGACAGGGTCACCGAGATCGCGATGGTGACGGCGAACTGTTTGTACATCTGACCCGCCAGCCCGCCCATGAAGGAGACCGGGATGAACACGGCGCAGAGCACCAGCACGATGGCAATGACCGGGCCAGTGACTTCGCCCATCGCCTTGATTGCCGCCTTTTTCGGCGACAGCTTCTCCGTCGCCATCAGGCGCTCGACGTTTTCGAGCACGACGATGGCGTCATCCACCACGATACCGATCGCCAGCACCAGACCGAACAGCGTCAGGAGGTTGATCGAAAAGCCGAGCAGATACATGCCGGCAAAGGTGCCGACGATGGAGATCGGCACGGCGATGATCGGGATCAGCGTCGCCCGCCAGTTCTGCAGGAAGACGAAGACGACGATGACCACCAGAAGGATCGCCTCGATGAAGGTATGCACCACCTCTTCGATCGACACCTGAATGAACTTCGTCGTGTCGTAGGGAACCTCATAGGCAACGCCATGCGGGAACGACTTTTGCAGCTCGTCGAGGCGCGACTTGAGCGCCGCCATCGTATTCAAGGCGTTGGCGCCCGGCTGCAGGTAGACAGCGATCGGCACTGCGGGTGTGCCGTTGAGGCTGCTCTGTACCGAATAGCTCTTGGTGCCGAGCTCGATGCGCGCCACATCCTTTAGCCTGAGCGTTGCGGCATTGGCTGTCGAGCGAAGGATGATTTCGCCGAAAGCGCCGACGTCGGGCAGGCGCCCTTGCGTCGTCACGGTGTAGGTGAAGGCCTGCGGATTGTTGCTGGGCTGATCGCCGAAACGGCCGGCCGCAAACTGGGAGTTCTGCTCCCGGATTGCGGTCGCGACGTCACTCGGCGTCAGATTGTATTGCGCCAGCTTGTCCGGCCGCAGCCAGATACGCATCGAGTAGTCGACATCGCCGAGAAGGTTGACGTCGCCAATGCCGGGAATGCGCTTGAGGTCGTCGATGACATTCAGAAGCGCATAATTGCCGACATAGGTGCGGTCGTAGCGGCTATCGGTGGAATACATAGCCACGAAGCCGAGGATCGACGTCGAACGCTTTGTGACTACGACGCCCAATCGCGTTACGTCCTGCGGCAGCGTCGAGACTGCACGCTGAACGCGGTTGTTGACGTTGATCGCCGCCTGGTCCGGATCCGTGCCGAGCGCGAAGGTCACAGTGATCTGCATCGCGCCGCTGTTGGAGTTCGTTGACTGCATGTAGAGCATGTTTTCGACGCCGTTGATCTGCTGCTCCAGCGGAGCGGCAACGGTCTGCGCGACCGTCTCGGCGCTGGCGCCGGGATAGGTGGCGGTGACCACCACCTGCGGCGGCGTCAACTCGGGATATTGCGCGATCGGCAGGATCCTCAGGCAGACAGCGCCCGCAAGCAGGATGACGATCGAGATCACCGCCGCGAAAACGGGGCGGTCGATAAAGAATCGGTTGCCTAGCATCAGTTCTGCACCACCTTTTTCGCGTCCTTGGGCGTAGCGTCCGCTGTCGCCTGCACCGGTGCGCCGGGGCGTACCTTGATGATGCCCTCGGTGATCAGCTTGTCGCCAGCCTTGAGGCCTGACAGCACCAGCCAGCTGTTGCCGATTTTCTGGCCGAGCGTTACCGGGTTGATGTGAGCTTTGCCCTCCTGGTCAATCGTATAGACGAACTGGCCTTGCGGGCTCTGCATCAGCGCCACTTCGGGGATGGTGATGGCGTTGTCGAGCGAAACGCCGGTCACCCGCGCACGAACGAACTGGCCGGGCAACAGCCGGCGGCTGGAATTGTCGACCACGGCGCGCGCCTGCAACGTCCCCGTCGACACGTCGATGGTGGAGGAAGTGAAGTCGACGGCGCCGTCATGATCGTAGGTCGTGCCGTCACCGAAAGAAATCTTGACGCCCAGGTTGGGCGCCTCTCCCTTGGCCTTCTTCATGTCGATCAGGCGGCGTACTTCCGCAGCTTCTGAATCCGAGAAGGAGAAGTTGACGTAGACGGGATCGAGCTGCGTGATGCTGGTGAGCAGGCCGCTATCGCCGGTCGTGCCGATCAGGCTGCCTTCGGAAACCTGCTCCAGGCTGGTAATACCGCCAACGGGCGCCGTGACCTTGGTATAGTCGAGATTGAGCTGCGCCGTCTGAACCTGCGCCTGCGCTGCCGCAACCGCGGCTTCCGCCAGCTGACGCGTCGAAATCGCGTCGTCGCGAGCCTTCTGCGTGGCGGCATTCTGTCCGAAGAGATTGATGTTGCGCTTTTCCTCGCGCTGCGCCTGCTCAAGCTGTGCCTGCGCCTGCTGGAGCTGCGCCTTGGTCTGAGCAAGCGTGGCCTGATAGGACGCCGGGTCGATCAGGAACAGCACGTCGCCTGCCTTCACCTCGGCGCCTTCGACAAAGTTCCTTTTCAACAGGATACCGCCGACACGAGCGCGCACATCGACTTGCCTAAAGGCAGAGATGCGGGCAGCATATTCATAGGAGAGCGCCACGGCCTGGGGCTTGACCTCGATAGCCGTCACCTGCGGCGGCGGCATCTGACCGGCTTGCTGCGCGAGGGAGGAAGTTGCGCAGAAAAAGAGCAGTCCGGCGGCAACGAGACCGTTACGCAGAAGGGAGGATTTATACGTCGTCATGGAAAATTCACCGTGAGATTCGACATTTTTATTGCAGCGCAATATACAAACATTCATGAATGATTGTAAATATCAAATCGGCGCCGCTTTTATGGCTCATATCCGGACCCCCTGTGGTTTCGGATATTGAGATGTAAAATCAGACATATGAGTGAGACGATATGCCCCACCGTCTCACAGAAACTTCGAGGAGGAGCATGCGAAGAACAAAAGAAGATGCTGCCAAGACCCGAGAGGAGGTCTTGGCGGCCGCCGCCGACATTTTCTATGAAAACGGCGTCAGCGGCTCCAGCCTCGAAAAGATCGCGCAACGCGCCGGCGTAACCCGCGGTGCGATCTATTGGCATTTCAAGGACAAGGCCGAGGTCCTGACGGCGCTGCACAGCGAAATCCGTCTGCCGCAGGAAACCATCGTCGACTATGCAATCGAGCATGGTCACGACGATCCGCTCGGGCTGATCGAGCAGGGCACGGTCCAGGTTCTGGAGAATCTCGCCAAGGACGAACATCTGCAGCAGGTATTCGCCATCATGATTCTCGGGTGCGAATTCACCAAACATCGCTCCGACGCCGCTCAGAGAATCGTCACTGCCAATCAGCAAATGTTCGGCAAGCTGGAGCGACTGATCGAGATGGCCGACCAAAAAAAGACGCTAGCACCGCTATGGACGCCCGATGCCGCCGCCCGCGCTATTCAGTGTTCCATGAACGGTCTGCTTGCCGAATGGCTTAGGTCGAACAAATCCTTCCCTTTGGTCGATATAGGTGAGCGGCTGATCCGCAGCTTGGTCGGCTCCATGCGGCTGAAAGGCCATAGCAGCTAGCTGCCAGCATGCCGCCTGGCTTCGGCCAGCGAGATGTCCGACTTGATCTCCCGCGTCGACATTGACGTTACGGTGTGCCGTACGCCGGGAAGTCTGTTGAGTTCCTGCCGCAGCAGTCGATCGAGCGCTGCCATGTCGGTAGCCAGGATATGCAGGAGATAGTCAGCCTCGCCCGTCGTCGCGTGGCAGCGCCAGATCAGCGGATGGCGACGCACGGCGGCCTCGAAGACATCGAAGCGCTCGACATCGATCGAGACTTGCACGAAGGCCTCGAGGCCGAAGCCGAGCCGCGACGGATCGAGAAGCGCCCTGTACCCCCGAATTACGCCCGCCTCCTCCAACGCCTTCACCCGCTTCCAGCACGGCGTCTTGCTGAGCCCCACGAGATCGGCAAGCGCCGCAAACGAGATGCGGGCATCGGCCTCCAGCGCGGCAATGATCTTGTGATCGAGCGCATCCAGCTCCATCGTTCTCTCCATTCGCCATAGGGGAGTCAATCGTACTCCCATTCCGCAATTATGAATTACAAATAGGAACAATGTTCAAGGCAAATTGCTTATCCTTGAGAAAAGCAAACATGCTTGTCGGCCAAAGGCCGGAACAAAGGGAACGAAGATGCAGAAGCAAGACTACTACGCCCGCATCGAGGCGCCTGACATGCTCGACTACGGCGTCTATCTGCAATGCGACAAACTCCTCGCCTGTCAGAAGCCGTTGAACGGCATGGTCAACGGCGACGAACTGCAATTCCAGATCGTTCATCAGGTGGAAGAACTCTGGATGAAGCTAATGGCCTATTCGCTGGTCGATGTCATCGGCTTCATGGAAGAGCGCAACACCCATCGCGTCGTGACCCTGATGGGCCGCGTGCACAAGATCATGCGCATGATGACGGCCCAACTCGATCTTCTGGAAACCATGTCGCCGAAGGAATATCAGCAGATCCGCCTGCAGCTCGGAAACGGCAGCGGCCAGGAATCGCCGGGCTTCAAGTTCCTGCTGCGCATGCCGCCCGATCTCTGGAACGCCTTCAAGGCAAATTACCTCGATGCGCCCGGCCTGACGATAACAGATATCTATGATGGCAAGTACGATCATGGCGACAGCTACGTGGTTGCCGAAGCGCTGGTGGAATATGACGAGCTGTTTCAAAAATTCCGCGCCAACCACATGTATCTGATCCAGCGTTCCATCGGGCTCGGTTCGAAATCCCTAAAGGGACGCCCGGTCGAGCTGTTGCAGGCAGGCGCCCGCCACCGCTTTTTCCCCGAGCTCTGGGATATTCGCCACGAAATGACCGATAGTTGGGGCAACCAATACGGCGTGGTGCGCGATTCCATTTCGAAGCACGACGCCGCCGAATAGGTACTGACCGAATATCGCCTTCCGTTGTCTTGCTCGAGATAACGGAAGGCTTCTGTTATATGGCGGCAGCCCCGCCAGCGGCGTCCGCACTATTGGCGTGATGACGTCCTCAGGTGGTACTAGCTCCTGCCAGCCGAGCTTATCGCCGCTCTCAGGCCACCCACTCCTCCCACCCATTCCAACAGTATTCTCCCCTGATCGCAGTCGCGCATCGGGACGTTCACGTGCTCCCATTCACCTCCGGTATCGCCCGACACAATCGAATGCGGAGATCCACGGAGCGCCATCATTCTCATCGGCAGGAAATGCGGCCGGCCCGGTGATTTTTCATCCAAAAAAAGCAAGAACAAAATAATATAGCATATTGCATGACTTTATTATCCTGCGTAACTCTTTAGCCAGTTCACACCTCAATTCTCCCGGAGACGTCATGACACCAATGCAGGAAGCCGCCGCGCAGGAACGCGCATGGAAATTCGCCGATGCCGGGGACAGCGTTCGCCCCAGCCTTCCTGAGGTCAACGCCACGATTAGAGTGCCGCATGGCGGCAGCTGGATACGGCGTCTGCTCGCCTTCATCGGACCGGGCTACATGATCTCCGTCGGCTATATGGATCCCGGCAATTGGGCGACGGACCTCGCGGGCGGCGCGCAGTTCGGCTACACACTTCTTGCCGTCATTATGCTGTCCAACCTGATGGCGATCCTGCTGCAGGCGCTGTCGGCAAGGCTCGGCATCGTCACCGGCCGCGATCTCGCCCAGGCTTGCCGCGATCATTATCCGCGACCGGTCAATCTGGCTCTCTGGTTTGTCTGCGAACTCGCGATCATCGCCTGCGACCTTGCCGAGGTCATCGGCACGGCGATCGCCCTACAACTGCTTTTCGGAATTCCGCTGATCGCCGGCGCGCTCATCACGGCGCTCGACACGTTCCTGCTGCTGCTTTTGATGAACAAGGGCTTTCGCTATCTCGAAGCCTTCGTGATTGCGCTGCTGATCGTCATCGCCAGCTGCTTTGCCGTGCAGATCGCCGCGGCCGCACCGCCGGTCGCCGCCATTCTCGACGGCTTCATCCCTTCTCCTGAGATCGTCGCCAATCCCGCGATGCTCTACATCGCCATGGGCATCATCGGCGCGACCGTCATGCCGCATAACCTCTACCTGCATTCCTCGATCGTGCAGACCCGCGCCTACAAGCGCGACGACGAAGGCCGCCGCGACGCCATCAAATGGGCGACGATCGACAGCACTGTGGCGCTAATGCTGGCGCTGTTCGTCAATGCCGCGATCCTGATCGTTGCGGCCGCAGCCTTCCACAATAGTGGTCACTCTGATGTCGCCGAAATCGACCAGGCCTACGAGCTGCTTTCGCCGCTACTCGGCCTCGGCATCGCCTCCACCCTCTTTGCGATCGCGCTACTCGCATCCGGCCTCAATTCGACCGTAACTGCGACGCTTGCGGGCCAGATTGTGATGGAAGGCTTCCTCCGCCTGCGCATTCCGCACTGGGCAAGACGACTTTTAACGCGCGGTCTTGCAATTATTCCGGTTGTATTTGTGACTGCAATTTATGGTGAAAAAGGCACGGCGAATCTACTCGTTCTCAGCCAGGTCATCTTATCCATGCAACTGCCCTTCGCAGTCATTCCGCTCGTCCAGTTCGTGACGAATCGCGAAAAAATGGGCAGTTTCGTCGCCTCCAGGAGCGTTGCAGTCCTCTCCTGGCTGGTTGCGGCAATCATCCTTGCGCTGAACTTCAAGCTGCTCTACGACACCATCTTCAGTTGACGAATCACTAGGAACGCGCGAATCTGGACCTGTGGACGATCACGGCAATTAACAGACTCGTAATATTTGCCTAGATTTTGCCATCATTTGCCCTAGTTTGGGCCCACCGCAATCTGCAGGGTTCCTCACTTCATGGCCGAAAGTCCATTGCGCGTTCAATTTCCTGCAGAAGCTGCAATTCAGGCGCGGCCTCATCACGATTTTCATATTCCTTTTCTGCCTCGTTCCGCGCATCTGCGCCATCTGATCGCCATCGGTTTGGCGGGCACCGCGTCCTGCGGCCTGCTCGCCACCGTGCTCTATCCGCTCTTGGCGCGTCATGGCATCGAACAGGCGGTGCCCGTGCGCACTGCCCAGCTGGTGCAGTCTCAACCCGCAATGCACAAAAGCACCCGCCTCGCCGCCAAGCAGCGTTTCGATGGCGCGCGCTTCGCGCAGGTGGCGGAGAAGGTCTCGAGCGGCGAAACCCGCATCTTCACCTATCACCGCACGACCCTGGTGTTTAAGTCCGACGACTCCACAAACGCTCGCGCCAGCGCCGGCCCCATTAATGCTTCCTACAGCCAGGAGCGCCCTCGGGAGATTGCCTTCGCTCCGACCACGCTGTCGGATATGCGCCACGGCATCTATCCACAAGCCACGCATTACGACGCGGTGCGCCGCTCACGTTTCCCGGTTCGCGGCGTGCCGCTGAACGTCAGCGTTTCGCGGGCAACGACCGGAGAGCCAGGCCGCGAATTCCGCCGGCTCGTCTCCATGCCGAAGGACAAGCAGGACCTTCAGGATATTCTGGCATCTGCCGGTTTGGGTAGCGATGCCGGCGACGAGCTGCAGCGCGCACTGGAAACCGATGCGATTTCCCCCGGCGACAGCCTGGAACTGCTGCTGGAAAAGAAGAGCCCCGGCGCTCGACCCAAGCTGGTCATGGCTCGCCTGAGCGGCGACAAGACGCCGGAACGGGTCGTTGCCCGCGACGACGCGGACAGCTTCGTTCCGATGGCCAATGACCGGCTGTTTTCGACGCTCTATAGCGAAAGCCAGGCCGACGCGCCGGCATCTTCGGAAATCGCCGCCGTCGATCTCAAGAATATCGACGATAGCGATGAGGCAACGGTCGCCGCGAAGCTCGAGAGAGCGGGGCTGACCAAGGAATGCGCTTCGCAGCTCGTCAAGCTCGCCAAAGCCAAGGGCATTTCCCTTACCAGCATCGAAGACGCGCCTGACAGCGTCGACTTGCTCTTCCGCAAGGCGGAGGATGGCAAGAGCGAATTGATGTTCATCGAATTCCATGCCGATGGCGATACGCATCGCTTCTATCTGCATAAGAACGGTGGCGAAGGCCCGTCGGAATTTTATGACGAAGGCGGCCATTCGATCGCCAAATCGCTGGTGCATCGCCCCGTGCCGAACGGTACGCTCGGCGACGGCTTTGCCTGGCGCGTCCACCCCATTCTCGGCGTGAAGAAATTCCACAACGGCGTAGACTTCCGCGCGCCGATGGGCAGCCCGATCCAGGCCGCTGGCGACGGCATCGTCGAAAAGATCTCCTGGGAAACCGGCTACGGCAAATATGTCCGCATTCGCCACGATGGCGGCTACGAGACCACCTATGCCCATATTTCGGCAACGCCGTCGGATCTGCGCGTCGGTCAGCGCGTCAGCCAGGGCCAGGTCATCGCCTATGTCGGCTCGACAGGCTATTCGACAGGCCCACACCTTTACTACGAACTGCGCGTCAACGGCCGCTATGAAAACCCGCTGACGGCGCAACTGCCGGCCGGCACCAATCTGACCGGCAAGTCGCTCGACAGCCTGCGCTCGCAGGTCAGCCACGTCGAAAACATCATGAGCTATCTCGATGTTCCGGCAGCGCGTAGCGCTCCGTCGCAGCCCTTTGTCAGCTTCGGACAAGGGGCAAGCCTGGGCCCGAGTTTCGGACCGAACCACTTCGGCGCCCCGTCGCGGTAAGGCTGCTTAGAACCTCCATCCATATATGCGCATCCCTCACCCGTGCAGGCGGCAATGGCGCCTTGATACCGAATGCGGTAACACTCCTCCGGTAGGGACAGAGAGAAGGTGCCGTCGCCTGCCATGTGGCGGGTTGCCGGGTGTATTCATGCGGGAGCCCGCAAGGAGCAGAGATTGGCGCGCAAGCCATTGCCGGAACACAAGGATACGGCACCGAACCACAGCCGGCGCCCTCGTGCCGATGCGCGCCGCAACCATGACCGGTTGATCGAGGTTGCCGCTCAGGCCTTTGCTAGCCACGGCACTGCCGCCTCGCTTGAGGATATCGCCCGGCAAGCCGATGTCGGGATCGGGACGCTCTACCGCCATTTCCCCAGCCGGGAACATCTGGTCGAAGCCGTCTATCGTCACGAAGTCGAAGCGCTCTGCGATGCCGCGGAAGAGCTCGCGTCCCGGCTCGCGCCCGATCATGCGCTAGAAGAATGGATGCATCGCTTCGTCGGATACATCGCCACGAAACGCGGCATGGCCGACAGCCTTCGCATCCTCCTCAACAGCAATTCCAAGCTCTTTGCCGATAGCTACGGCAAAGTGCCGGTGGCACTTTCCGGCCTGATTGAGCGGGCCGTGGATGCAGGCTCGATCCGCACCGATGTCGACAGCACCGATGTGCTGCACGCACTCTCGGGCACCTATTCCATGCCCAACTCGCCGGAATGGCACGATCGCGCCCGCCGGCTCGTAGGGCTGTTGATGGACGGGTTGCGCTGGCGGGCGCCGAAGACGGATTCGCACTAGAGCCCTGATAATCGCCGCCAGGCTTCCTATATCCCTTTTCGAACGCAGATTGTTAGGCACCGATGCGGCGTCATCTGCATTTGTCTGACCCTTCACCCAAGAGGCTCATGATGTCGGAAAAGCCCGTCAAGATTCCCGGTCCGGATCATCCCATCACCATCGACCGGAAAGATGCGCATGTCACCGTTTCCGTCGCCGGCAAGGTGATCGCCGATACGCGCAACGCATTATCGCTCAAGGAAGCGTCCTATCCCGCAGTGATCTACATTCCCCGAGAGGATGTCGACCTGACATCGCTGCAGAAGACCAGCCACGAGACCTACTGCCCCTACAAGGGCGAATGCTCTTATTACAGCATCCCGGCCGGCGGCGAGCGCTCGGTGAACGCCATCTGGAGCTATGAAAATCCCTATGCCTCCGTCAGCCAGATCAAGGAATACATGGCCTTCTATCCGGATCGAGTCGACGCCATCGACATCGTTACCTAAAGAGCTAGGCCACTTGAGGCGTCGAAGACGTAAACCTGCTCGGGGCTGACTGAAACATTCAGCGGTTGGCCATAGCGCACCGGCGCTTCGCCATCGACAACGGCCGTCACCTGCTCGCCGGCAAGGTCGAACAACACATGCGTCTGCGCGCCGGTCGGCTCCACAAGCAGCGTCTGGCCGCTGAGCGGCGAACCGCCATTGGCAAGGCTCAGATGCTCGGGCCTCAGACCGATCTTCACGCTCTGGCCCGCCTTTACCTTGCGCTCGTCGGCAATCCGCACCGGCGTACTGTCCTTCAGCCGCACGGTAGGTGCGCCTTCGACGCCTTCCACCACGCCATCGAGGAAATTCATGGCCGGTGAACCGATGAAGCCGGCGACGAAGAGATTGGCCGGCTTGCGGTAGAGCTCGATCGGCGTGCCCTCCTGCTCGATCCGCCCCTGGTTCAGCACGACAATACGGTCGGCAAGCGTCATGGCCTCGATCTGGTCGTGGGTCACATAGATCGAAGTGGTCTGTACCTTCTGATGCAGCGCCTTGATTTCGGAGCGCATCTGCACGCGCAGCTTCGCATCGAGATTGGAGAGCGGCTCGTCGAACAGGAAGACGGCAGGATTGCGCACGATGGCGCGGCCCATGGCGACGCGCTGGCGCTGACCGCCGGAAAGCTGCGCCGGCTTGCGGTCGAGCAGCTTGGTGAGATCGAGCATGCGTGCGGCTTCATTGACCCGCTGCTCGATTGCCTGCTTCGTCTCGCCGGAGAGCTTCAGGTTGAAGCCCATATTCTCCGCGACCGTCATGTGCGGATAGAGCGCGTAGGACTGAAAGACCATGGCGATGTTCCGCTCGCGTGGCGTCATGGCGTTGACCACCTGTCCGCCGATCGACACGTCGCCATCGGTGATTTCCTCCAATCCTGCGATCATGCGCAGCAGCGTGGACTTGCCGCAGCCGGAAGGGCCGACGAGCGCGATGAACTCGCCATCCTCGATCGAAAGCGAGATATCGTGGATGACGGTGAGCGCCCCATAGGCCTTATGGATGTTGTGCAGTTCGACGGATGCCATGCTCTTTTGCTCCAGTAAGGCTCAGGATTTCACGGCGCCGGCGGTGAGGCCGGCAATGATGTGCTTCTGCGCCAGGAAGAAGACGATGATGGTGGGCAGGATGGTGAGCGTGATAAAAGCGAGCACCAACTCCCATTCCGTGCCGAATTCGCCGCTATAGACCATCATGCCGAGCGGCCAGGGATAGATCGAATCCGAATTCAGCATGATCAGCGGCAGAATGTAGCTGTTCCAACTGCCGACGAAGGAGATGATGCTGACGGTCGCGATGATCGGCCGCGAAAGCGGCAACGAGATATGCCAGAAGAAGCGGATATAGCCGCAGCCATCGACAAAGGCGGCCTGGAACAATTCTTCCGGAAGGTTTCGAAAATAATTTCGGAAGAGCAGGATACTCATACCGAGACCGAAAGCCACCTGCGGCAGCACCACGCCCCAATAGGTATTGAGCAAGCCGAGATCGCGGATGCGGATGAAGAGCGGCAGGATGGCGGTGGCCGCCGGAAACATCAGACCGATCAGGAAGTAGTTCAGCAGGAAGTTCGAGCCGAAGAATTTCACATGCGCGAAGGCGAAGGCTGCCATGGCCGAGACCGACAGCGTTAGAAACACGGTGAGTACGGCGATGATCAACGAATTCATCATCTGCCGCCAATAGCGGTCGCCAAAGAGAATGCTGGTGTAATTCTCGAAATGCCACTCGGCCGGCAGGCCGAAGGGATTGGTGCGGAGATCACCGAGCGTCTTGAAGCCACCGAGCGCGGTCGTCAAAAGCGGGATCAGCACGATGGCGGCAATGATGGTCAGCGACACATAGAGATAGATCTTCGTGCCGGTGGTCAGTCGAACGGATGAGGCCATATCAGTCATTGCGCATAAAGATCCGTTTGTAGCCGAAGGCGAGGGTGACGCAGATCACGAACAGCACGACGCCGACGGCGCTGCCGAGGCCGACCTGCATGCGGGTGACGCCGAAATTGTAGAGGAAGGTCACCATCGTCTGGGTTGAGTTGAACGGGCCACCGCCCGTGAGCGGCATGATCATGTCGAAGAGCTGCAGCGATCCGACAACCGCGAAGAAAACGGAGAGACGCAGCGTCGAACCGAGCAGCGGCAGCGTCACGTAGCGGAATTTTTGCCAGCCGGTGGCGCCGTCAATCTCGGCCGCCTCCAGCACGCTCTTGTCCAGCGACTGCATGCCAGCGATGAACAGCATCATGTGAAAGCCGAAATATTTCCAGACGATCACGCCGAGCACGGCGTACATCGCCAGATCCTTGTCGGCGAGCACGTAAGGGGTAGGGGTGCCGAGGAAATGCGCGAGCGCAGCAAACAGGCCATAATCGCCATCATAGACGAAGCGCCAGATGAGGCCTGCCGCCACTTCGGCCAGCACGTAAGGCAGGAAGAAAATCAGCCGGAAAAGCACGACGCCGCGAATACGGTTTGCCAGCATGGTCGCCAGCCAGATGGCAAGCGGCACCTGGATGGCGATCGACACCAGAATGATCAGCGCATTGTTCTTTAGCGACGTCAGGAAGGCATCGTTCTTGAAGAGAACCTGGAAATTGCGCAGGCCTACAAACTCCGTCGGCAGGCCGTAGCCGTTCCAGCGATAAAGGCTGTACCAGGCGGCTTCCCCCATCGGTAGGATGACGAAGATGGTGAAAAGCAGAACGGCCGGCGGTAGGAACAGCAGGATAACCGGCATACGGCCGCGCGCGGCCGGCGATTTTCGCTTTGCAGCGGGCCTTGCTCTTGCGACGGAGGGGATAGCGGTCGTAGCGCTGACATCGGTCATGGGCGGTCTCGACGATTGCAGTTCAAAGAAAAACCGGCGCCGGCACAAGGGAGTGGCCGGCGCCGGATGCCGCTAGAGCTGGTCCTGTTCGAAGGCGTCCTGGACCTGCTGTGCGCCATCCTTCGGCGTGATCTGGCCGGAGGCGATACCGACGGAAATGTCGTTGACGACGCGGCCAACCGACGGACCGAGATCCTGGTCGAAGAAGTTCTGATGCCAGGTCGAATGCGCCAGCTGATCGGCGGCTCCACGCATCAGCGGCGACTTGATGCCATCCTGCGCGCCATCAGCGACAGGAATGATCAAACCGGCCTGTGCGATGGTGCGCTCATTCTCGGAATTCGTCAGATAGGCAAGGAAATCGAGGGTCTCAGGCGGGGCCTTCTTGGTAACGGCCCAACCGTTCAGACCGCCGAGCGTATCTGTAGGAGCGCCGGCGCCGCCTGTTACGGCCGGGAAGGCGAAGCGGCCGATATTGTCGTCCGAGAGGCCCTTGCCATCGCCGGAATTGACGCGCTGCGTAGCTACGGTCGTCTCGAAGCTGAGGATCATTGCAGCCTTGCCATCGCCGAAGACACCAAGCGTCTGCGGCCATGTGGCGCCGAGATAGCCGGGCTGGAACGGATCGAGTTTACCGAGTTCGGCCAGCTGCTCGCCGGCCTTGATGATGGCCGGATCGTTGAAGCCTTTGCCCTTGCCGTTCTTGGCATCGTTGAACACCTGCTGGCCGCCGTCGCGCATGACGAGGTAGCTCCAGTAGAAGTGGATCGGCCACTTCTCGCCGCCGCCGCCCGCGATCGGCACGATGCCGGCTGCCTTGATCTTTTTGACCGCGTTCAGATAGTCGTCCCAGGTCTTGATGGCGTCGGCATCGACACCGGCCTTGGCGAAGAGGGCCTTGTTATAGAAGAAGGAAACGGTGCCCATCTGATAGGGCACGGCGCTGATCTTGCCATCGAAGGTCAGGCCCTTGATCGCGGCCTGATTGTAGCTCTTCTTCCAGGCGCCGTCTTTGGCATCCATGGCTGAGGTCAGGTCGAGCAGTGTGCCGGTCTGCTGCTGCTGCTTCAGCACGCCGCCGCCCCAGCTGTAGAACAGATCCGGAGCGTCCTTCGATTGCAGAAGCGTCGGCAGCTTGGCCTTGAAGGCCTCGTTGGCCAGGAACTGCATCTCGATCTTCGTGCCGGGATGCTTGGCCTGATATTCGTCGGCGATCTTGCGCCAGATGGCGACGTAAGCCGGATTGGCCTCAAGATGCAGCCACTTCACGGTGGTCTCGGCGGCAGCGCTCGTGACGCCGGCCAGAATCGCCAGCCCGCTCGTCGCGGCAATAGCGGCAATGCGAAGGGCTTTCGCCCCACGTAGATGGATCATGATTTTCTCCTCCCAAGGGAACCAAGAACCTCAATATTTTTTCCCTTATGCGGAATAATTCAGCGGAGCTTTGGCGAAATGTCAACCGCCACATCCAAATTTTTGGCAGATTGACTGCAAAATGGCTTGACATTGGGCAACGACCATAGGTTATTTAATTCGCATTCCGATAAAAATACCAGGCCGCAGCCGAGCGGGTTCGTCATTCGGCACCAATCTCATGAAAACAGCAGATCCCGAGCTTATGCGGGCGATAAACCGCTTCAATGTGCTGGATACCATCCGGCGAGCGGGCTCCATCGCACGTATCGAAATCAGCGACCGCACCCAGCTTTCGACCACCACAGTGTCGGCTATCACAGCTTCGCTGCTGGACGACGGGCTGATACTGGCCCGCACCGAAGGCGACCTGCGTGAAGCGGCGACCCGCGGCCGCCCCCGCGTCATGCTGGAGCTTAATCCCGATGCCGCGCGCGTCGTCGGCGCGAAAATCGCCGCCAACCGCATGGTCTTCGTCGTGACGGACTTTTGCGGCGAGGTTCTGTCCACGCTGACGCTGGCACTGCGCGTCGACCGGCAACCGATCGGCGTCATTGCCGATCTTATCGAGGATGGCGTGCGCCGCTGCGTCGTCGATGCCAACCTAGCTCTCGACGAGATCGATTCCGTCTGTCTCGGCCTGCCCGGCGTCATCGAACACCGCACCGGCCATATCCGCACCAGCCCGATCTTCCGCGAGACAGGCATCGATTTCGCCAAGGAAATGTCGGAGCGGCTCGGCGTCACCACCATCGTCGAAAGCGACGCACACGCGATCACGCTCGCGCATCATTGGTTCGGTCAGGCCAGAGACCTCGACGACATGGTGCTGGTGTCGCTGGAGCAGACTCTGGGGCTTGGCGTGCTGCATGGCGGCCAGCTCTTTCGCGGTGCCGGTGGCCTCAGCCACAATCTCGGCGATCTCGTGCTCGGCATGGGTCCGCAGGGCATCATCCGACTGGCGAGTCTCGCCGGCGAAAGCGCCATTCTTGGCGACCAGCCGAGCGGCCGCTTCGCCGAAGCCATCCGCCTCGGCCGCGGAATGGCCCACGCCAAGACGCTGATCGATGCCGAAGACAACACATTGATCGGCTCGGCCATCCGCGCCGGCGAGGCCTGCGGCATGGCACTTGCCAATATCGTCACGCTGTTTGCCCCGCCGCGCGTAATTCTAGTGGGCTCGAGCCTGGCGCTCGGCCAGCCCTTCCTCGACAGCCTGCGGGAGGCCTATTCGCTAGCCATCCCGCCATCGATCAAGGGCGTGACGGAACTGGTGTTCGACCAGTCGACCGACGAGACCTGGGCACAGGGCGCCGCGGTCGTCGCGCTGCGCGAACTCTACGAATCGCCGTGGGGAACGACGGGGCCAGCGCCGGCCCTTTGATCCCCGGAGCAATGCCAGGAAAACTGCGCAGCGGTTTTCCGTTCGGAATTGCGTCGAAACAACAGGATGGAGCAGCTCAGCGTTTCCGTGAGGCACTGAACCGCTCCGGTACAGCAAAGACAATGCATTCGGAGGAAATCTATGAACAAGGTCGGCATCGGCATTATCGGCTGCGGAAACATTTCCGGCGCCTATCTCACCGCCATGAAATCCTTTCCCATTCTCGACATCAAAGGTGTCGCCGACCTCAATCGCGAACTCGCTGAGGCGAAAGCCGCCGAATTCGGCCTGGAAGCGGTTGATATAGTCTCCCTGTTGGCCGATCCCTCGATCGAGATCATCGTCAACCTCACCATTCCGAAGGCGCACGTCGCCGTCGGTCTTCAGGCATTGGACGCCGGCAAACACACCTATTCGGAAAAGCCGCTCGGCATCAATTTCGCCGAAGGCAAGAAGCTTGCCGATGCGGCAGCCGCCAAGGGTCTGCGCATCGGCGCAGCACCCGATACTTTCCTCGGCGGCGGCCACCAGACAGCCCGCGCCCTCATCGACGAAGGCGCGATTGGCATCCCGGTCGGCGGCACAGCTACCTTTATGTGCCCCGGCCACGAGCGCTGGCATCCGAATCCGGCTTTCTATTACGAAGTCGGCGGCGGCCCGATGCTCGATATGGGTCCCTACTACATCACCGACCTCGTCAATCTGCTCGGCCCCGTCTCCCAGGTCGCCGGCTTTGCGGTGACGCCGCGCAAGGAGCGCATCATCACCAGCGAGCCGCGCAACGGCGAGCACATTCCCGTGCATGTGCCGACGCATGTTGCCGGCGTCATGGCCTTTGCCAATGGCGCCGTCGTCCAGATCGGCATGAGTTTCGATGTCGCCGGCCACAAGCATGTGCCGCTCGAAGTCTACGGCACTGAAGGCACGCTGATCGTGCCCGACCCCAACCGGTTCGGCGGCCCGGTGGAGTTCCTCAAGAAGGGTGGCGAATTTGCCGAGCGTGAGATCACCGCCCCCTATGCCGACGGCAATTACCGCTCGCTCGGCGTCGCCGACATGGCGCACGCCATCCGCTCCAACCGTCCGCACCGCGCCAACGGCAGCCTCGCGCTGCATGTGCTCGAAGTCATGGAAGCCTTCCAGACCGCCTCCGACAGCGGGCGCACGGTCACCATCACGACGCAAACCGAGCGTCCCGCCCCTCTGTCCGAATCCCTAGTGGATGGGCAGATCGGCCGCTAACAAAGTAATTTCAGGAGGATCATCATGCGTGAAGCACTTATCGTCTGGGGCGGCTGGAGCGGCCACGAGCCGCAGGAATGCGCCCATATCATCCGCGACATGCTGGAGGAGGACGGCTTCAAGGTCTACCTCGAAAACAGCACCGAGGCCTTCGCCGATCCTTCGATCCACGACCTCAGCCTGATCGTGCCGATCGTCACCATGTCGAAGATCGAGAAGGAAGAGGTGAAGAACCTTGCCGATGCGATCGAAAGCGGCGTCGGCATCGCCGGCTATCACGGCGGCGCGGGCGACTCGTTCCGCGAAAGCGTCGAATATCAGTTCATCATCGGCGGCCAGTGGGTCGCCCATCCCGGCAATATCATCGACTACAAGGTCAAAATCACGCGGCCGGACGACCCGATCATGGAGGGGATCACCGATTTCCCCTACACGTCGGAGCAATATTACATGCATGTCGACCCGTCGAACGAGGTGCTGGCCACCACGACCTTCACCGGCGACCATGCCTACTGGATCGACGGCGTCGTCATGCCGGTTGCCTGGAAGCGCAAATACGGCAAGGGCCGCGTCTTCTATTCATCGCTCGGCCACCAGGCCAAGGAATTCGCCGTGCCGCAGATGAAGACCATCTTCCGCCGCGGCGCCAACTGGGCCGCGCGGTAAAGATTGAGAAGCTGACGGCGCAATTTAAGAGGGGGCGCTAGTGCCCCCTCAAGTGAGAAAACTGGATCGACTCCCACTCAGCTCTTCTTGAGCTTCAGCTTCGCCTTACCTTCATCCACCAGCTTCTGCGCGGCTTCCGCGACGGTGATCTTGCCGAAGGCAAGCTGATCGGCAACGGGCCGCATCACATTGCCGTCGAATTCCTGAGACCCCATCGGGGCAGGCGGCGGATAATCGCCCACCTGGTCTTTCAGCAGCTCGACATATTTCACCGTCAATTGCTCCGTCGGATTGAGCTGCGGCAGGATCGCTGCGCGTACGCTCGGAGACATCGGCACGCCACGCTCGACGCCGAGAATCTTGCCGGCCTCGATGTCATTGACGAAGAAATCGATGAATTTCGCCGCCGCTTCGCCGTTCTTGCTCGTGGCGCCGACGCTCCAGATCAATGCCGGACGATAGTAGTGACCGGAAGGGCCATCCTTCTTTTCGCGCGGCAACATGGTGATCGCCAGCTTGCTCTTGACCACGAGCTGATAGCCGACGAGCTGGTTGGAATAGGCCATGCCCATGGCGGACTTGCCGAGCGCCAGGCAGTTGCTTTCGATGACGTTTTGATCGAGCGTCTGCACATCCGGCGGCACCGTGCCGCCGCGCTTGCGCAGCTCTTCCCAGTAGGAATACCATTCCTTGGCGTCATCGACGCCGAAGCCGAGCTCACCTTCCTTGGTGAAGAGGCTTTTGCCACGCTGGCGCATCCACGCGTCGAGCACATAGTTATAACGCGCGCCGTAGGGACCGCCCCAATAGGCCCGCTTGCCGGCGGCCTTGGTCATCTCGACGGCGAGATCGGCATATTCAGCCCAGGTCGTCGTCGGACCGGGCGGCGTCAGCCCCGTTTTCTTGAAGATCTCCTCGTCGTAAAGGAGCGTGAATGAGTTGAGGCCGAGGCCGACGCCATAGAGCTTGTCGTTGACCGTCGTCAGCTTCAGCATGTCCTTGCCGAACGTATTGACCTTCAACGTCGAGGGCACGAACTGATCGAGCGGAAGGCAGGCGCCGCGCTGCGAATAATCCGAAATGGTGCTCGGCTCGAGCTGGAAGATATCGGCAATATTCTGGCTTGCCATACTTGTCGCGAGCTTGGCCCAATAGCCGTCGCCGCCGAGACTTTCACCGACGACGGAAAGATCGGGATTCTTGCTGTGAAACAGTTCGGCAACCGCGACAGTGCGCTTGCCGCGATCGGGCGAGCCCCACCACATGGCGCGTAGCTGCGTGGCATCAGCAAATGCCGGCAACGCTCCTCCCCCGAAGGCGAGGCCAGCCGCGGTTCCCGCAGCTCCAATCATGAATGAACGGCGATTCATGCGCATGAGATTCCTCCTTCTCTTGCGTTGTCATCCACGGCGATCTCCCCGACGCCTCTGCGGATGTAGTGCGGCGAAGATATGCAACTTCATTGCATCATGCAATAAAAAATCTTTCTATTGCAAATTTGCATGATTTTGCATAACCTTTGCACATGAACGATTTTCGCACCAAACGCATCAGACAGGCCGATATTGCCACCGCGGCCGGCGTCTCCGTCTCGACAGTGTCGCGGGTCCTCACCAATGAGCCCGGCATCAGCGAGACGATCCGCCAGCATATCTTCAAGGTGGCGAGCGACCTCGGTTATCCGTTGAAAACCGCGGCGGAGACAACAACCGGCAGCCTGGCGCTGATTGCCAGCGACAGCGTCACCGGCGGCTTGAGCGTCTTCTACGAGGGCATACTGGAAGGCTTGCGGGCCGGTGCTGCCGAGCGCGGCATGCGCTTCGATATCCGCCTCGTGCGTGAGGCAAGGACGGAGCCGGAGCTGGTGAAGGAATATCTGCAAACCGCCGGCGCCGAAGGCCTCTTTCTCGTCGGCATAGACCCTTCTGAAGACTTATGCCGGTGGCTCGATGCAAGCCGCACACCGACCGTGCTCGTCAACGGCACAGACCCGAAGCTACGTTTCGATGGTGTTTCGCCCTCGAATTTCTTCGGCGCTTATAACGCGACCCGACGCCTGCTCGATGCCGGCCACCGCCGCATCCTGCATCTGACCGGCTCGCATCGTCAGACGATCCGCGAGCGCATCCGCGGTTTCGAGGCAGCGATCGCGTCGGTCGAAGGCGCAGAAGGCCGCATCGTGCCGATGAATTTCCGTGGCAGTTCCAGCCAGGAAGCCCATGACACGACCGCGGCGATCCTGGATGCCGGCGAAGGCTACACCGCGGCCTTCTGCATGAACGATTTCATCGCCGTCGGCGTGCTCGACGCGGCGATCGAGGCGGGCCTGCGTGTACCGGAAGATTTCGCCATCGTTGGCTTCGACGACCTGCCGTGCGCCCTGATGACCAATCCCCGGCTGGCAACGATGCGCGTCGACCGCGCCGCTCTCGGCCGCGAAGCGATCGGCCTGATGATCGCCCGCTTCCGCGATCGCGAGGCGCCGGCCCGCCAGATCTGCCACGGCGTCCTACCGATCGTCGGCGGCACATTACCACCCGAAACCTGAAGCCCAATCCCGCCGCGGAAACGATCGAGAAAGCCGAAACGATGATCTATGCCCCCGTCAGTTCCAATCCGCTCGCCGGCAACCCACTTGCAAATCTCGCCGATATGCGGCGCGCGCTGACCGACCTTTTCGACCCGTTGCTGCCCTATTTTTCCGAAGGCAATGCCCGCGTTCGCATTGATGGCGCCGGGGCGCATTTCGATCGGGCGGCGGCCGACCTCGAGGGCTTCGCCCGCCCGCTATGGGGCCTTGCGCCGCTCGGAGCTGGCGGCGGCGACTTCCAGCATTGGAACCGCTATGCCGAAGGCCTCGCCAGCGGCGTCGACCCCAAGCACCCGGAATATTGGGGAACGGTGAACGGCCGCGACCAGCGCATGGTCGAACTCGCAGCCCTCGGCTTCGCGCTCGCCCTCGTACCGGAAAAGATCTGGGAGCCGCTCGATCAGCGCGCGCGCGACAATCTCATCACCTATCTCAAGCACGCCCGCACCTTCGATTACGCCGATAACAACTGGAAATTCTTCCGCATCTTCGTCGATATCGCGCTCGACCGGCTCGGCGCCTCCTTCGACCGCAGCCTGACGGAAAGATACCTGAACGAACTCGACGGCTTCTACATCGCCGACGGCTGGTATCGCGACGGCGATGTTCGACGCATCGACCATTACATTCCCTTCGCCATGCATTTTTACGGGCTGATCTATTCGAAGCTCGTAGATGACGACCGCGCCAAACGCTATCGCGAACGCGCAATGTTGTTCGCGAGGGATTTCCGCCATTGGTTTGCGCCCGATGGCGCTACCATCCCCTTCGGCCGCAGCCTGACCTACCGTTTCGCCTGCGCCGGCTTCTGGTCGGCGCTTGCCTTTGCCGATGTCGAGGCGCTGCCATGGGGTGAGGTCAAGGGGCTGTGCCTCCGACACTTGCGCTGGTGGGCTGACAAGCCGATTGCCCATCGCGATGGCACCCTGCCGATCGGTTTTGCCTATCCCAATCTGCTGATGTCGGAGAACTACAATTCCGCCGGCTCGCCCTATTGGGCCTTCAAGGCATTCCTGCCGCTGGCAATCCCGGAAACACATCCATTCTGGACGGCAAAAGAGAAGTCACCGGAAAATGAGCCGGCTATCATCCCGCAAAAGCATCCCGGCATGGTGCTGATGCGCAGCAAGGCCGATATCGTCGCGCTTTCTTCCGGCCAGGAAAACCAGCAGATGCGCTTCGGCGCCGAGAAGTATTCGAAATTCGCCTATTCCGCCCGCTACGGCTTCAGTGTCGAAAGCGATGAACGCATCTTCGCCGGCGGCGCCTTCGACAGCATGCTCGCCTTCAGCGACGACGGCCTGCATTACCGTGTGCGCGAAACCAACGAGGAAGCCAAGCTCGCCGGCGATACGCTCTATGCCAAGTGGTCGCCCTATCCGGATGTGACCGTGGAGACATGGCTCGTCCCCGCCGCTCCGTGGCACATTCGCCTGCATCGAATCGGCACGCCGCGGCCGCTGCAGACTGCGGAAGGCGGCTTTGCCATTGCGCGACGCGATCTCGAAGCCGATACGCTCTCATCCGTAACCGGCTCTGCTTACGCCATCGGCGAAGAGGACTTCACCGGCATTATCGACCTCGGCTCGACGATCAGGCGCGAGGGCTTGGCGCAGAAGGCTCCGCCGAACACCAACCTCATCGCTTCCAAGACGCTTGTGCCGCAGCTGCGCGGCACCATTCCGGCAGGAGAGACCATTCTCGTCTCCGCAGTGCTTGCGGAGAAGGATCCCGCAACTTTCGATCACGCCTGGACCAGACCACCGGCCAAACCCGACATCGATGCCCTGCGCGCCCTTATTCAGAATAAGGGCATCTCAGTCAGCGCCATCGAGGCCCCCGGGCGCCTGCCATGACGCAACTTGCCTCCGGTCGTCCGGCCATCGCCCTTGCCATGCAGCCATCGCGCACGCAGCATGTCCTCCCGGATACGCTCATTCAGCGCCTCGATACTGTCGGCCGCGTGCTCGATGCGGCGCCGATGCAACGCTTCGACGACGAGCGCGCGACGAAGCTTCTGGCAGAAACCGAGATCCTGATCACCGGCTGGGGCGCTCCGACGATAGAGGTTGCCGCACTGGCTCGCGCACCGCGCCTGAAGCTGGTCGTCCATGCCGCCGGCACGGTGAAGGGTCTGCTCGGGGAAAGCCTGTTCGATCGGGGCATATTGGTCAGCCATGCGGCGCAAGCCAATGCGCTGCCGGTTGCCGAATTTACGCTTGCCGCCATCATCTTCGCCGGCAAGAAAGTCTTTCAGTTCCGTGACTTTTACGTTGCCGACCGCAATCGCGCGCGGACATTGGCGATGCAGGCGGACGCCATCGGCAACTATCGCCGCACGGTGGGCATCATCGGCGCCTCGCGGATCGGTCGCCGGGTGATTGAGCTTCTGTCGCCCTTCAACTATCGCGTCCTGCTTTACGACCCCATGGTCAGCGACGCAGAAGCCGCCCAAATGGGTGTCGAGAAGACCGAACTGGACGGCTTGATGGCATCGGCCGACATCGTTTCGCTGCATGCGCCCTCCTTGCCCGCAACACGACACATGATCGACGCGTACCGCCTTTCGCTAATGAAGCAAGGAGCGACGTTCATAAATACGGCACGCGGCGCTTTGGTCGATGAAACGGCCCTGATCGCGATATTGCAAACCGGCCGTATCGACGCGATCATCGACGTTACCGATCCGGAAATTCCGGAGGCGGCTTCGGCCTTCTATGACCTGCCGAACGTCTTCCTGACGCCGCATATTGCCGGCGCCGTCGGATTGGAACGGACCCGCCTCGGCGAGATGGCGGTCGACGAAGCCATTCGCTTCATTGAAGGCAAACCGCTGCTCTACGAAATCCGCCGCGAGGACATGGCGCGCATGGCATGACGCGCCGCAGCAGATCCACGAAAACTCCCTGAAATCGCCCCATTTCGGCACAGGCGAACAACCCGTTTTTAATCATTCCGCGCTAGCAATCTCCATGCGCATGACCGCAAAAGTTCGGCTTCGAATTTTTCGCAAAGGATCATGCGCCAACAAAGTTGTTGCTGCGTCCTTTGCGCGCCCGGAAGACGCGCGGCGCAGCAATGAAGAGGTTCTAGTAATGCGTACCCGCGTCCTTTCCATTCTGGCCGTAATGCTGCTCGGCGTGCTCGCGGGCTGTGCGACCGCACCCCATCATACCCGCAACATCTGCGCGATCTTCGATCAGCGCGACGGCTGGTTCAACAACTGGCAGCGAGCCGCGGACCGCACGCAGCGCAAATACGGCGTGCCCGTACCCATCCTGATGGCAACCATCTACACCGAATCCGGCTTCCGGCCGCGCGCCCGCCCGCCGAGGCGCTACCTGCTCGGCTTCATTCCCTGGAAGCGCCCGACGACGGCCTATGGCTATTCGCAGGCGCTCGACGGCACCTGGGACAAATACAAGCGTGAAACGGGCAACTGGGGCGCAAGCCGCACCGATTTCGCCGATGCCATCGATTTCGTCGGCTGGTATCACTACCAGACGCACCTGCAGACCGGCATTCCCCTGAACGATTCCTACGACCTCTACCTCGCCTATTATTCGGGCGCCAAGGGCTACCTTCAGGGATCGTGGCGCGGCAATTCAACCGCGCTGGCCGGCGCCAAGCGCTTCAACGGCATGACGAGAATCTATGCGCAGCAGCTTCCCCGCTGCAGCTGATCCCGACGCCTTCAGGACAAAGCTCCCCTGAGATCGATGAGCCGCGACCTTAAGGCCGCGACTCCAGCAGATTGAGGCCACCATCCGCGCCCCATATGTCGGCGACGGATACTTGCTGGCCCGTGCGGCTGCTCTGCAAGGCAGCGATGCCACACAAGACTGACAGTGCCCCCGCCCGCGATCCCGCACGCTGCTTGAGCTCATCGTTCGGCCCCGAGCGTAGCAGCATGTCGCGCAGCCGGTCGTCGCCGCCATAATGGCCGCCGGACGAATGCGGCACCCAAATGCGCTCGACATCGCCGAAGTTCTTCATGACGACGATCTCGTCGGCAGGCGGCGTCGTCCACTTCTGCTTCTCGTATTGGCGCAGCTCGATGCGCCCCTTATGGCCATTGAAGGCGATATGATGTCCCTCGATCGGCATATAGGTATTGAGGGAATAGGAGACGTTGACGCCGTTGCGATAGCGGATCGAGGCGACCATCGTATCGGGGATATCGATATCCTCGCGGAAGACGCAGGCGTCGCGCACATAGCCGTCGACGGTCGACGGATCCTCGTAGAGGCTTTCGAGCAGCGGCGTGGCGCTGATGTCGAGATAATAGTTGCACTCGCCCTTATACCGACAGGTACGACAGCGCTCGCCGCGGAACGGTCCCTTGCGGCCGTAATGCTTGAGATCGGCAAAGGCGGCGACCGTTTCCGGGTCGGAATCCAGATACCAGTTCAAAAGATCGAAATGGTGTGTCGCCTTGTGAACGAAGAGGCTGCCTGAATTTTCCGTGAAGGCATGCCAGCGGCGGAAATAGTCGGCGCCGTGGCTGGTGTCGAGATACCAATGGAAATCGACTGACGTGACGTCGCCGATGACGCCGGAATTGATCAACTCCTTGATTTTCGCCGAGGTCGGCGCAAAACGGTAGTTGAAAGAAATATCCAGCCGCTTTCCCGTGCGCGCCTCGGCATCGAGGATGCGCTTGATCTTGTCGACGGTCGTCGTCATCGGCTTCTCGCTGATGACATTGGCCCCCGCTTCCATCGCCTTGACGATCAGATCGTCATGGGTGGAATCGCGGGTGCAGACGATGACGAGATCCGGCTTTTCCGTCCGCAACAGCGCGTCGAATTCGGTATAAACAGGCACCGATGCGCCGATATATTCCAGCGCTCGCTTCGCGCGCATGGCATTGAGATCGCAGACGGCGACAAGCTCGACCTCATCACTCCAGCCCTCGACCAGCTCCTTGCCCCACATGGTCGCCCCGCGATTGCCTGTGCCGACCAGGACGTAACGTTTCTTCGATGACTGCATCTGCTCCTCCAGAATCTGCAAACAGCGATGATGAGGCCTTGGCGGCCTGAATTTATCTCAGCGAGGCGCCTATAACTTTGATCAAAGCTCTAAGTCGGCGACCTCTCCATCGCCTCCCAGTCCGGCGAGACCGAAGAGCCGAGACCGACGGCGCCGATGACGGAGCCGATGGCAAGCTGCCCGGCCTCGATCCGCAGCCGCGTGCGGCCATTGCTGACGCGATAGAGATCGGAATGAGCCTTGGCAAAAGCCTCCTGCTCGGCTTCAGGCGCGCCGGCCATGCCGTCGACATAGTGATGCCCGTTGCGCTCGATGTGCGTCATGCCGATTAGCGAGGCGAGCGCCAGATCCTGCTGCACGGCAAGGCCACCCTGCGTGGTCAGGTCCTCAGCCGACATGAAATAGGGAATGCCATCCTCAGCACTCCATTTGGCAACGCGCGCCCGGTTCAATAGCGAGCGATAGAACCCTTTGCACGATTTCGAGGAGATCCCGGTATAGCCGAGCGCCCTTGCCGTAACGAAAGCATCGATATCGGCGTCGGATTCGTCGATTTCCACCGGCTTGAAACCGGCAAGCGCCTTGACCGGCCTCCCGAAGGCATAGGCGCGGGCAATCGGCTGCTCGACGAACAGGATAGAACCGGCAAAGCGTGCCAATCTCGGCTCCTCTTTCACCCGGGCCAGCAGATCGGCAACCGCCTCGGCGGATGAAAACTGCTCATTGCCGTCAAGCGTCACGGAGTAGGCCGGGACCTTGGCGTCTATGACGGCAGAGACGCGGCAGAGACGATCGATATCGGCGTCGGCAACGCCGGAAACCTTGACCTTGAAGAACGTCAGGCGATAGGCGTCGATCGCCTCCTCGAAGCTCTCCGGCAGCCCGTCATTCAGGCGCTCGCTTGCCGGAATATCGCCGGACACGATGGCATCGACAAGTCCAACCGTATGGCGGGCAGCAAGGCTCGCCGCCGGCTCCAAACCCGCCAGGAAGCCGGAGAGGTCGAAGCCTGTGAGGTCACGTGCCGTTGACGCGTCGATGCCGGGGCGGTTGGCCTTGATCGCCTGCGCAACCGCCAAGCCTTCCAGCCGGCAGAGCGCATCGAGGATGGCCCGGTTTGCAAGCGCCAGGCCGAAAGATGCGACCAGGCCGTTCAGCTTCTCAGCCGCTGCCCGCGCATGATGCGAGGTTTCGACGGCCGAGTGCAGGCCGAAAGCCGTTCCCGCCCCCGCTCCGCTTAACGCATCGAGTGCCAGCGCCAACGAACGGCGCAGCTGGTTTTCATTGTCGGCATTGGAAAGCTCGGGCGATTTGTCGAACCACTTCGGCACCATCAGCTCGGCCGCCATCCCCTCCGCAGAGCATCCCTGCGCATCTTCGATGCGCACGCGCAGAAAAATCTGCCGTGCCTCGCGCAAGGTCGCCGCCCCGAAGCGGAAGGGCAGCCGCAGCTTGACCGGGCGCTCGAACGCTTCAGCCTCGACAAGCCTGATTTTCAATGGATCGGTCATGATGCTAGTCGGCTCCCGTGATTGTCAGGCAAGTCTGTTCGCATAGGTGTGAAGGGTCGTTCGTTGCAGAAGCGGTTCTTCAAATCTCCAGCCGGCTCGCATTGCAGCCAACGGATTTCACGCTATCTCCTCCATGCCCGATTCCCTTCAGAATCAGGAAAAGCAAATGCTTGGCCAGTCAAGCAATGTAACCATATAGTTACAAGATCGCGCGTTACCTCCGGCCTTGTCAATCGCCTTTCGGAAATTTCTCGGAAGTCCGGTATTTCGAGCAGTCTATGTGCGAATGGAAGCGAGCGTCACGGCAACAATATGCTCGCCCCAGGCATTCAGCGCATCCGGCGCCGTCAGCTTGCGAGCAAAAATCGTCGACAGCGTATGACGGTTCGACAGATAGAAATAACCAAGCGCCGCGATTGTGAGGTAGACGGAGATCGGATCGACCGCCGGCCGGAAAATGCCGAGCGCCTCGCCACGGCGCAGCACGTCCGCAAGTTCGTCGATAAGATGCGAATGCATGGCGGAGACTTTTTCCGATCGCTGCAGATAATGCGCTTTACGCAGGTTTTCGGTGGCAAGCAGGCTTAGAAACTCGGGGTGTGCGAGGAAGTGCCGCCAGGTGAACAAGGCGAGCTCCCGCATTCCCTCTTCGGGGTCACGGCGCGCGAGATCGAGGTGCTTTTCCGCGTTGCGGATCGTCGCATAGGTCGCCTCCAGCACGGCGAGATAGAGCCCCTCCTTGTCGCCGAAATAGTGATAGAGCATACGCTTGTTGGTCTGTGCACGAGCCGCGATTGCATCTACCCGGGCACCGCCGAAACCATGTGCGGCAAATTCTTCCGTCGCCGCGTCAAGGATCGTCTCCTGGGTCCGCTGCGGATTGCGCGACACCTTCTTCGGTCGTTTCTCCGCCCCCTTGTCAGCATCCATTTGCACTTTATTTTCAGTCTGTTGTCTCGCCCTGCCTGCCATGGACGATCTCCTTCCTGACCGGTGCTTTCAACGACGGATGCCATCGGCTCTCGCATGCCCCGTTTTGACTGCAATGCGATTGGCGCTTGACAGCGGTCGCGTTTCTATCCAACTTGTAACCAAATAGTTATATCATGCAAAGCAGTTCGTAAATCATCGGTTCGCTGGGGAGGAGACCAGGATGACGTTGACGATCGACCGCCGGCAGTTGCTTGCCAGTATGGCAGCGACGCTTGCTATAAGCAGTATGGGACTTTCCCGCGCCAATGCGGCAACCGCGATGCGCCTTCTTTGGTGGGGATCGAAGGAGCGTGCCGACCGTACCTTTGCGGCGGTGAAGGCCTATCAGGCCAAGAACCCTGACATCACCATCGCCGGCGAATCCTTCGGGTGGGACAGCTACTGGACGCGCCTCGCCACACAGACCGGCGGCGGCAATGCGCCCGATCTCATCCAGATGGATTATCGCTACATCTTCGAATATGCCCGCCGCGGCGCGCTGCTCGACATGACGCCCTATCTCGGCAAGAGCCTGGCGATCGACGATTTCGGTGCCGCCAACATCGATTCCGGTAAGGTCGACAACAAGATCTACGGCGTCAGCCTCGGCGTGAATTCCTTCATGGTCGTCGTCAACTCGGCCGCATGGGCCGAAGCAGGCGTCGAGCCGCCGCATGATGCCATGACATGGGAGCAGATCGGCGATGCCTGCGCCAAGGTGACAGCAGCCAAGAAGCGGCGCGGATTCTACGGCACTGGCGATGCAAGCGGCAATGAACCGGCTTTCGAATGCTGGCTGCGCCAGCACGGCAAGGCGCTCTATACCGCAGACGGCAAGCTCGCCTTCGAAGCCAAGGACGCTACCGACTGGTTCGACTTATGGGGCCATATGCGCAAAAGCGGTGCCTGCGTGCCGGCCGATGTTCAGGCGCTCGACCAGCTAACCCTTGAGACCGACATGCTCGTGACCAAGAAGGCCGCGATCAGCTACGCCCATTCCAACCAGTTCGTTGCCATTCAGGGCCTGGTCAAGGAAAAGCTCGAGATCGTCTCCTATCCGGTCGCAGGCCCGGACAGCAAACCAGGCCAATATCTGAAGCCTTCGATGCTGATGTCTGTTTCGGCAACCTCTCCGAACAAGGATGCCGCCGTCGCCTTCGTCAATTATCTGGTCGAAGATCCGGAGGGCACGAAGACGCTTGGTCTCGAGCGCGGCGTCCCCGCCTCGCCGAAAATCCGCGATCTCCTGACCCCGGGTCTGGATGCTGTCAGCAAGCAGGTCGTCGATTATATCGGTCGGCTGACGCCGCATGTCGGACCACTGCCGCCATCGCCGCCGAATGGCGCAGGCGAGAACTCATTCCTGCTGAAGAAGATCGCCGAGGAAGTGGCTTTCGGCAAGACGAGCGCGCAGGACGCTGGAACGAAGTTCGCCGAACAGGCAGCAGCAAACATTACGCGAGGCTGATACCGTGGGTACAAACAGCAAGAGCGTTGCCGGCGGCTTGGCCGTCGGCGCGCGCGCGCCGTTGCGCGTGGAAACCGCCTACAAGGCGCCAGGCGCCTTCGCGCGCAACGCACCCGGCTATCTCTTCCTTCTGCCGTGGTTTATCGGCTTCTTCGGCTTGACGCTGGGGCCGGCGATCGCCTCGCTCTATCTTTCCTTTACCGACTATAATCTGCTCCAGTCGCCAAACCTTGTCGGCATCGACAACTATGTGCGGATCGCGACGGCGGACGACAAGTTCCTGTCGTCGATGAAGGTGACGCTGTTCTACGTCGTCTGTTCCGTGCCGCTGAAGCTCACATTCGCTCTGCTGGTGGCGCTGCTGCTCAATCGCGGCATCAAGGGCCTGCCGGTCTACCGCGCCATTTTCTACCTGCCGTCCCTGCTCGGCTCCAGTGTTGCCATCGCGGTGCTGTGGCGGCAGATCTTCGATGCCGACGGCATCGTCAACACCCTGCTCTGGTATGTCTTCGGCATCAACGGGCCGAGCTGGATCTCCAATCCGGATTATTCGCTCTACACGTTGGTGATCCTCGCCATATGGCAGTTCGGCTCGCCGATGATCATCTTCCTCGCCGGCCTGCGCCAGATCCCGACCGATCTCTATGAGGCAGCCAGCCTCGACGGAGCCTCGAAAGTGCGGATCTTCTTCAAGATCACCCTGCCGCTTCTGACACCGGTGATCTTCTTCAACGCCGTCGTTCAGACCATTGACGCCTTCAAGGCCTTCACACCGGCCTATGTGATTTCGTCCGGCACCGGCGGCCCGATCGACTCGACGCTGTTCTACACGCTCTACCTCTATCAGGAAGCCTTCGGCTACTTCCGCATGGGCTACGCTGCAGCCCTCGCCTGGGTTCTGGTTATTATCATCGCCATCTTCACCACCTTCTCCTTCCTCTCCGCTCGTTATTGGGTCCACTACGATGACTGACGCGAAGCTCACCCATTTTGCCGAGGACATGAAGCCGCCGCGCGAACGCCCGTGGTTCCTCTCCGTCCTCATCCATGTCGCTCTGATCGCAGCATCGATCGTGATGCTCTATCCGCTGCTGTGGATGCTCTCCGGCTCGATCAAGGACCAGAACGAAATCTTCGGCACGGCATCGCTGATCCCGTCGCAGTTCGATTTCAGCGCCTATGCGCGCGGCTGGTTCGGCGGCCAGGTCACCTTCGGCAAGTTCGTCTGGAACTCGGCCGTCATCGCCGTGCTTTCGGTCATCGGCAATGTGATTTCCTGCTCGCTGGCAGCCTATGCCTTCGCGCGGCTGAACTTCTGGGGCAAGAATTTCTGGTTTGCGCTGATGCTCGGCACGTTGATGCTGCCCTATCACGTCACGCTGATCCCGCAATATATCCTCTTCCTGAAGCTCGGCTGGGTGAAGACGCTGCTGCCGCTCGTCGTGCCGAAATTCCTGGCCGTCGACGCCTTCTTCATCTTCCTGATGGTGCAGTTCTTCCGTGGCATCCCGCGTGAGCTGGACGAGGCTGCGATGATGGACGGCTGCAGCGCATGGCGCATCTACTGGCGCATCATGCTGCCCCTGTCGCTTCCCGTTCTGGCGACAGCCGCGATCTTCTCCTTCATCTGGACCTGGGACGACTTCTTCGGACCGCTGATCTACCTCTCCGACATCAACACCTACACGGTGCAGCTCGGCCTGCGTTCCTTCGTGGACTCCACGGGAAGCTCCGACTGGAGCAGCCTCTTCGCCATGTCGAGCCTGTCGCTGATCCCGGTCTTCCTGATCTTCCTCTTCTTCCAGAGGCTGCTGATCGACGGCATCGCAACCGCCGGCCTCAAGCGCTGATTATGAAACTGCAGTCCCGAATGCCCAAGATTTGGGACTACGAACCAACAAACCCATGAAAGGAAATGTCGCATGAGCGCGCTGCGCTTTGCCGCCATCGGCCTCAATCACGATCATATCTACGGCCAGGTCAACGTCATGCTGCGGGCCGGCGCCGAACTCGTCGCCTTCCATGCCGTGGAGGACGATCTCGCCGCCGTCTTCGCCGGACGTTTCCCGCAAGCGAAACGCGTCGCCGACAGAAGAGAAATCCTGGAGGACGGTTCGATCGCGTTGATCGTCAGTGCCGCAATCTCCAGCGAGCGCGCCGGCCTTGCAATCGAGGCCATGCGCCACGGCAAGGACGTGATGCTCGACAAACCCGGCATGGTGACGCTGGATCAACTCGCTGATGTCAAAAAGGTGCAGGCCGAGACAAAGCGCATCGTCTCCATCCTCTATTCCGAACATTTCGAGACGGCATCGACCGTCAAGGCCGGCGAATTGGTGAAGGCAGGCGCCATCGGCAAGGTCATCCACACGACGGGCCTTGGGCCCCATCGGCTTCGCAAGCCGACCCGGCCAGACTGGTTCTTCGACCGCAAGCGCTATGGCGGCATCATCACCGATATCGCTTCGCATCAATGCGAGCAGTTCCTGTTTTTCGCAGATTCCCTCGAAGCCGAAGTGCTGTCGGCAACGGTGTCCAACCGCGCCAATCCCGATACACCGGGCCTGCAGGATTATGGCGACTTCCACCTGCGTACGCCTGACGTGACAGGCTATGTCCGCGTCGACTGGTTCACGCCGGACGGGCTTTCCACCTGGGGTGATGGCCGCCTCTTCATCGTCGGCACCGAAGGCACGATCGAGCTGCGCAAATATATCGACGTCGCCGGTCGCCCCGGCACCGATCACCTCTTCCTCACCGACCGCAAGGGCATGCAGCATATCGACTGCACCGGGTTCGACCTCCCCTACGGCCGCCAGCTTGCCGCCGACATAAGGGACCGCACGGAAACGGCGATGGGTCAGGAACATTGCTTCAAAGCGATGGAGCTGGCGCTGAAGGCGCAGGCGCTCGCTGAGGCAACATCGCTCAAGAACATTCAGAGGTAATTGCGTCATGTCCGACATCAAGAAAGTCGCGATCATCGGCCTCGGCATCGGCCGTTCCCACATTACCGAAGGCTATCTGCCGCATGCCGATCGCTACGAAGTTGCCGTTCTCTGCGATCTCAACGAGGAACGCCTGAACGCCGTCGGCGACGAATTCGGCATCGAGAAGCGCGTCAAGGATTTCTCCGAAGTGCTCAACATGCCTGATATCGACATCATCGATATCTGCACGCCGCCCGGCTCGCATTTTCAGTTGATCATGCAGGCACTATCAGCCGGCAAGCATGTCGTCTGCGAAAAGCCGCTCGTGGGATCGCTCGCGGATGTCGATGCCGTCATCGCCGCCGAAAAGACGGCCAAGGGCCGGCTGATGCCGATCTTCCAGTATCGCTACGGCGACGGCATCCAGAAAGCCAAGCGCATCATCGCTTCAGGCATCGCCGGCAAGCCTTATGTCGCCACGTCGGAAACGCATTGGGTGCGCGGCGCCGACTATTACGCCGTGCCCTGGCGCGGCAAGTGGGACACCGAGCTCGGCGGCGTGCTGATGACCCACTCCATCCATCTGCACGACATGCTCACCTATCTGATGGGGCCGATCGCAGGCCTCTTCGGCCGCGTCGCAACCCGCGTCAACGATATCGAAGTCGAGGATTGCGCCAGCGCCAGTCTGCTGATGGAAAACGGCGCGCTCGCCACCATCAGCGCGACGCTCGGCTCGCAGGAGCAGATCAGCCGCCTGCGACTCGCCTTCGAAAACGTCCTGATCGAGAGCAACCACGAGCCCTACAGCCCCGGCCAGGATCCCTGGAAGATCGTTCCGGCCAATGATGAGATCGGCGCAAAGATCGACGCGCTGCTCGCCGACTGGTCGCCGATCCCGAACCGTTTCAACACGCAGATGAGGCTGTTCCATGAAGCGCTGGTATCGGGCGGACCGCTGCCGGTGACCACAGTCGATGCCCGCCAGGCGCTGGAGCTGGTCACAGCCTTCTACGAATCGTCGGAAACACGCACCGAAGTCCGCTTCCCCGTCGGGCCGGAAGCCAAGAAATACAAGAGCTGGAGGCCGTCATGAACGTTGCCCCGCGAACCACCAGAACCAACAAGGAGGAAGCGCCCATGGCGACAAGCGTATCGCTGCAGAAGGTTATCAAGCGCTATGGCGAGCTCCAGGTGGTTCACGGGATCGACCTGGAAATCGAGCCGGGGGAATTCACCGTCTTCGTCGGTCCCTCCGGCTGCGGCAAGTCCACGCTGCTGCGCATGATCGCAGGTCTCGAGCCGATTTCCGGCGGCGGGCTTTACCTCGACGGCAGCCGCATGAACGATGTCCCTGCCTCCAAGCGCGGCATCGCCATGGTCTTCCAGTCCTATGCGCTCTACCCGCATATGACCGTCTACAAGAACCTCGCCTTCGGCCTCGAAACAGCTGGTATGAAAAAGCAGGACATTCAGCCCCGCGTCGAAAAGGCAGCCGAAATCCTGCAGATCAAGCAGCTGCTGCAGCGCAAGCCGAAGCAGCTTTCGGGCGGCCAGCGTCAGCGCGTCGCCATTGGCCGCGCCATCGTCCGCGAGCCCAACATCTTCCTCTTCGACGAGCCGCTCTCGAACCTCGATGCCGAACTGCGCGTGCAGATGCGCGTCGAGATCGCCCGCCTGCACCAGCGGCTCGGCAACACCATGATCTACGTCACCCACGACCAGACCGAGGCCATGACCATGGCCGACAAGATCGTCGTGCTGAATGGCGGCAAGATCGAGCAGGTCGGCGCTCCTCTCGACCTTTACAACAGGCCGAAGAACAAGTTCGTTGCCGGCTTCATCGGCTCGCCGAAGATGAATTTCCTCGACGCGAAGATCGTCGCCTCCGACGACGGCTCCGCCGTCATCGACCTCGCCGGGCAGACAGTGCGCCTGCCGCGGCGGCTGGGCGGCCTGCAGCCCGGACAACCCGTCACCCTCGGCGCCCGCCCGGAGCATCTGAATGTCGGTGACCGTGGCGTAGGGCTCGGCAATGCCCGTGTCGATCTCGTCGAGCATCTGGGCGGCCAGACGATCCTCTATGTCACGCTGCATGGCGGCCAGGCCCTGACGGTCGCGCTGGAAGATCAGCAAAGCATCCGCGCCGGCGAAACCGTCAGCATCCACATCGATCCCGAGCGCTGCCATCTGTTTGGCCCGGATGGGGTAACTTTGTAGGAGCATGTTGAAGCAGGTGGGGGCCATCTCGCCCCTGGCGGGCGAGATAAGTCTCCGCATTTGCCGTGCCTTGGCTAGACCTCGACGATCCGCCGGCTGCCGATCGAACGAATCTGGCCGGATGGAATGACATCGGCCGGAACGCCTTTCCGCCGATACAGGCGAAGCCGTCTGCTGCCGGGCGCAAGATGAAACCAGTCATCCTCCGCCCGATAGGCTTCCAGATCGATCTGTACCGATTGCGCAAAACGGTCGGTGCTCACATCAAGGAACCAATCCTCGCCCTCTTGCGCCGCCGATGCCGCAATCTCGGCATCGTGGAGCGCCTTGCTCCGCCCCAGCGGGAAGTAAAAGGCCTGAGCGATCACAGCGCCCGTTGCCTGCACCGTCAGCCGCGCGACCGTGACATCATGCGACGGCGGTCCGAAACGGAAGGCATAGGTCGTATCGAAGAAGGCGCCGAAAAGATCAGTGCATGCAATCTTTTGCTTGCTGCGGGCTTCGAGCACCAGATCGCGACCGCCACCAACGACGACCTGACGGCCATCGCGCAGGCAGGAGACCTCGACGGTCAGGTCGAGCGCCGCATCGCTCTCATTGATGACATGCACGTCGAGGCCATTGGTGCCCTCATCCATCAGCAGCACCTGCACCGGCCGGAAGGCGCGGCGCAGCCCATACCAGACCGGCTTCGGCTCGCCGGTCGAGTCGATTACACCCCAGCCGGCGCCGGGAAGCAGGTCTTGCAGCGTCCAGACGAGCGCGCCATTGCAACCGGAACCATGACGACGCCATTCGGCATAGGTCTCTTCAGACACCTCGCCGGTCACGGCGCGGGAAAGATTGAGATAGAGATCGGGATCTTCCCGTCGCAGGCGGTTGGGCTCGAAGCCGTAAAGCTCCTGAAAATAGTGATCGCGCACATCCTCGAAATCCCAGGACGCGCCGCGATCGCGCGGCACGCGCTCTTTCCATAGCGGGCTATGGACTGCGGGAACCGGCAGATGCTGTCCAAGCGTGCGGGCTTGCGGCACATGCGCAAAAGCCAAGCTTTCGGCGGCAAAGCGGACATCGGCACGGCGCGCATCGGCGAGCGGCCGCATATAGGCGCCAACGCCGTAGTAATGCGTCACACCGGCGTTTGGCGAAAACGGCATCGGCCCACCGGAGGGCGAATTGAAGACATAGGGCACATCCGGCCGGAGCGATTGCGCCAGCGGCGGGATGATCTCTTCGACGATCGGGCTCTTCCAGAACTGTTCCGGCAGCCCCATCATGGCGGCCTGCTGGTGGATCTCGCTGCCGCCGCAAAGGACTGCCAGAGATGGCGAGAGGCGTGTGCGGCTCAGAAGCTGCGAAACCTCCGATTCGACATGGGCGTTGAAAGCCTTGTCGTTCTTCGGATAGTCGAAATTGGCGAACATGAAATCCTGCCAAACCAGCAGGCCGAGCTCGTCACAAAGGCGGAAGAATTCCGGCGTCTCGTAAGCCATGGTGCCGCCGATGCGGATCATGTTCATGCCGGCCTCAGCCGCCAGCCGCAGCCAGCTCTGGTAATCGTCGCGGCCACCGGGCAGCCGTGCGATATCCGCTGTGGTCCACACCGCACCCCGGCAGAAAATCCGCTCGCCATTGAGGATCAGCGCGAAATCCTGTCCGTCGGCGCCGCGATCGACCGACAGCCGGCGAAAGCCGGTCTGCCCAAGCGCGTGCTCGACACCATCGACGACGAGAGCAACATCATGAAGCTGCGGCACGCCATGCGTATGCGGCCACCAGGGCATCACGCCGGGAATTTTCAGGATTGCGGTATAGTGGCTAGCCCCGTCTTTCTCAAAAGCCTGCTCGGCCTCTCCGCACTTCAGCACCAGCTCTTCGACATCGCCCTCGATCAAAAGCGAAGCATAGAGCCTGCCCTCGCCATTTTCGAACAGGTCCGGCCGCAGCGAGAGATCGCGGATGACGGGCGCACTCGGCCGCAGCAGCGAAATCGGCCGCCAGGGACCGACCGCCTGAATCTCCGGGCACCAGCCGGGCATATGGCCGAGCAGCGTCGTGCGCACCGTCCGCAAGCCTTGCGGCGTGATCATCTGCGGCCGCCAGCGGGCGCGAGGCCCTGGCTCGGACAACCTCGGCTCCAGCGCACGGAAGCAAAGCGCCAGTTCGTCGCCGCCAAGCAACGTGACGTCGACGTCATGGGCTTCGAACATGCTTTCGGAAACGAGGATTTTTTGGCCGTTAAGGAAGACTTCGCAAAGCGTCGCCAGCCCTTCGAGCCTCAAGACCGCCTCACCGGCCTCAGCATCCACCAGACGGCATATGTACCAGGCATCGCGGTCGTTAAGAGGTTGAGGCTTCGTCCGGTCGAAACGCCCGGCCTTTTCCAGTGCCTCCGCCACCGTGCCCGGCACGGGCGCCGGAATGAAGCCTGAGGTCAGCGGCACATCTGACGGCAAGATGCAGGTGCCTGCATCCGTCAACACCAGATTGCATCCTTCGCTCAGCCGCATTCCGCCGCCGAGATCCGCCAAGCGCCCGCCCATGACATTTTCGGGGGATTTCCCCCGCCCCAATATGTTCAGAAATAACCCAGCCTTATGATGATCGAATGGAAGCCGATCAAAGCTTCCGTTCAAGCTCGCCCATCATGGCATCCCACGCATCTGCGGCCGGATCAAGGGCCGTGCGCAGCGGCTCGAATTTCTTGCGCGTGACGGCGCGGGCCAGCTGGAACTGCACAGACTTCGCCGTCTCGGAGATTTTCCGCGCCTCAGCCGCTGCTTCGGACAGATCGGCCGAGAGCCAGTCGAAATGACTGCCGGCAAGCTCGAAATTGGCGCCGAGCTGACGCAGCGTGTTAAAAGCGTATTTATGGAAGAAGCCGAAAGGCCGTTCAGCGATCGCTTCCACCTGCGTGGGGAAAACCGACGCAAAGGCACGGATCGGATTGGCGCCGGGGCGACGACGGAAATGGAATGACAGAAGCTGCCGCGCAGTCTCACGGATCGCGGCTTCGGCCGGTGCCTTCTCCGGGAATTTCGCAAATTCCGTATAAGGCAGGAAGGGCAGGTCCTCATCCGTCAAATGCAGCTGGAACAGCCCGTCGAAATCCTCACCCGATAGCTGGAAGAACCCGCCATTGTGGAAGTAATCGAGCGTGCGGCCCTCCATGTCGAGCCGGTTGATCGCCACCGTCGTCTTGCCGTGTTCGCGGCGATAGCCGATCCCTTGAGTATCCGGCATGAAGAAGGAATCCATCTCCACCAGACAGAGCCGGCCGCGGCCGATCTGCTCGGCGACATGGTTCTGAACCTTGTCGTAGATCGCAAGTTCGGTACAGCGCACGCCATAGAGCGCTTCCAGATCCTCGAGCGGCACCTTGAAGAAGGTGAACTGGTCGCCCTCGAAATCTTGGCCCACCGTGAAGCCGAGCATGGCTTCCGGCGGCAGCTTCAGGCTCGAAAGCACTTCGATCCAGAGATCGACGTAGCAATTTGTCTCGGGCCACATGCGCTCGCTGTCGTGCAGCGCATGTGGCTTGTAGGCGGCGGGATCCAGTCCCTGAAACACGGAAGCCATGGAAGCGATCAGCCCCACAGCGTCTTGCGTACGCTCTCGGGCCATTCCTTGACGTCGAGACCGTGGGTGTGGAACAGCGCCAGCGCGATGCGCTCCAAGCCGAAGCCGACGCAGGCCGTGTGCGCAACGCTGCCATCGGCAAAGTTCAGGCCCCACTTCGTGCCGAAGGCATCCTGATGGTAATTGAAGCTCATGCAGGCGGTCGGCTTGGCGACGGAGGTGATCGGGATCAGCAGCTCGAACTTCAGATTCTGGTCGCGCTGGTTGTTGGCAAGCATCTTGCCGGCGCGGCCGAAGAACGGGTCGTTGGCGACATCGATGGTCACGTCGAGGCCAACGGCCTTCATCATCTCGACACCGCGATCCATCCAGCTCTGACGGAAATCAGTTACATGCTTCTCGCTGCCCATGCAGACATATTCGCGCATGCGGAACAGCTGCTGACGGGCCGGATCCTTGGAGGGCTCGTGGCGGAAACAATACGACTGCAGGTCGTAGAGGGCGCCGTTTTCCGAAATGGCGCCGCGCTTGGCAACCGTCGGATAAAGCGGATAGCAGGCAGCCGGTGTCAGCACGATATCAGTCGCCTGCTGGTCTTTCGTCCAGTCGTTGCCGACTTCCATGCACTTCAAGAGGCTCATATGGTCGAGCTCGTTGCCGCAGAAGCTGTGCACCGTGCCGGCAAGCTGCGGGAAGCTCTTCATGTAGCCGCTGGTTTCGAAGAAAGCGCGATTCATGCCGGGCGGAAAGCGGATGGCTTCGGCGCCATCGGCACCGCCGAACGTGTCGATCAGACGCTCGAAGGCGGCAATGACGTCTTCGAATTGGCCGCTGCGGCCATAGAGACCGTCAACGCCGGTGTCGATCAGCAAACCGGAATCGAAAAGACGGTCGAGAAACGAGGATTGCATATCCATGACGATTACCCCAACAGGCTGGTATCTTGTTTGTGGACGAGCAGCATGGTCGACGTATTGCCGAGAATGCGGTCGTTCGAGATCATCAATTGCGCCGAATGCGCGTCGCGCAGATGGCGGCCGAGGCTGTAGGGCGTAGCGTTCTTGTAGCCCATGATGCCGCAGATCAACATCGCATGGTTGATGATCGGCAGGATCATCTCCGACGACGCGATCTTGACGTTGTTCATCGCCACGGCAAAGGCCATCGACGACAGACGATCGGCATCAAGCTTCGCCTCTTCATAGGCCTTCAGCCCGGCAACCACATTGGACTTCACCATCTGCAGCATGCTGGAGGCTTCGGCGAGACGCAGCGCGCCGGGCGGCGGTGCACCAGGAGACTTGCGGGCGGCGGCACGCACGAAGGCCTGCGCGCGGGAAACCGCGTCGGCGGCAATGCCGTACCACACGCCGCTCCAGAGAAGATGCGAGCTTGCCAGCATCGATTGCGCGGCGATCTCGGCAAACGGCTTCGGCAGGATCTGCCTGGCCGGAGCCTCGCCCTTGAAGAGGAAGCCGTCGGAGCAGGTGCCGCGCATGCCGAGCGTGTTCCACTCGACCGTGCGCTTGATATCGTATTGATCCCTAAGGAAGCAGGTCAGCACCTGGTCGGAAGAGGCCGCCTCGGCGTGGCTACGCGAAGTGATCAGGATGGCGTCGGCATGGGCGCCATAGGAGATGACGGTCGCATCCTTTTCGAGATAGCAGGTTTCGCCCTCGACCTTGATCGCGCAGATGCTGTTGCGCAGATTGCCGCCGATCCCGCCCTCGGTCGTTGCCGAGGCCAAAAGCAGCTGCTCGCTTGCGATACGGCGCATGAAGTCGCGGTGCCATTCGCTTTCGGCACCATGCTCGACCAGGCTCGAAAGCTTGATGTGATGCATGGCAAAGACCATGGCGCTGGCGGCGCAGGCCTGGCCGAGGATCGAGCAAAGTTCGGCAATCTCCGTGATCGAGGCACCCTCGCCGCCAAATGCAGCGGGGATCTGGATGGAAAGCAGCTTCTCGGCGCGCATGGCGTCGACAGCTTCGCGTGGGAACCGGCCCTCTGCATCGACGGCATCGGCGTGTTGGCTGGCAATCGCCGCGACGCGGGCGGCACGTACTGCCGCTCCCTCGCCCGTCCCAACCTCAATTCGAGCGACCGCCGCAGTCATCACGCGACCTTTCTGCCGTCCAGGATCATGCCGACGGTTCTTTCGATCGCGGCGATGCTGGCAAAGGACTTGCGGTTCAGCAGATTGTCCGGAAACTCGATGTCGAAGGCCTCCTCGATGCCGAGCATCAGCTGAACGGAGGCGAATGAGGATAGCCCCGTTGCATAGAGATCAGCATCGTCTTCGATCTGATCGACAGCGACGGGAAGCGCACCGAACTTGGCCAGCAAATCGCGAATCGTCTTATTCATAGTCTAGTCCCTTCTGGCAATTGCAAGCATAACCGTGGTTACGCAGTCTTATTATCGCCAAGAAGTAACAGGCAAAACAGAACATTCCGCTAATCGACGTGGTAAATACAGCCGACTTATACTTTGTAGAATAATTCTATATTCATCATTTGTTTGATAAAAATTTACTAAACATAAACCAAGCAAACCGCCGTCCACACACACATATTCAATAAACTCAATATTATGTGCTGGCGATTTTACGGAAAGACGGCGCATGCAAGAAGGTTAACGCCCCAACTCGCCGTCTCGTTTTATTTGGGAAATCTCATAACAATCATAGCGTCAGTAAATTACGGAATGGAAGAGCAGGCTCTAGCCTTCGGGCGGATAGACATGCTCGCCGCCGCGATAATCGGAAACAGAGTAACAGCCTTCGCCAACTGCGCGAACCGAGCTCCCGCCGATATCCGCCTTGCCGTAGCCGCCCGGAATATCGAGGATGTAGGTCGGCTGGCAAAGGCCGGAAATCCGGCCACGCAGTGCCTCCACGATCGCCTGCCCCTCCGCGATCGTCAAACGGAAGTGGCTGGTGCCGGGGGCGAGATCGGGGTGATGCAGATAATAGGGCTTCACCCGCGTTTCGACGAAGGCCTTCATCAATGCGGCCAGCACGTCCGGATCGTCGTTGACGCCCTTGAGGAGAACCGATTGGCTGACGAGCACGATCCCTGCATCCACCAATCGAGCGCAGGCAGCTCGTGCCTCGTCCGTCAATTCGCGCGGATGATTGGCATGCAGGGCCACATAAATGGTCTTCCCGCTCTCCTTCAGCGCCGAGATCAAGGCGCCATCGATCTTGGCTGGGTCAACAACGGGAACGCGCGTGTGGAAGCGGACGATCTTCACATGATCGATATCGGCAAGCTGCCTGAGGATCTCTTCCAGCCGACGCGGAGAGAGAATCAACGGATCGCCGCCGGTCAGAATGACTTCCCAAATTTCTTTATGGTCGCGGATATAGGCAAAGGCGCCGTCGAGCGCATCGCCATCCAGCGTGCCCAGGCCTTGCGGCCCGACCATTTCGCGGCGGAAGCAGAAGCGGCAATAGACCGGGCAGACATGCACGGCCTTCAGCAGAACGCGGTCGGGATAGCGATGCACGATGCCCTCGACCGGGCTGTGCGCATGATCGCCGATCGGATCGGCGCGCTCTTCTGGCGTGACGACTAATTCCGCCGCATCGGGAACGAACTGCCGGGCGATGGGGTCGGTGGCATCGGCCGGATCGATCAAGCGCATAACCGATGGCGTCAAAGCCACGGCATAGCGCTCCGCCACAGCTTCAAGCGCGATCGCCTGATCGGCATCGACCAATCCGGCGCGCTCAAGCTCGCCAATGCTCCTGACCGGACGCATCACGTTCATGCGTCATACTCCGTAACGGGGGCCCACAGCACCTGCTCGATGCGCGAGGCGCCGGTTGCCAGCATCACGAGCCGGTCGAAACCGAGCGCGATGCCGCTAGCTTCGGGCATAACGGCAAGCGCCTCCAGAAACTCCTCGTCCAGTGGATAGGTCTCGCCGTAGACGCGCTGCTTTTCGACCATTTCGATCTCGAACCGGCGGCGCTGCTCGGCGGCATTGGTGAGCTCGCCAAAGGCATTGGCAAGCTCGACGCCGCAGGCGTAAAGCTCGAAACGCTCGGCAACGCGATGATCCCGTGCCGACGGCCGGGCAAGTGCTGCCTCGGAGACAGGATATTCGTCGAGGATCGTGGCGCGGCCGAAACCGAGATTGGGCTCGATCTTCTCGACCAGCACCCGACTGAAGAGATCCTGCCAGAGGTCGTCGTCGGCAACGCGGATACCGGCCTTGCGCATATCCGCCGCCAGCTGCTCGCGATCCGTCGAACCGTCGAGGCCGATGGACGCAAAGAGGTCGATGCCGGCATAGCGCTCGAAAGCGGCTGCGACGCTGATGCGCTCGGGCTGCAGGAACGGATCGGTCTCAGCGCCACGATAGGTCAGCTTCTTTGCGCCAACAGTCTCGGCTGCCAGCGCCAAAAGCACCGAGCAGTCGGCCATCAGGGCCTCATAGCTCTCGCCTGCCCGATACCATTCCAGCATGGTGAACTCCGGATGGTGCAAGGGGCCGCGCTCACGGTTGCGATAGACATGGGCAAAGCAGGCGATGCGCTCCTCACCGGCCGCAAGCAACTTCTTGCAGGCAAATTCCGGTGACGTGTGGAGATAGAGAGGCAACGCCCGGCCATCGGTCGTCAACGCCTCGGTCTCGAAAGCGTGGAGATGCGCCTCGTTGCCCGGCGACACCTGCAGCGTCGCCGTATCGACCTCGATGAAATCGTTGCGTGCAAAGAACATGCGCATCGCGGCCTGGATCGCATTGCGGCCGATCAAGAATGGCCGCCGGTCCGCATGGACATTGCGGGTCCACCAGGGGGACGCTTTGCTCGTCGTTGGCTTCATTCCTAGCTTTCTTCGGGGCGCAAGCCGCGTTGGGGGTGGCAATTTCCATTGATTTAGGGTAGTTGCGCCCCCAAGCAAACAATTGCTGCGTCTCGGAGAGCATTTAGACAGTCCCTCTACGACGCAAAGCGCAGCGTTACAAGGAAGTCTTATGGTCAAGGTCATCGCCTCTTCGGTCCGCAAGGGCAACGTTCTCGACGTCGACGGCAAGCTCTACGTCGTTCTCACCGCTCAGAACTTTCATCCGGGCAAGGGCACCCCGGTCACCCAGGTCGACATGCGCCGCATCGTCGACGGCGTGAAGGTTTCCGAGCGCTGGCGCACCACCGAGCAGGTCGAGCGCGCCTTCGTCGAAGACGTGAACTTCCAGTATCTCTATGAAGACGGCGAAGGCTTCCACTTCATGAACCCGGCCACCTACGACCAGGTCGTCGTCGATGTCGACACCATGGGCGACCAGAAAGCCTATCTCCAGGAAGGCATGACCTGCATCCTGTCGATCCACGAAGGCATTCCGCTGGCACTCGAATTGCCGCGCCACGTCACGCTCGAGATCACCGAGACCGAGCCGGTCGTCAAGGGCCAGACGGCATCCTCGTCCTACAAGCCTGCCATGCTGTCGAACGGCATCCGCACTCTGGTGCCGCCGCACATCAACGCCGGCACCCGCGTCGTCATCGCCACGGAAGACAATTCCTACGTCGAGCGCGCCAAGGACTGAGCCTCAAGCTCATAGCTTGCATGAAAAACGCCCCGTCCTCGCGACGGGGCGTTTTGCGTTTTGGCTGGATTGAGATCCCATCGCAGTGGCCGCGCCAGCAGGCAAGATCACGCTATCGCGTGCTGGCTTTTTTTCCGCTCTTTTCTTCGACTTTGGCGGGCTCGGAAGGCACATCTGTTTCGGTGCTGCGTTCATGCGATGCCAAAGCTTGCATATGTAGAACACGCGGCGACATCGCCTGCATATAGGCATCGGAGCGGCCGATATAGATCATGGTCACATCGGTGAGTTCCGCCAGCATGGCGCAAGCCTTCGCCTGAACTTCAGCCTCCAGTCCTTCAAAGGCATCGTCGAGGATGATCCACTTCGGCTTCGCCAGCAGCAGATGCGCAAAGCCAACGGCTTTCTGCTCTTCGGTATCGAGCAATCGATCCCAGCGGGCCTGGGTGTCGAGGCGACTTTTCAGGCGGCCAAGGCCCACCTTGTCCATGATGGCATCGACGGCGGCATCGTCATAGGCGTCCCTGTCGTCCGGGAAGCAAATGGCCTCCCTGAGCGTACCGGTCGGCACATAGGGTGTGTGCGGCACGAACAGCATATCGTCCATCGGCGGCAGGCTGACCGTTCCGGCGCCGCTATACCATTGATGCGCCAATACCTCGAACAGCAATCGCCTGTTCACACCATGATCGCCGTTGATCATGATGTGCTCGCCGGAATTGATCGTGACCGTGCCCTCGGCGATCCGGAAGCCGTTTTCCGTGGCCTCGTCATTGGTCTTCGTCGACACCTCGAGATCCGTCCAGACCATCATACCAGGGGCCGCCTTGTCGAAGGTGAGGGTGTGCGGCATCGGCGGCTTGTCGTCCATCTCGGTCAGCGCCTGACGGAAATCGGTGACGCGCATCAGCGTCGCGCGCCATTCCGCGATCGGGCCGAAATTGGCGACATACCAGCGCAGCGCCGAATTGACCTGATTGAAGGCGCCGACCGCCACCATGAGCTGGCCGAAAGTAAGCCCGCCGGAGAAATAGGCGGGTGCTGCCACCAGGATCGGGATAATCAGCACCAGCCAGCCGTAACCGGCGGAAACCCAGGTGAGGTTGGTATTGGCGATAGCGAGCTGACGGATAACACCAAGCACGGCGGAAATATCGAGATTGATCCGCTTACGCTCGTTCTCTTCACCGCCGGCAATGGTGATCGCCGGCATATGCTCATTGGCATGCATGAGCGCGAAACGCAGTTCGGCTTCCTTCGAATAGCGATCGGCATTCAGTCGCACCAGACGACGACCGACAAACTGGCTGAGGAAGGAGGCCGAGCCGGCATAAAGGATTGCCGCCCAGACCATGTAGCCCGGGATGGAGAAGTTCGCCCCCCTGAAGTGGAAGACCATGCCGCTCGACAGTTCCCACAGCACGCCAATGAAGCTCAGGAGCAGGATCGTTGCCTGCACGAGACCGATGGCAAGTCCGGTCGTGCTTTCGGCGAGGTTGCGGGCATCCTCATGCAGGCGCTGGTCGGGGTTAACGCCGATCAGCCCGGAGGACGCGAGGCGCAGCGCCCGCTTGGCCTGCAACCACTGGTTCACCAGATCTCTCGCCAACCCCTCGCGCATGTAAAGCGCCGTCATCTGGTTCAACCACGCCTGGATGACATTGAGAACCAGAAGCGAGCCGGCGATAATGCCGAAAACGCCGAGCTGGTGGAAGAAGGCGGAGATGTCGCGCCGGGCGAGCGAATCGTAAAACGGAGCATTCCAGCTGTTCAGCAGCACCTGAACGTAAGCGGTGAGCAGGATGATCACCAGCAGCGCCGCGGTCAGCGAAATGATCTTGATGCGAACCGGCGAATTCCAGAAGGCCGAGAACATCATTTTCAGCCGAAAGAAGAGGCTGAAATCGTATCCGACCTGCTCGTTCCCCTGGATATTCGGCTTGGCTTGCGCTTCAACTGCCATCAGCACTTCCCTGCGACGCACTTCCCGTCAGTTAATCATGACCCGCCCTCATGTCCATCCTTGCAACAGATCGGTGCGATCACGTTCCTATATACACGGTTTCGCGTCTTGAACCGAATTAGGTCAGCAATTAGCTTGCCCTCGAAAGATTGAGAAAGCCTTCCGATGCAATTTCAAGGAACTGCCGACTATATCGCAGATAAGGACCTGATGGTCGCTGTCAACGCCGCCATCAGACTGGAGCGTCCACTTCTCGTAAAGGGTGAGCCCGGCACGGGCAAGACGGAACTGGCACGGCAGGTCGCCGCAGCGCTCGGCCTCGACCTCATCGAGTGGAACGTCAAATCGACCACCAAGGCACAGCAGGGCCTTTACGAATACGATGCCGTTTCGCGCCTGCGCGACAGCCAGCTCGGGGATGAGCGCGTTCACGATGTCCGCAACTATATTCGCCGGGGCAAGCTCTGGCAGGCCTTCACCTCGTCTCAAAAATGCGTGCTTCTGATCGACGAGATCGACAAGGCCGATATCGAGTTTCCCAACGACCTGCTGCAGGAACTCGACCGCATGGAATTCCATGTCTACGAGACCGGCGAAACCGTCCGTGCCGCCGTCCGCCCGATCGTCATCATTACGTCGAACAACGAGAAAGAACTGCCGGACGCCTTCCTGCGCCGCTGCTTCTTCCACTATATCCGTTTCCCCGACATGGAGACGCTGACCCGCATCGTCGAGGTGCATTACCCCGGCATCAAGCAGGCGCTGGTGCATGCGGCGCTGACGCAATTCTTCGAAATCCGCGATGTGGCAGGCTTGAAGAAGAAGCCGTCCACCTCCGAAGCGCTCGATTGGATCCGCCTGCTCGTCGCCGATGATGTCGACCCAGCCACGCTGCGCGCCGATGCGAAGAGTGCGCTGCCGAAGCTGCATGGCGCGCTGCTGAAGAATGAGCAGGACGTGCATCTCTTCGAACGGCTGGCTTTCATGGCGCGCGGGCAGGGGAAATAGAACGGCTCTCGCGGAGAACATCTTGAACATCCGTAAGTGGCAACCGACATCAGGGCACGGCCGCCCCCCCCCCCGCAAAGCTTGGCCATTGACCCGCCGCACCAGCAGGTTTATGGATTTCACTCTGTGGTGATTTGGCCGGCCGGCTTGCAGCCACGTTAAATAAGTCGCTAAAGGGCCGCGTGCGGACCGGTAGCGATTCATCGCGGCCGGTTTTTTTGTATTTGGCGAGTGAAACAATGCCCATCAAGATCCCCGATACGCTACCCGCATTCGAAACCCTCCAGAGCGAGGGCGTGCGGGTAATGACCGAAACGGTGGCGTTCCGTCAGGACATCCGCCCCCTTCAGATCGGGCTTCTCAACCTCATGCCGAACAAGATCAAGACCGAGGTCCAGATGGCGCGCCTGGTCGGCGCATCGCCACTGCAGGTCGAGTTCTCGCTGGTGCGCATCGGCGCCCATAAGGCCAAGAACACCTCCGAAGAGCATCTGCTATCCTTCTACCAGACCTGGGAAGAGGTGAAGCACCGCAAGTTCGACGGCTTCATCATCACAGGCGCGCCGATCGAGCTGCTCGAATATGAAGAGGTTACCTACTGGGACGAGATGAAGCAGATCTTCGACTGGACGGCGACCAACGTCCATTCGACGATGAATGTCTGTTGGGGCGCCATGGCCGCCGCCTATCATTTCCATGGCGTGCCGAAGCATACCTTGAAGGAAAAGGCTTTCGGCGTTTATCGCCACCAGAATCTCGCGCCCTCCTCCGTCTACCTCAATGGCTTCTCCGACGATTTCGCCATTCCCGTCTCACGCTGGACGGAAGTACGCCGAGAGGACATCGAGAAGGTTCCGAGCCTGCAGATTCTGATGGAATCGAGCGAGATGGGCGTCTGCCTTGTGCACGAACAGGCCTGCAACCGGCTCTACATGCTCAATCACGTGGAGTATGATTCCACCTCGCTGGCGGACGAATATTTCCGGGATGTGAATGCGGGCGTGCCGATCAAGATGCCGCACAACTACTTCCCCCATAACGACCCGGAAATCCCGCCGCAGAACCGATGGCGCAGCCATGCGCATCTGTTCTTCGGCAACTGGATCAACGAGATCTACCAGACCACGCCTTACGATGTGGAGGAGATCGGCCAGGAAAGGACTTGAGGCTTGTTCATTCCCTTCTTCCTGAAGCTGAAGGAAGCGAAGGTTCCGGTGACGCTCCGGGAATTCCTGTCGCTGCTTGAGGGAATGGAAGAGGGAATTGCCGACTATGACGTCGAGGCCTTCTACTATCTGGCGCGCACGACGCTCATCAAGGACGAGCGCTTCATCGACCGCTTCGACCAAGTCTTCGCCGATTATTTCCGCGGCGTGGAAGCGATCAGCGGCAGTGCCGAGGGGGAAGCGGTCGAAGCAACAGCCATTCCCGAAGAATGGCTGCGCAAGCTCGCCGAACGGCATCTGACCGAAGAGGAAAGACGAGAGATCGAGGCCCTTGGCGGCTTCGAGAAACTCATGGAGACGCTGCGCGAGCGGCTGGCCGAGCAGAAGGGCCGGCACCAGGGCGGCTCGAAATGGATCGGCACGGCCGGTACCTCGCCCTTCGGCGCCTATGGCTACAATCCGGAAGGCGTGCGCATCGGCCAGGAAACCTCGCGCCATCGCCGCGCGGTCAAGGTGTGGGATCGCCGCGACTTCAAGAATCTCGACGACGGCGTCGAGCTTGGCACGCGCAACATCAAGGTGGCGCTGAAACGCCTGCGCCGCTGGGTGCGCGAGGGCGCCGCCGAAGAACTCGATCTTTCCGGCACCATCCGCTCCACCGCCGAGCATGGATATTTAGACGTCCAGACGCGGCCGGAACGGCGCAACGCCGTGAAGCTATTGATGTTCTTCGACGTCGGCGGCTCGATGGACGATCATATCCGCGTGGTCGAGGAGCTGTTTTCCGCCGCGCGATCAGAGTTTCGTCACATGGAATATTTCTACTTCCACAACTGCCTTTATGAAGGCGTATGGAAAGACAATCGCCGCCGCATCGACATCACGGCGACAACCGATCTCATCCGCACCTTCGGCTCCGACTACCGGGTCGTCTTCGTCGGCGACGCCTCCATGAGCCCCTATGAAATCAACCATCCCGGCGGCTCGGTGGAGCATTGGAACAAGGAAGCAGGCGAAGCCTGGCTTGGCCGGGTAACCGGCCATTTCCGTAAATGCATCTGGCTCAATCCCGCGCCGGAAAACCACTGGGGCTACACGACCTCGATCTCCATCATCCGCCGCCTGATGAGCGACCGCATGTATCCGCTGACACTCGGCGGGCTGGAGAAGGCGACGAAGGAATTGTCACGTTGAACGCGATATATTCGTATAGCATGAATCCGGAAAGTCGCGCGCGCGCAAACCGTCCAACTTGACCGTGTGCCATCAAGATGATTTGCCACGTCTTCCTGAACTGAAGGTTTGACAAAAGGCGCACAAGCAAAATGCAAGTCAACAACAGCCTCATCGCAGCGACAACCCTCATGTTGGCGCTATCTGCTTGGGCCGATGTATCATTTTCTTCCAGCCTCACCCCAATGAAAACGGTGCCAGAAGCAACGTGTTTTTCAGCAAGAGGTGAACAGGCTATTGCGCTGTGCACGACTGAGCTCGCTGAGCAAAAGTCGCCTGACGCCTTCGCCAATCGGGCCGAAGCATACGGCTTTACAATGCAATACGACAAGGCTGTGACCGATTACACCAGCGCGATAGAGCTTTCCCAACCCACGGGGGTCATGCTCCCGACATACTATCAAAACAGAGCTGGCGCATATTTTTCCATGAAGAAATATGAGCTGGCGATCCAGGACTACACAAGAGCTTTGGATCTAAATCCAAAGCTCAGCACCGATTTTGTCAGCCGAGGAATGGCCTACGCTGCCTTGAACAAAGACAAGGAAGCGTTTGCGGATTTTGACAGAGCTATGGAAGACGAATTTGCAAAGCCAGTTACCCTTCGTGTCCGGGCCGACCTCTTGTTGACCAGGGGAGAACCGGATCGCGCGATTCAGGATTATCAGGATTGCCTTACACTTCAACCTAAGAATGCTTATGCAATGATTGGAATAGCCAACGCATACTTGAAGAAAAACATGATCGATTCAGCATTTGCTCAATATGATCTTGCCCTCTCCACTCGGCCAATCTGTGCTGAATGTCTGATCGCTCGCGGTGATGCTTTTGCCAAAATTGGTAATCAGGAGAAAGCAATAGCGGACTATAACGCCGCCCTGGCCTTTCCAGATCAGTTCATCGCTCCGGCTACCAAAAGAGATGCGGAAGCCGCACTGCGCAAGCTTCAGTAGCCGGGCGACATTGCGCCTCCAGGTAAGGTAAGTCATCCTACCTCGCAGCATTTCTGCCGATGTATCAGCTTTGACGCGTTGCTGGAAAATAGCTGGGCTACGCAATATTCATCATCGGCTGCCTGATGAGCGAGCGCATGTATCCGCTGACGCTCGGCGGGCCGGAAAAGGCGACGAAGGAATTGTCGCGCTGAGCATTCTTATCGCTCAGCGACTTCAGCCCTGCCACCGCATCCGAGAAAGTCTATGCGCCTGCCCTGCGATAGGCTGCAACAAAGAGCCAGATTGCCGAAAGCAGGAAGTAGAATGCACCGAACCCCACATAGGGAGTGATGTCCAAAATCGTCGGCGCCGCCGTGCCGAGCGATCGGCTGATCATGAAGCCACCGGCAAGGGCCGATTGGGCACCACTCAGGATCATCACCCATTGTGCCCCGTAGTGACGCCAGCGCCTTACCCCGGTGTAGAGCTGCAGCAGCCCCGAAAAGATCGCCCAAATACCGAACACCGCCAGAACGGCATAGGTGCTGTTGCTGACCGCAACGATCACGGCAAGCGTGGTGATCGTGCTGACGATGACATTCAATGCTTGGGACGAATTGGCTTTCAGACCACCGTTTGCCCGGGCGTCAACCAGATTGGCGAGAGCATCCCACGCCGGGTAGATCACGAGCAAGAATGCGGTTGCACCTAGTTGCCCGCGGAAGAGAATGGCAGCGGCAATCCAGGTGATGGAGAAGAGTGCACGGACGAAATAATAGGTTCGCAGCCAGTTGGATTGGCTCAAGGCGTTATTTGACATCGATTGGCTCCAGATTAAGATCTACCTACTAGTAGGAAGGCAAAAATCATAAGTCAATCTGCCGCTCAAACACCTCTTTGTGAAGAGTCGGAAACGCCCTGAAACCTTGACAAACAACCTACCAGAAGGTAGGCAGCAATATGAAATCAATGGCTTCCACGTCCGAAAAAATTCTCGACACCGCACAATCCCTCATCGTCGCGGGTGGCTATAACGGGTTCAGCTATGCTGATATTTCGGCTACGATCGGCATCAGAAAGGCCAGCATCCACCACCATTTTCCGACGAAAGCCGAGCTCGTTTCGGTGCTGGTGGATCGCTACCGGCAGCAGGCGGAAGCCGGTCTGAATTCTCTTTGCGAGCAGTTCTCAAGCCCTCCCGAACAACTGCAGTCCTATATGAATTTCTGGCAGACATGCATTCGAGATGCCTCGCTGCCCTTCTGCGTCTGCGCGATGCTTGCCTGCGAAATGCAAATGCTGCCGGCGGAGGTCGCATCCCGTGTCCGCGCGCATTTCAATAGCCTTGCGCAATGGCTCACCTCGGTGCTGGAAGCTGGAACAAGGGCAAACCTGTTCCGCTTGACTAAACAGCCGGAAGAAGAGTCCCAAATACTGATGGCATCCGTCCATGGAGCGATGCTCTCTGCGAGGGCTCTCGGCGATCCCGAACTGTTCGCCGCGATCGTCTCGCCTCAGATTGCCAGGCTGCTGACTTCGCATAGCTAGCGAGCGGCCAGCCGAAAGGCCCAACAACAGATGCATCTGCCGCACACTCCAACAACCGAAGGCAAATGCAGGAGAGGGCGGCCCCTAACGCCGCCTCTCCTGCTTTCAGCCCTTCAGCAGCATATCTGCATTCTCGAACGGCAGACCCTCGTCGTCTTCGGCTCGTCTCGACAATTCCTCGAACCCAAGGCTCTTGTAGAAGGAGAATGCCTGCGCGTTCTCGGTATAGACTTCCAGCCGCAGCTCGCCTTTCAGCTTCAGAGCATGGGCGACCAAGAGCCTGCCGATGCCATGTCCCTGATATTCCGGTGCGACGAACAGGCCACCGATGAAGGTGCCGAGCAGGCTGATGAAGCCGGCCGGCTTTCCCTGATGGCAGGCGACCCAGGTCTCGGCACTTGGGAGGTATTGTGTTTCGATCAGAATGCGCTGCTCAAGCAGGCGCTCTCTGCCGATGAAGGCGTGGGCGTGAAGGGATGCTTCAAACCAGATGGTCGATAATGCTTGGAGGTCCGTCGCCTCTTCATAGGTACGGATCGATATATCCGGGCTTTTCATGATATGACCTGCAGAAAAAATACAAACAAAGACAGCGTCCGACCGGGACGCTACGAACACCGCCTGGCGCGGTTCAGCTAAAGTCTCTGCGCATAAATCTCCTGCCGTTGGGTGCGCTGCCCAAGGCAAGCACCTGAATGTTTCAATATCAGTTGCGCGCCATTGCGTCACCACCGGCGCCTGCGGTTTATCATCTCCTCCTGGCCGGCTGTCGTACGCCCTGCACATTTGCGGCGCAGGCTGGTCTTCCCAGGCGATGAAGAAATCCGAACGAGGCTTGATCCCTCATCGTCCGCCCCTAACTTTCGCAATCGAATCGGTTGCGGAACGACGCGAATGGGGTAGGGTCTGGCCTTGCCTTTTCGATAGCCATGGATGAGCTGATATGACGGAAAATGCTTTGCAGCGGGAAGTTTTTGGAACGACGGCCGATGGGGAAACCGTTTATCGTGTCAAGATCGTCGGCGGCGGCTTGACCGCGCACGTCATCTCGTGGGGCGCCGTCATCCAGGACCTGCGGCTCGAGGGCCACCAGCCTGCTCTGTTGCTCGGCTTCGACAATTTCCCCGATTATCCCGCCCACTCTTCCTATTTCGGCGCCACGCCCGGCCGCTGCGCCAACCGCATCGGTGCCGGCCGCTTCACGCTTGATGGCAAGCAGTATCAGCTTGAACTCAACGAGAAGGGCGTCACCCATCTGCACGGCGGCAAGGACAATATCGCCAAGCGCAACTGGACCATCGTCGAGCACGATACCGACCGCGTCGTCCTGAAAATCGTCGATCCCGATGGCCGCGCCGGCTATCCGGGCAACTGCACGATCCAGGCGACCTATCGTGTGCATGGCAACGGCGAACTTTCGGTCACCTACGAATCCACCACCGACCAGCCGACGCTCGCCAATGTCTGCCAGCACGCCTATTTCAACCTCGACGGCCGCGACGACACGCTTGGCCACGACATCATGATCGCCGCCGATCACTACACCCCGACCGACGACAGGCAAGTACCGACGGGGGAAATCCGCTCGGTCGAAGGCACGGCGTTCGATTTCCGCGAGATGTCGCCGATGAAGCGCTTCGAAGGATCGGAACAGGCGCTTTACGACCACAATTTCTGCTTCTCCAGCGTCCGTACGGCCAAACGCTCCGTCGTGCTTGCCCGCAGCGTCAATTCCGGCGTGTCGCTGGAAGTGCGCACGACCGAGCCCGGCGTTCAATTCTACACCGCCTTCAAGCTCAATGTTCCGGTTCCCGGTCACGACGGCCAAAAGATCGGACCCTTTGCGGGCTTCTGCCTGGAAACCCAGGTCTGGCCGGATGCCATCAATCATGAGGGCTTCCCCGATGCGGTGCTCCGCCCGGGCGAGGTATTGCGCCAGGAAACGGACTATATCTTCACCAAGAACTGAGCCGGGTATGCCCAACGCTCTCAATCATCGGCCGGGCGCTCCAAACGCCCGGCCGATTCTTTTTTTCCTACGAACAGATTCACCTTGTAAATTGGTTCTAAATAGGTTCTAAATAATATCCATGGATAGAACCAGTTTGATCGCTGAATTGAACAATCGCGGTCTCGGCGAGGGCACCGGGAGCGGGCCGCTCTATAAGCGGTTGGCACGGGCGTTGACGGGGCTCATCCAGGAAGGCCTGCTGAAATCGGGCACGGCGCTGCCGGGCGAGCGCGATCTTGCCGGCGCCCTGCAGATCGGCCGGGTCACGGTCCGCACAGCCTACCGCGACCTTCTGGCCTCCGGCGTGATTGAATCGCGCCACGGCAGCGGCACTTTCGTCTCGCAGCATGTAGAGCGCATCGAGCAGCCGCTCTGGCGACTCTCCTCCTTCTCTGCCGATATGCGCTCTCGTGGGCGCGAGCCGGCCGCCCGCATCCTCCAGCGCACCATCAGCCCGCCAGCGCCCGAAGAAACTTTCCTTCTCGGCCTCGGCCTTGATGAACCCGTTTTGCGGCTCGACCGCCTGCGCCTCGCCGACGGTCAGCCGCTTGCCATCGAGCGCGCCGTCGTTCCGATCAAGTTCCTGGGCGAAGACGCCGTGTCCGAGGGGTCGCTCTACGATGCACTGGCCGCGAGAGGCTTCAAGCCCGTGCGCGCCCAGCAGAGGCTGACCGCCGTGACCCTGGATCCCACCTCCGCGTCGATCCTGACCGTGAAGGCCGGAGCCCCTGCGCTTCTGATCGAGCGCGTCTCCCGCCTCGCAGACCAGCGCGTCGTTGAATATACCCGCTCGCATTACCGCGGCGATGCCTATGATTTTGTTACTGAATTAAGAATTGGAGATGACCTATGAGCAACACCCAATCCCTTATGCTGACGGAAGCCGGCCAGTCGCCCGACGTGGTCGCGACGCTGCTTGAAAAGGAAAAGCCCGCCTTTGCGGAAATCGCAAAGCTCTTCTCCTCCGCCCGCCCCTCGCTGATAACAACGGCGGCACGCGGCTCTTCCGACCACGCGGCAACCTTCTTCAAATATCTGTTCGAAATATCCTGCGGTGTCCCGGTCGCTTCGGTCGGCCCGTCGATTGCCTCTGTCTACAACGCGCCTCTCCACCTGAAGGGCGGCATCCACTTCACCGTATCGCAGTCCGGCGGCAGCCCTGACATCATTGCCCTGCAGGCTGCGGCGAAGAAGGGCGGCGCAACCACAATCGCCGTCGTCAACGTCACCGACAGCCCGCTCGCCCATGAAGCCGACATCGTGCTCGGCCTCAATGCCGGCAAGGAACAGAGCGTCGCTGCAACGAAATCCTTCATCGCTTCCGTTGCCGCTCTTGCCGGCGTCACCGCAGCGATCACGCAGGACAAGGCGCTATCCGCCGGTCTTGCCAACCTGCCGGAAGCGCTTGCAGCAACCTCGGGCATCGACGGCAAGGCCGCCGAGGATGTCCTGTTCAACGCTTCCTCGCTCTATACCGGCGGTCGCGGCCCCGCTTTTGCCATCGCGCTCGAAGCGGCCCTGAAGGCCAAGGAAACGGCCGGCCTGCATGCAGAAGCCTTCTCCCTGGCCGAACTGATGCACGGCCCGATGCGCCTCGTGCAGCCGGGCTTCCCGATCGTCGCCTTCTCACCAGACGATGCTGCCTTCGCCAACAACGCTCAAGCGCTGGAGCGTCTGCAGAAGCTCGGCGCGACCGCCGTCTCCTTCTCGACGGCTCCGCTTGCCGGCATCAACCTGCATATGCCCAGCACCGGCAACGGCCTCCTCGACCCGTTGGTATCGCTGCTCTGCTACTATCGCCTGATCGAAGCGGTAACGCGCCGCAAGGGTTTCGACCCGGATAAGCCGGCTAACCTCCTCAAGGTAACGGAGACCATGTGATGGACTACAAGGTCTTTACAGGTGCGCGCATCTTCGATGGCGACCGCTTTCACGAAGACAGCGCGCTCGTGATTGGCAACGGCCGCATTCAAGCCATCACCGGCGTCAACGATGTGCCCGGCAATGCCGAAACCACTCATTTGAAGGGCGGCGTCCTGTCGCCGGGCTTCATCGACGCGCAGGTGAACGGTGGCGGCGGCCGCATGCTCAACGACGAGCCTTCGCCCGAATCCATGTATCTGATTGCCGAAGGGCATCGCCCCTATGGCACGACCTCGCTGCTACCGACCCTCATCACCGATGTCGCCGCGGCAACCACTGCGGCGATCGAGGCGGCAATCGAGGCAGTAAAGGCCAATCGCGGCGTCGCCGGCCTGCATCTGGAAGGCCCGCATCTGGCGCCCGCCCGCAAGGGCGCGCACCTGGCGGAACTGATGCGCCCGGTCGAAGACAGCGACGTCAGAACCTTCATCCGTGCCCGTGAGGCTATCGGCACCCTATTGGTCACTATCGCGGCCGAGCAGATAACGGAGCGGCAGGTACAGGCGCTTGCCGAAGGCGGCGTCATCGTCAGCATCGGCCACAGCGATTGCACGGCAGAAGCCGCCGATGCGCGCTTCGACGCAGGCGCGCGCGGCGTCACCCATCTTTTCAACGCCATGAGCCAGATGGGCCACCGCGCACCCGGCCTTGTCGGCGCCGCTATCGATCACCCGGCTCCCTGGTGCGGCATCATYGCCGACGGCCACCATGTCGAGCCGACTGCGCTCAGGGTTGCCCTGCGCGCCAAGCGTGGCGAAGGTCGTCTGTTCTTCGYCACCGACGCCATGTCGCTCGTCGGCACGGATCTCCCGAGCTTCACGCTGAACGGCCGCACGGTCTACCGCACCAAGGGCGGCTATTGCTCGAAGCTGACGCTGGACGATGGTACGCTCGCGGGCTCCGACGTCGATATGGCTTCGACCATCCGCTACGGCGTGAACGTGCTTGAATTGCCGCTGGCGGAGGCGCTGCGCATGGCAACCTCCTATCCCGCCCGCTTCCTGCGGCTTACGGATCGGGGCCACCTGACACCGGGAACCCGCGCCGACCTCGTTCACATCAACGACGGCATCGAAGTCACCGAAACATGGATCGCCGGCCAGCCTTCGGCCTGAAACATTGGGGCCTTTCCGCCATTCCTCGAAATGCGGAAAGGCCCCATTTTGTCATTCTCAAGCATTCCTGACCGAATACCGCTGTGCGCGCTCCCAGGAAATGCTCTAAAAATGGAGGCTCGGCATGACCGCAGTCACGGACAGCTATTTCTCCGCCCTCATCGGCCGGCTGGAAACCCTGCGCGAAACGCTTGCCGAGCCCATGTCCAGGGCTTCCGTAGCCATTTGCGCGGCAGCCCGCAGCGATCGCCGCGTCTACATCTTCGGCACCGGTCATTCGCATATGCTGGCGGAAGAGGTGCATTATCGTGCCGGCGGCTTGGCTTTCACCATCCCCGTGCTCATCGGATCCGCGATGCTGCATGAAGGCGCCGTCATCAGCACGGTCTACGAACGCATCGAGGGCCTCATCCGCCCGGTCCTTGAGCGCTACGGCATGCAGCCGGGCGACGTGTTGATCATCGCCTCCAATTCCGGTGTCAATGCCGCTCCGATCGAAGCTGCGGATTACGGCCGCGAGATCGGCGCAACCGTCATCGCCATCACATCGCTCGCCTATTCGGCTGCCATTGCCAATGGACGCAGAAGGCTCGCCGACCTCGCAGATATCGTGCTGGACAATGGCTTGCCGCCTGGTGACGCCATGGTCGACCTGCCGGGCACCGAGCTGAAGGTCGGACCGGCTTCGACGGCTGTCGGCACGACAGTGCTGAACGCCATCTTCGCCGACGTTGCCGCCGAACTCTGCAAGGATGGCAATCCGCCGGTCTATCTCAGCGCCAACATGCCCGGCGCCAAGGAGATCAACCAGCAGCTGGTAAAAAAATATCGGCCACGCAATCCGCACCTCTGAGCGAAGGATAGAAAAGCCCGGCGGGTACTCCGCCAGGCTTTCCATATTGGGCGACCGATGGGAGCAGTCGAGTGATTCCCGTGAAACGCCGAACCGCCTCAATCGCCGTTATTGTGCCGCCGCGTCGTTCGCCAACGGCTCTTCTGCAGCAGTTTCCGCCTGCTTGCGCCGCCGGCGCAGCACGACATAGAACACCGGTGTCAGAAACAGGCCGAACAGCGTCACGCCAAGCATGCCGGAGAAGACGGCCGTGCCGAGCGACTGGCGCATTTCGGCACCCGGGCCGGTGGCGATCATCAGCGGCACGACGCCGAAGATGAAAGCAAACGCCGTCATCAGGATCGGGCGCAGGCGCAAGTGACTGGCTTCGATCGCCGCCTCCACCGCACTCTTTCCCTCAGCCTGTGCCTGCCGAGCAAACTCGACGATCAGGATCGCGTTCTTGGCCGCAAGGCCGATCAGCACGATGAGCCCTATCTGCGTGAGGATGTTGTTATCCATCCCTCTCAGATGCACGCCGATCAACGCCGCAAGTACGGCGAGCGGCACGATGAGGATGATGGCGAGCGGTAAGATCCAGCTTTCATACTGCGCCGACAGGGCCAGAAAGACGAAGATCACCGACAGCGCGAAGATGTAGATCGCCGTATTGCCGGTATGCTTCTCCTGATAGGCAAGTTCCGTCCACTCGAAGGTCGTGCCCGCCGGCAGCAGGTTCTTTGCTATGCCTTCCATGATGTCGAGGGCCGAACCGGTAGACACGCCCGGTCCCGGATTGCCCTGAACGGGAACCGAGACATACATGTTGTAGCGCTGCACCAGCGCCGGCCCGGTGGTGTCTCGAATGTCGACCAAAGTGCCGAGCGGCACCAGCGCGCCCGTCGCCGAGCGCACCTTCAGCGCCAGAATATCGTCGCGATCCATACGATACTGCTGATCGGCCTGGGCCCGCACCTGATAGACGCGGCCGAAGGCATTGAAGTCGTTGACGTAGGACGTGCCGAGGTTGATCGACAGGGTTTCGAAGATATTCGGGATCGGTACGTTGAGCGCACGTGCCTTGTCGCGATCGATCGCCAGGAAATATTGCGGGCTGTTGGCGGAGAAGGTCGTGAAGACGCCGCTCACACCCTTATTCTGCGCAGCAACGCCCATCATCTGATAGGCGAGCGGCAGAACACGGCGCATATCCGCATTTTCCCGGTCCATGATCTGCATTTTGAAGCCACCGGAATTGCCGACGCCGCGGATCGAGGGCGGTGGAATGGCGATGATGAAGGCTTCCTGGATGCCCTGAAGGCTGCCGTAGAGCGCACCGATGATCTTGCTGGCCGAATCCCCTGATTTCAAACGCTCTTCAAAAGGCTTGAACGGCGTGAAGATGACACCGGAATTCGAGGCGTTGGTAAAGGTGGCGCCATTGAAACCGGCAAAGGCCACGGCATTCTCGACGCCCGGCGTCTTGTTGATGATCGCGGTCGCCTTCTGGATCACGGCATTGGTGCGCGCCAGCGACGCGCCGTCAGGCAGCTGCACGACGACGATGGCATAGCCCTGGTCCATTGTTGGAACGAAGCCCTGCGGCACGATCCTGCCCATGTACCAGGTGCCGGCGAGGAGCGCGGCAAAGACAAGAAGCGCGCAGGCAAGCGCCGTCCATGTCGTGACCATGTGGCGCACGATCCAGGAATAGCCGCTGCTCATGCGCTCGAAGCCGCGATTGAACCCATCGCCGAGGGCACGGCCGAAACGCGAGAAGATGTTGTTCGACTTCTTGTGGTCGTGCGGGCGCAACACGATCGCGGCGATGGCGGGCGATAGCGTCAGCGAATTCAGACACGAGATCGCCGTCGCAACCGAGATCGTCACGGCAAACTGCCGGTAGAATTGCCCCGTGATCCCCGGAATGAAGGCCGTCGGCAGAAAGACCGCAATGAGCACGAGCGAGATCGCCAGAACGGCGGTGCCCACCTCGTTCATCGTCACATGCGACGCTTCTTTCGGCGTCATGCCGAGTGCGAGGTTGCGCTCGACATTCTCGACCACGACGATGGCGTCGTCGACGACGATACCGATGGCCAGCACCAGACCAAACAGCGTCAGCATGTTCAGCGAGAAGCCGAAGGCGAGAAGGAAAGCGAAGGTGCCGATCAGCGAAACCGGAATGGCAATGATCGGAATGATCGCCGTCCGCCAGGACTGCAGGAAGACCAGTACGACGATGGCAACGAGAACAGCCGCCTCGAAGATGGTCTTGTAGACCTCGTGGATCGATTCGGCGATAAAGTCTGTGGGGTTGTAGATGATGCGGTATTCCAGCCCCTGCGGAAAATCCTGCGACAGGCTCTGCATAGTCTTCTGGATATCGGCGGCAGCATCGAGCGCATTGGTGCCCGGCCGGGCAAAGACGCCGAGTGCGACCGCCGGACTGCCGTTCAGATAGCTGTTGGTGACGTAGTCCTGCGCGCCGAGTTCGATGCGGGCGACGTCCTGCAGCTGCACGAGACGGCCATTTCCGGTCGCCTTGACGATGACGTAGCGGAATTGCCGCGCATCGGAAAAGCGCCCTTGCGTCGTCACCGTATATTGGAAAGCGTTGGTGCCGGAGACGGGCGGGCCGCCGATCGTGCCGCCCGAAACCTGCACGTTCTGGTCCCGAAGCGCCTGAACGATATCGCCTGCGGTCATGCCGTAGGCGGCAAGCTTTTGCGGATCGAGCCAGATACGCAGCGAATATTGCCGCTCGCCGAAAAGCTGCACGTCGCCCACGCCGTCAAGACGGACTAGGACGTCGCGGAGGCGCGTGCGGGCGTAGTTGGAAATATAGAGCTGGTCGTAGCGATTGTTCGGCGAGAGCAGGTGCACGACCATCATCAGATCGGGCGAGCTCTTGACCGTGGTGATACCGATACGGCGGACTTCATCAGGCAGGCGTGGCTCGGCGATAGCCACGCGGTTTTGTACCAGGACCTGCGCCTTGTCGAGATCGGTGCCGAGCTTGAAGGTGATCGTCAACGACATCGAGCCGTCGGCACTGGAATAGGAGGACATATAAAGCATGTCCTCGACGCCGTTGACTTCCTGTTCGATCGGCGTCGCCACCGTATCGGCAATGGTCTGTGCATCAGCACCGGGATAGGAGGTACGAATAACGATAGTGGGAGGCGCAACCTCGGGATATTGCGCCACCGGAAGCTGGAAATAGGCGATGCCGCCGACGATCAGCAGCACGATTGACAGCACCGATGCGAAAATCGGCCGGTCGACGAAAAAATGGGAGAACCTCATTGATCCGTCCCCTGTGTATCGGCCTGTGCCGGCGGCTCATCGTTCGTCGCCTGCTGCGGCAATTCGATCAGCTGCGGCGCAACCTTGACGCCCGGCCGGATCCGCATCAGTCCGTTGACGATGATGGTTTCGTCGCCGGTCATGCCGTCACGAATGACGCGATAGCCGTAGAGTTTCGGCCCGAGGCGAACGGATTTCGGCGTGATAGTGCCGGCGGTGTCGACGGTGTAAACCACGCGCTGGTTCTGATCCGAGCCAATGGCTTCGTCCGGAACGAGGATTGCCTTGTAGGTGTTGGATCCCTGCACCTGCACGCGCCCGAAAAGGCCGGGCTGAAGGATGAGATCGGGGTTCGGGAAGCGGGCGCGAACGCGGATCGTCCCCGTTTCGTTATCGACGCGGTTTTCGGCGAAATCCAGCTTGCCCTTGAACGGCTTCTGCTTGGGATCGGCGATCGTCACCGTCACATCGAGCCCGCCGCCGCCCTGCTGCAAGGCGCTGCCGTTCTTGCGGGCTTCATCGGCGTAGGAGAGCAGCCGGCGTTCGTCGACATCGAAATAGAAATCGATGGGATCGAGCGACACGATGGTCGTCAGCGCCGTCTGATCGGCCTGCACGAGATTGCCGACCGAAATGAGACGCCGGTCGATACGGCCGCTTAGTGGCGCAGTGATGCGGGTAAAGTCCATATCGAGATTGGCGCGATCGACGGCTGCCTGCGCGCCACGCACATTCGCCTGTGCGGCGAGAAGATCGCGACGACGGTCGTCCAGCGTCGAGGCCGACTGGCTGCCCGTGGTCGAGAGGGATTCCGCCCGCTTGTACTGAGCATCGGCAAGCGTAAGCGACGATTTCGCCACCTCCAACGAGGCGGTCGATTCATTCAGCGTCGTGATGAAGGGTCGCTGATCGATGACGAAGAGCAGGTCGCCCTGCTTGACCAAGGTGCCATCCTTGAAATGCACCTCCTGCAGATAACCGCCGACGCGCGAGCGCACGGAAACTTCATCGACAGCCTGAAAGCGGCCGATGAATTCATCGCTATCGATGACATCGCGAACGACGGGTTTGGCGACAGTTACGGGCGGAGCCGGCGGCGCGCTTTGCGCCAAAACCTGGGCTCCCGAGAAAGCGGCTATGAGACAGCTGAACAAAATGGCACGCGGCAGCACTGGCATGAAGGCCCCCTCGAAAAACCGCGGACAGCAAGATCCACCGCCGCGTTAAGCGTCCAAGATATTTGCCTGCAAATTTTAACGAAGGACCCGTTCGCTTTGGCTGCGAAACTCCAATCAAGTCGCTTCGAACTTCCCCAACATGCGCCACGGGCCACGCCGGCCCGGGGGTATCAACCGGCGCTTTGTCCGGCAACATGCCTTAATGTATAAACGGTTTATCGGATTCGACAACAGGGAATGAAGCAGCTGCAGCCGAGCGCAACCACTTGTTTTTCTTGATGTAGATGGACCCGCATAGGATGAGCTGGCTACGCCTCAGCCCTCCAGCTCCTCGCGCAGCATTTCAAGCTCCAGCCATTCCTCTTCCATCTTGGTCAGGTTCTCACGCAGCTTTTCCATCTCGGCCGCAAGACGGTTGAAGGTGGCGGGATCCTTGGTGAAGAGGTTCGGATCGGCCATCTTCTTTTCGCGCGCAGCGATCTCGGCTTCCGCCTTGGCCATTTCCTTGGGCAGGTTTTCGAGGGCAAACTTCTGCTTGTAAGAGAGCTTGTTCTTGCCTTTCGAGGCGTCGCCGGACGATGATGACGCTTCCGCAGCCTTCGGCTTCTCGGCTGCCTTTTCAGCGCGCTTGCGCTCTTCGATCGCGCCCTTGCGCTGTGCAAGCATATCGGAATAGCCGCCGGCATATTCGATCCAGCGGCCATCGGGATCTTCCGGATTGGCCGGCGCGATCGTCGAGGTCACGGTGCGGTCGAGAAAATCGCGGTCGTGGCTGACGAGGATGACCGTGCCGGAAAAACCGGAGACGATTTCCTGCAGCAGATCGAGCGTCTCGATGTCGAGGTCGTTCGTCGGTTCGTCGAGGATCAGAAGATTGGTCGGCCGCGACAGGATGCGCGCCAACATCAGCCGGGCGCGCTCGCCGCCGGAGAGATTCTTGATCGGCGTGCGCGCCTGTTCCGGTTGGAACAGGAATTCCTTCATGTAGCCGGTAACATGCCGCTGCTCGCCATTGACGAGGAGGTTCTCGCCGCGACCGTCGGTCAGGTAGTTGGCGAGCGTGTCTTCCGGGTTCAACTCCTCGCGCTTCTGGTCGAGCGTGGCGATCTCCAGGTTGGTGCCGAGTTTCACCATGCCGCTGTCAGGCTCCAGCTGGCCGGTCAGCATCTTCAAAAGCGTCGTCTTGCCGGCGCCGTTCGGGCCGACAAGACCGATGCAATCACCGCGATGCACGCGGATCGAGAACGGCGTGACGATGGCGCGATCGCCATAGGTCTTGGTGATCTTGTCCGCCTCGATCACCAGCTTGCCGCTTTCCTGCGCATCGGACGCCGCCGCCTGCACCGTGCCCAGCGCGCCCTTGTGACCGCGATGGCGCGAGCGCATGTCCTGCAATTCGCCAAGACGGCGCATATTGCGCTTGCGTCGGGCGGTCACGCCGTAGCGCAGCCAGTGCTCTTCGCGTTCGATCTGCTTGCCGAGCTTGTGCTGTTCCAGCTCCTCTGCCTCGAGCACTTGGTCGCGCCAGGCTTCGAAATGACCAAAGCCTCTGTCCAGCCGGCGCGACGTGCCGCGGTCGAGCCATACGGTCGCTGTCGAGACCTTCTCAAGAAAACGACGGTCATGCGAGATCAGCACGAGCGCGCTGCGGCTCTTCTGCAGCTCGCCTTCCAGCCATTCGATGGTCGGCAGGTCGAGATGGTTCGTCGGCTCGTCGAGCAGCAGGATATCCGGCTCCGGCGCCATGACGCGCGCCAGAGCCGCGCGACGTGCCTCGCCGCCCGAGAGGTTCTTGGGATCTTCCTCGCCGGTCAGGCCGAGATGCGAGAGGAGATAGGTGACTCGATAGGGATCGTCGCCGGGTCCGAGGCCTGCTTCGGCATAGGCCGCCACGGTCTTGTAACCGGCGAAATCCGGCGCCTGTTCGAGATAGCGCACGGTCGACGACGGATGACGAAACACCTCACCCGACTGCGCTTCAACGATGCCGGCAGCAATCTTCAGAAGCGTCGACTTGCCGGAACCATTGCGTCCGACCAGGCAGATCTTGTCACCCGGCTCGACCTGCAGGCCGGCGCCAGCCAGAAGAGGCGCGCCGCCAAAGCTCAGGAAGATGTCGTCGAGTTTCAGAATAGGAGGGGCCAAGATCAGACTCCGCTGAGATCATAAGGGCGGGCAAGAACGATCGCCCTGCCGCTGCCGAGCGAAAAGCGAACTGCGCCTTCCGCCACATTGGAAATGGTGCGCGACCCGCCGAAGGGCAGATGGAAGTCGCGCAAGGGATAACGGGCATTTTCGATGAAAAGGCCCGTGAGATCGCTGAAACCGAGCACCGAAAACAGCGAGCCGGCCGGCAGATCCAGCTCCAGTTTACCCGGTGGCAGCGGCACGGCCTCCTCGTCGCCCGAAGTCAGCAGCACATCGAAGCCCTTTTCGGCAAGCTGCAGACCATAGAGCAGATGCTGGATCGCATGATCCGAACGCTCGCCGCCCATGGCGCCGGCGAGGATCAGCCTCACGGCGCCGCGGTTGATCGCTTCCGATACGGCAATCTCGCCATCGGTTGCCGCTTTCGCCGCCGGATAGGGCTGCTTCGTCACGTCCGGAAATGCTGCAAGCAGATCCGCTGGCGTGGAATCGAAATCACCGACCCATAGTTCCGGCTCGGCTCCAAGCGCAATGGCATGGCGCATGCCGCCATCGGCGGCAATGAAACGACTACCGGAAACGGCCGTCCGCAGCCGGTCCGTCAGACGAAGCTCGCCGCCAAGCAGAATGGTGAATGTGGTGGACTGGTTCATGGGTCAAGCCCATAGCGCAAAGTCCTACACCTAGGGAAGAGCGCCATTCGCCAGAACAGCCCGCTGGGGCCGATCAGTCGGCGGTTTCACTCAAGTTCGCCTGGAAAATGCGTTCATAGCCGCTGACATAACGATCAAACAGCAGCGAAAAGCTTTCGATATCCTCTGGGGACCAATCGGCGAAAATGCTGCTGATAACGGAATACTTCTGCACCTGGATCTCCGACAGCAGGCGCTGCCCGAGTGCGGTGAGCACGACGACGATGCGCCGGGCATCCGCCTGCGATGCCTTGCGGCGCAAAACACCGCGGGCCACCATGTCGGCAACGATGCGGCTCGCCCGGGAGGGATCGATGCGCAGCAGCTCGGCGATCGTGCCGACGGTCACCTCCCCGGTCCCTTCCGCACGCCGCACGACATCGAGCACATCGAGATGCGATAGCTCGAGCCCAGGCGCAACATGCTGAATGGCAAGCCTGCCGATCATGCGGCGGCCTGTGAGCAAACGCATGCGCATCATCGCCTGGCCGATGCGCTGGAACTTCTCGTCTTCGGCCGGCGTCTGGGCTTCAACTTCACGTGTATTCGTCGCAGATGTCATCCTTCCACCATAGCAGAGGTTGAGAGGAAACAAAACATGCAAATGGCATTCACCTGCCATTGACAATTATATGCTAATAGCACATATGTTTCAACCATGAAGACTGGGCGTCCCGCGCATTCGCTCGATAGCGCAACGTTCCGGCCAAGCTCGGATTTCTTGCCCCATGGACATGCAGACAAAGTTCGCGCCGCTCGTGGCGGACCATAGACGTCGGCTTATTCTCTTCCTGTTCCTGATGACCGCCATGTTCATGGCGACGCTCGACAACCAGATCGTATCGACGGCGCTCCCGACGATCGTCGGCGAATTCGGCCATCTCGAACGCTTCGGCTGGATCGGATCGGCCTATCTCCTCTCCCTTTCCGCCGTCATGCCCGTCTACGGCAAGCTCGGCGATCTCTTCGGCCGCAAATATGTGATGATGACAGCGATCGCAATCTTCACGATCGGCTCCGCCGTCTGCGGCCTTGCGGTTTCYATGAACACGCTGATCGCCGCCCGCGTGCTGYAGGGCTTCGGCGGCGGCGGCATCATGGTCTCGATCTTCGCCGTCAACGCCGATCTCTTCGAGCCGCGCGAGCGCGCCCGCTACCAGAGCTATTCCAGCCTCGTGCTGATGGCCTCCGGCGCCGTCGGCCCGGTCCTTGGCGGCACGATGAGCGATCTGTTCGGCTGGCGCTCGATCTTCCTCGTCAATGTGCCGATCGGCTTCATCGTGCTGGCGGGCCTTGCCACCATGCTGCCCTACCGCAAGCCGGCCCGCCGACCGAAGATCGATTATGCCGGCGCGATCGTCCTTGCCTTGACGACGACAAGCATCGTGCTTGCCGCTGACGGCAGCGAGCTTTTCGGATCGCTCTTGTCGCCGCAATGCCTCGGCATCATCGCTTTCGGCGTCCTCTGCGCGGTCACCTGGGTCTTCATCGAGCGCCGCGCTCCGGAGCCGATCGTCCCCATGTCGCTCTTCCGCAATCCGACATTCGGCCGGCTTCTGGTAATCTCGATCACTAGCGGCGCCGTCGCCATCGGCATGGTCAACTACTTCGCGCTGTTCCTGCAGACCACGACCGGCCTTTCGCCCTCGATGACCGGATTGTTGTTCATTCTTCTGACCGGCGGCCTCGTCTGCGGCTCCCTGTCTGCCGGCCGGCTGATCGCAGCAAGGGGACGCTACAAGCCCTTCGCGGTCGCAAGCGCCACCTGCAGTACCATCGCCTTTGCATCGCTCGCCTTCGTCCATGCCGGAACGCCGATCACCGTCATCGGTGCCTTGATGCTGCTGCATGGCATCGGCATCGGTCTTGCCCAGCAGGTGCCCGTCATCGGCGTGCAGAACGCGGCAGCGGCCCGCGACGTCGGCGCTGCGACCGGCGCCGTCACGCTCTCGCGCATGGGCGGCGCCTCGATCGCCATCTCGATCTACGGCGCCATCATTGCCGCAAAGCTTGGCAATATCGGCGTTTCGATATCCGGTGTGTCCGATATCGAGCAGCTGACTCCGAAGATGATGGCCGCCTTGCCCGAGGCAACCCGCGAAGCCGTCGCCAACGCCTATGCGGGCGCCTTCAGCCCGCTTTTCATGACCGCTGCCGGCATCTGCCTGCTCGGCCTGCTGACCTCTCTTACGCTGAAAAACGTGCAGCTTCCCGGCGCCAGCAAGGCACAGGAAAGCGCCGCCGTCGCAGAAGCTGCCGAGTAGGTCTTCCATGCTGCAATCGACAAGGGAATCATTTCCCTTGTCATCCCTTCGTCACAGGGCTAAATCTGCCGACGCTCTAACGGGGTGCCTTGTGTCCTATCGGATATCTGGCTGAGAGGCTTTCACCGGCCAACCCGCGGAACCTGATCCGGCTAACACCGGCGGAGGGATTAGACGCGTGACGAAATCATAGCGCCCTTTTCCCCTTCAAGACGAAACCAAAGAGGAGGCGCTGCCATGCACGACCGTTCGCTATTGTCATTCATCACCGGCCTGGCGCTCGCCGCCGGAACGACGTTTTTCGCCGTCCAGCCCGCAGCTGCGGCCGACAAGACGCTGACCATCTATACCTATGAGAGCTTCACGTCCGAATGGGGTCCCGGCCCGAAGATCAAAGTCGCCTTCGAAAAGACCTGCGGCTGCACGGTCAATTACGTCAGTGTCACCGATGGCGTTGCGCTTCTCTCCCGCCTGAAGCTCGAAGGCGCCGGCACCAAGGCCGACGTCGTCCTCGGCCTCGACACCAACCTCGTCGACGAAGCCAAGGACACCGGCCTTTTCGACGCAAGCGGTGTCGATACCTCGGCACTCAAGGTTCCCGGCGACTTCAAGAACGATATCTTCGTGCCCTATGACTACGGCCATTTCGCCGTCATCTACGACACACAGACAATCAAGAATCCGCCTAAGAGCATGAAAGATCTCGTCGAGGGCGATCCCAAGCAGAAGATCGTCATCGAGGATCCCCGCACCTCGACGCCCGGCCTCGGCCTGCTGCTCTGGGTAAAATCGATCTATGGCGATAAATCAGCCGATGCCTGGGCAAAGCTCAAGGGCCGCATCCTGACGGTAACGCCCGGCTGGTCGGAAGCCTACGACCTCTTCACCAAGGGCGAAGCGCCGATGGTGCTCTCCTATACGACATCGCCGGCCTACCACATGATCGAGGAAAAGACCGACCGCTATCAGGCCGCCAGCTTCTCCGAAGGGCATTACATCCAGATCGAGGTCGCCGGCCTCATCAAATCGTCGCCCAATAAGGACCTTGCCCACGACTTCCTGAAGTTCATGGTCTCTCCGGGCTTCCAGGACATCATCCCAACAAGCAACTGGATGATGCCGGTCTCGGCCACCTCGACGCCGCTGCCAGACGCCTTCGGCAAGCTCGTCGTGCCGTCAAAGACCTTCCTCATCAGCCCCGATGTCGTCGAAAAGAACCGCAAGGCCTGGATCGACGAGTGGCTGACAGCCACCAGCGGCAACTGATATCGCGACCATGCTCACGGCATCCGAACGAAGGCGCGCCATTTCCGCTGGGGCGCTCGGCCTCGCTGGCATAGCGCTTTTCGTTGGGATCGCCGTGGCAATCCTGCTTGCCGCCGGTATCGAATCCGGCGGCGACAACCCATTGACCGACCCCTACCTGCTGCGCGTGCTGCGGTTCACACTGCTGCAGGCGATCCTATCGACATTGCTTTCCGTCGCCCTTGCCATACCGGTCGCCCGGGCGCTTGCGCGCCAACCGCACTTTCCCGGCCGTCTTTGGCTGATCCGGCTGATGGCCGTACCCATGGGCCTGCCGGTGCTGATTGGCGCGCTCGGCCTGCTTGGCATATGGGGCCGGCAGGGCCTGCTCAATCAGGCGCTTGCCGCCCTCGGCTTGTCGCAGCCCGTCAGCATCTATGGCTTGCCCGGCATTCTGCTGGCGCATGTCTTCTTCAACATGCCGCTCGCCTGCCGGCTGATGCTGGCTGGGTTGGAGCGCGTGCCGGCGGAATATTGGCTGGTGGCCGGCGGCCTCGGCATGAAACCACATTCCGTATTCCGCTTTATCGAATGGCCTGTGCTGCGCGGCCTCATCCCCGGCATTGCCGGCCTGATCTTCATGCTCTGCGCTACCAGCTTCACACTGGTGCTAACCCTCGGCGGCGGCCCGGCTGCAACGACACTGGAAGTGGCGATCTATCAGGCGTTGCGTTTCGATTTCGATCCTGGCCGCGCCGTGATGCTGTCGCTGCTGCAGATCGTCGTCACAGCGATGGTCCTCGGAGCGATGACGCTGTTTCCCTCGGCGGACGACCACGGGCTGACGAGTGGCCGCGCCCTGCGGCGCATCGACGGGCAACTGCGCGGCGCCCGATGGGCCGATGCCGCCATGCTGCTTGCCGCCGCTCTCTTTATCGGCCTGCCGCTCGCATCCGTCATTGTCGCCGGTCTCGAGGGCAATCTTCTCAGGCTCGCCGGTCAGGCGATCTTTCTGCAGGCAGCCATAACCAGCCTCGGAATCGCGCTTGCCGCCGGGCTTTTGGCCGTCGTGATATCGTTTGCCATCATTCATGCCCGCTCGGTGATCTCAGCAGATCGCAAAAAATCGTGGAGCCTGCGCAGCCTTGCGGCCACCCTGACGGGAGCCTCGTCGCTCATTCTGCTCGTTCCGCCGATCGTGCTGGCGACCGGCTGGTTCCTGGCACTCCGCCCGCTCGGCGACCCCAGCCGATTCGCCGCAGTCCTGATCGTCATCATCAACGCGCTGATGGCGCTTCCCTTCGTTATCCGGGTATTGGAGCCGGCCTATGCCGTTCATCGGCGGCGCACCGCGCGGCTGGCTGCAAGCCTTGGCCTTCAGGGCGTAACGCGACTCTGGCTCATTGATTGGCCCGGCCTTCGCAAGCCCCTCTTCACCGCGCTCTCCTTCGCCATGGCACTTTCGCTCGGCGATCTCGGCGCCGTGGCCCTCTTCGGCTCCAGCAGCCTGATGACCCTGCCCTGGCTGGTTTACAGCAAGCTTGGCAGCTACCGCACCAACGACGCCGATGGATATGCCCTGATCCTCGGCATGGTATGCTTTCTCCTCACCATCGCAGGCACGGCGGGCCAGGGCGCTCGCGACGGTGAAGGCAAGCAAAATGACTGACGGCAGCGACATGATCGAACGCAGCATCGCGATGACAGGCGTCGAATTGCGGCTCGGGACGCATGACTTCCGCTTCGATTGCGCATTGCCGCAAAGCAGGATCATTGCGGTTGCCGGACCTTCCGGGGCGGGCAAATCGACCTTCCTCAATCTCTTGGCCGGCTTCGAACAACCCGATCGCGGCCGCGTTCTCCTTGCCGGACAGGACGTGACCGGCAAGCATCCCGCCGAGCGGCCGGTATCGCTCGTCTTCCAGGACAACAATCTCTTTGCCCATCTCGACCTTTTCACCAATGTCGGCCTGGGCATCAACCCTTCACTGAAGCTCTCCGCACAGGACCGGCAGAAGGTCTCGGAGGCACTTGCGCGCGTCGGGCTGGCCGGTTTCGAACGTCGCAAACCTGGAACCCTATCGGGCGGCGAACGCCAGCGTGCCGCTTTCGCCAGAGCATTGGTGCGCGACAAGCCGATCCTGCTCCTGGACGAACCCTTCGCAGCACTCGATCCCGGACTGCGCTCCGGCATGGTTGAATTGCTGAAAACCCTGCACCGGGAAACCCGCAATACGGTGCTGATCGTCTCGCACGATCCTGCGGAGGTACGGCGCCTTGCCGACCATGCTGTCTTTATCGACGGCGGCAAAATCGCACTTTCCGCCCCGATCGAGGCGTTTCTAAACACTGCCGACATCCCGGCACTTACAACATTTCTCCGCCATTAAGTGCGACGCAGCATTATGCCACGGGCTTTGCCTTAATTTCGTCGCGCCGAGCGGCTGAAAGTCCGGGGAAATGCTTGCTAAAATACAACGCTGCCACATTTAAACGGAGTCTCGCTATGCAACCGGTGCCAAAATCGGCTACAGCAAAGGGTGGAGACCGTCCGGGCAAATGCGGATCGATGGGGTAAAGGCAACCTTTATCGGCGCGCGACGATGATCCGCCCGGTCACGATCAACCGGATTTGGCGCCGAGCCGGCATGGCAGCGAAATGAGTGAGACACTGGTAAACAAGCAGAGCGAACGAGCAGAACGAAGGATCAGAGCGACCGTCGCAGCCCGTTTGCGCCGCCTAGCGCCTCTCCTTGTCGCCGCTGCGATGCTGAACAGCTGCCAAACTGTTATGGATCAGTCGTATCAGCCGAGCGTTTCGCCTTCGGCCAACCCGCAGATCGTTTCCGAGGTACAGAAGAACGACCCGCGCGCGCAAATGGGTGCCCGCGAGCATCCGCGGATTCTCGCAAGCTACGGCGGCGAGTATAAGGACGCCAAGACGGAGCGCCTCGTTGCCCGCATTGCCGGCGCCTTGACCAGCGTGTCGGAGAACCCGCAGCAGTCCTACCGCATCACCATTCTCAATTCGCCGTCGATCAACGCCTTCGCGCTGCCGGGCGGCTATCTTTACGTGACGCGCGGCCTGCTGGCCTTGGCCAACGACGCGTCCGAAGTCGCGGCTGTCCTGTCACACGAAATGGCGCACGTCACGGCCAACCACGGCATCGAACGGCAGAAGCGCGAAGAGGCTGAAGTCATTGCCAGCCGCGTCGTTGCCGAAGTTCTGTCGAGCGATCTTGCCGGCAAGCAGGCGCTTGCCCGCGGCAAGCTGCGTCTCGCCGCGTTCTCGCGCCAGCAGGAACTGCAGGCGGACGAGATCGGTATCCGCACGCTCGGCCAAGCCGGCTACGACCCCTACGCCGCTGCGCGCTTCCTCAATGCCATGGAAGACTACAGCCGCTTCATGACGGCCAATTCCGACGCCGATCAGAGCCTGGACTTCTTGTCGAGCCATCCAAGCACGCCACAGCGCATCGACCTTGCCAAGGCGCATGCCCGCCAATTCGGCGAGGAAGGCAAAGTTGGCGACACCGGGCGCGGCTACTATCTGAGCGGCATTGATGGCCTGCTCTATGGCGACAGTCCTGAAGAAGGCTATGTGCGCGGCCAAACATTCCTGCATGGCGGTCTCGGCATCCGCTTCGACGTACCGCCCGACTTTCGCATCGACAACAAGGTCGAAGCCGTCATGGCGACCGGCCCGGGCGACATCGCCATCCGTTTCGATGGTGTAGCCGATACGCAGAACCAGAATCTGACGAACTATATTTCCAGCGGTTGGGTGACGGGCCTCGATCCCACGTCGATCAAGTCGATCACCGTCAACGGCATGCCGGCAGCGACCGCGCGCGCCTCTGCCGATCGCTGGGACTTCGACGTCACCGTGATCCGCGACCGCACACAGATCTTCCGCTTCCTGACGGCAGTTCCGAAGGGAAATATTGCCCAGTTGGATCAGACGGCCAATGTGCTGCGCGCGAGCTTCCGGCACATGACGCCGGACGAGGCAGCATCGCTAAAGCCGCTCCGCGTGCGCGTCGTCACCGTCAAGCCCGGTGATACGATCACCACGCTTGCCGCCCGCATGATGGGCACCGACCGCAAGCTTGACCTGTTCAAATTGATCAATGCCCTGCCCACCGGCGCAAGCATCGCACCGGGCGACAAGGTCAAGATTATCGCCGAATAGAGCAACTCCCGGAAAAGGGCGAAGCGGTTGTCCGCCCGAAATTGCGTAGCCGCAAGAGAGCACATTTTCGCGTTTCGCAGAAAAACGGAAAGGCTGTAGGGGCATTACCTTCTCCCAGCCGGGAGAAGGTCGCTGTCAGGCGTAGCTCGCCATGCGCGGATCGGCATCGACTAAGGCGCAGCGAAGCTTGTCCATCGCACGGCTTTCGATCTGTCGGACGCGCTCCTTGGAGATGCCGAGATCAGCACCAAGCTCCTCTAGCGTCGCCCCGTCTTCGACAAGGCGGCGAGCACGGATGATCTTCATTTCACGCTCATTGAGATGCTTCAGCGCCGATGCGAGCCAGACACGGCGACGTTCGCCATCGATCATGTCGGACACCTGCTCGTCCGGAAGCGGCTCGTCGCTGATCAGGAAATCGATACGCTCGGCGCTTTCGGAATCGCCTGATATCGACGGCGCCTGCAGCGACGTGTCGCTGCCGGAAAGACGCGCATCCATCGTCTGCACATCGGCGAGGCTGACGCCGAGCGTCACGGCGATTTCCTCATGGATGGCCTGGACGGTGACGTTCGAATCGCTTCGCGCCAGCTTCGCGCGCAGGCGGCGGAGATTGAAGAACAGCGCTTTCTGCGCCGAGCTCGTGCCACCGCGAACGATCGACCAGTTGCGCAGGATATAATCCTGAATCGACGCCCGGATCCACCAGCTGGCATAGGTCGAGAAACGCACTTCCCGCTCCGGCTCAAACCTTGCCGCCGCTTCCAACAGACCTACATAGCCCTCTTGTACGAGATCGCTCATCGGCAAGCCGAAATTGCGAAACTTGCCCGCCATCGAAATGACAAGGCGCATATGGGCGGTTGCGATCTGATTGCGGGCGCCGCGATCCTCATGGTCCTTCCAGCGTATGGCAAGGTCATGTTCTTCGTCGCGATCGAGATAGGGAGCAGCCATCGCAACTTTGATCATTCGCCGATCTGCAGACATATTCGTCATATGCATCTCCTAGGTTCGGCCTCAAATCGTCTCTATGCCGCGGTCGACGAGAAGGGCAGCAGTCATCGTTTCCGGACATCGCTGTTCGGATGAAAATCAATTGAGTGAAATGCGAAATTGGAGACCGATCTCCGGCGCGCCGGATGATCGATGACTAGTCTAGTTCGATCTCATCGAACGGGTCTGACGATTGAAGCATCTTCAGATCGCCGGGGAGCTTCGGATGAAAACGCATAGGCCGGTCCTCGTGAACATTCATGAAGCGGCCTGCCTGGAAATTCCCCTACCGGAGAACACCCACACCAACCGCCAACACGAGGTTAAAACGCGGCAGTACGAAAAAGGTTCCAAAGAAAAAACCCGGCGCGAAGGCCGGGTTTTTAAAAGTGGTATAGGGCGCCTTGGCCTTATGCGGCTTCGTCCTGGGAATCGTCGTCCTCGATGACCTTGCCACGCTTCGGACCCTTGTTGAGATTGGTCTCGACAAGGCGGACAGCTTCCGTTTCCGACATCTTGTTGACGGCGGCAATTTCGCGCGCCATGCGATCAAGCGCAGCCTCATAAAGCTGACGTTCGGAATAGGACTGTTCCGGCTGGTTCTCGGCGCGATAGAGGTCGCGAACCACTTCCGCGATCGAGATCAGATCGCCGGAATTGATCTTGGCATCATATTCCTGAGCGCGGCGCGACCACATGGTGCGCTTCACGCGGGCCTTGCCCTGCACGACCTTCAATGCACGATCGACGAAATCCGTCTCGGAAAGCTTGCGCATACCGATGCTCATGGCCTTGGCTACCGGCACCTTCAGACGCATCTTGTCTTTCTCGAAGTCGATTACGAACAGCTCGAGCTTCATGCCCGCAACTTCCTGCTCTTCGATCGCAGTGATCGTACCGACACCGTGGGCCGGATAAACGATCGCTTCACCAGTCTTGAAGCCATGGCGTGCTGCTGAAGGTTTTTTCTGCTGGGTCGTCATTCTTTTCAAAAACTCCCTGTTACGCGCCCGGGTTAAGGGCCGGGGCCGGGTCAGTCAGGCCCGGATGAGACGGAAGCACCGTCAAGGACTTCATCCTGGTCCAGCCAGACTCATGCAAACACTAACCCATCCATCGCGACCCCAGACCCGACACACAAAACGTTGATATGGCAGGGAAACCGCGTACGGATTGGCTATTTGCTTTCGTGATGGTTTTGGGCATGCGAAATGCCGCTGTGGATCAGTATGAGCAAGCTATCACAAAAATCTGAGGAAATCAATAATTTGCTTCACGCGCGCCAAAATGGCCACGTTGACCACCATGCGGCTCAGCCGTGGTGATTCGCTCCGTGCAATATCGACTACACCTTTATGGGCGGCCTGTCACCGCCCCTGATCAATCGCCGGCGCCGGGATTGGTCGAGAAATATTTCTCGAACTTGCCCTGCTCGCCGTCCATCTCCTTGGCTTCCGGAAGCGCGTCACGCTTGACCGTGATATTCGGCCAGATGGATGCATATTCGGCATTGATTTTCAGCCACTTATCGAGGCCAGGCTCAGTATCGGGCTTGATAGCCTCCGCCGGACATTCCGGTTCGCAGACGCCGCAATCGATGCATTCGTCGGGATGGATGACGAGGAAATTCTCACCCTCGTAGAAGCAGTCGACAGGGCAGACTTCTACGCAATCGGTATACTTGCAGCGGATGCAATTGTCGGTCACGACATATGTCATGAAGCACTCCAGGAATGTCTCTAGCTTCCGCAGCTGCGCAACCTGGAACGTCGCGCCTTTCCACGGAGCCGAACGAGCAGACGAATGCGCGATGCGCAGACTCGCCGTCCGGCTTGGTTACCGGCAGGTTGATCGTGAGGTATCGACTTTGTCAGCCAATTTCAAGGACAAACAATCTCCAAAACCGCCAGCGACAGACAGAGTTTTCTAATCATCGTCCGAGATCAGGCGATCGATTGCACGTCGGTCGCGTTTGGTCGGCCTGCCGCTGCCCGGAGCCCGCTGTGCCTGCTCGAAGGGGGTGAGGTGTTTTGTCTCACTCGGCGGTGGCGTCAGGTCGTCATAGAGCAGCTTGGCTTCCTCGAAAGGCCCTCTGCGCTCACCGGCTGCCCGCACGATCAGGATGATGTCGCGACGCTCCAGCGAGAGCTCTATACGGTCGCCGACCTTTAAATTGTAGCTTGGCTGAACGACGCGTTCGCCATTCACCCGCACGCTGCCATTCTGCACATACAGCTGGGCCAGCGAGCGGGATTTCACCATCCGGGCAAAGAAGAGCCATTTGTCGATGCGCTGGCGCGAACCGGAAAATGGCTGCTTCTCGTCCTTCATGGCCTATTTCTTCATCTGCTCCTTGAGGGCAGCGAGCTTTGCGAACGGAGAATCCGGATCGATCGGCTTTTCCTTGCGCGGCGGCTTTGCTTCGAAGCGCAAAGGCTGCGATGCGCCGCGGCTGTTGCGGTCGTTCCGATTGTTGCGATCGTTCCGGTCGCCACGCTCCTGACGATCGTTACGCTCGCCACGCCCGCCTTGCTGCTGCGGACGGCCGCCCTCGCGATTGTTGCCACGCGGACCCTTGTCACCGCTGCGAGCCTCGCGCCCGTCGCGACGATCACGACCCTCGCGGTTGCCTTCGCCGCTTGCTTGCTCGCCGCCAGCGCGACGATTGCCTTGATGGCCGCGGCCTTCGCCCTGCTGGCCACGACGATCGCCGTGACCACGGCCGCCCTGACGCTGCTGCTGATCGCTGCGCCCGCCAAGACGCCAAAGCAGAACCGGCTTCGGCTCGACAGCTTCGGCGGCAACGGCATCGGGAGCCACAGCTTCCGAAACTGCAACGGCTTCAACCGGGGCAGCTTCGGCAGCCGGAGCTACTTCCTGCGCAACGATTTCGGCCTCCTTAGCCGGCTCTTCGCCAGCCGCGTCGGCATCGTCATGGTCAGCATTCTCGCCAGCCGCTTCCGCCACCGGTGCCGGCGCGGCGCTCGCATCCTGCTGCGCCAGGAAAGCAGCTGCCTCCTCCGGCTTCACGGCATCGGCACGATAGCCGAGACCCTTGAGGATCTCTTCCATGTCTTCCAGCGTTGCGCCGAGGATGGAGAGCATCGCCGTGGTCGTCGTGAATCGGCGGCCGTCATAGGCACCTTCCGGGCGCGAAGCCTGGCCGGGCTTCCACTGCAGCAGCGGACGGATCAGGTCCGCCAGGCGCTCGAGAATATCGATGCGCACCGCACGCTTGCCGAGGAACCGGAAGCCCGCGAGCTTGTAGAACATGCGCTCGTAGCTCGGATCCGTGACGACAGACGTGCGGCCTGCGGCCAATACGGGGATCAGATCGCCATAGCCCGGCTTGTCGAGACCGTCGTTCTTCAATGCCCAGAGCAAAGTGATGAGCTCGGCCGGAGCCGGCTTCAGCAGTGCGGGCACGAAAATATGGTAGGCGCCGAAGCGAACGCCGTAGCGACGCATGGAGGCGCGTCCATCCTGATCCAGCGACTTTACCTCTTCGGTAACGTCACGGCGGAACAGAACGCCGAGATTTTCCACCAGCTGGAAAGCAAGGCCCTTGGCCAGACCCTGCAGGTCTTCTGCGCGCTGAAGATCGTCCAGCGGCTTCAGGATCGTGCTGATGTGATGATTCACAAAACGCTCGATACGCGCGGCGACATGATCACGCGCATTGCCCGTCAGCTGCTCGTCGGCGAGCAGGATGACGCGCGGACGCATGATGTGATCGCTGCCCGACAGGCGCGCCACAGGGTCGCCGAGCCAGCGCACCAGGCCATCGGCACTGATCGCAAGATCGCCGTTGCCAGCCGCGTGCATACGGGCGGCACGCGCCTCGAATTCCAGCGCGAGCGCCTTCAGCGAGGCAGCCTGGACAGCCTTGGCGTCCGGCCCCTCGGTTCCCGAGATAGGCGTGAACCGGAATCCGGTCAACTGTCCCACATGATGTCCTTCGACGAAGACATCCCCATTCACACTGATTTCAGCTTCCAGCATCGCATTCTCTCTCAGGCGCTTCATGAGCACAGATGTCCTGCGATCAACAAAGCGTTTCGTCAACCTCTCATGTAACGCGTCGGACAATCGATCCTCGATTTCCCGCGTCTTTTCTTGCCAGTGTGTCGGATCGGCAAGCCAGCCGGGCCGATTCGACACATAGGTCCAAGTCCTTATCTGCGCGATTCGCGCCGAAAGCGTGTCGATCTCGCCATCTGTCCGATCGGCGCGATGCACCTGTTCGGCGAGGAAATCCTCTTTCACCGTGCCATAGCGGACAAGATCGGAAAAGAGGGTGGCGATGAGATCGGCATGCTGGGCAGGCGTAATGCGCCGGTAGTCCGGAAGCGCACAGGCCTCCCATAATTTCTCAACCCGGGCCGGGTTGTTGGCAAGATCGACAATCTCCAGATCGCGTGACAAATATTCCAACGCCTGCTGGTCTACCGCAGGCAGCGCCCGCGTCAAGCCCTGCACGCGTGGCGCGTCTTCCAGACTGGCGCGCAATGCGGCAATTGAGGAGAAATCGAAATCCTTGGTGCGCCACTGCAACACCTTTACCGTATCGAACTCGTGCCCTTCGATCCGGCGCACCAGTTCGTCGTCGAAAGGATCGACCTGGCCGGTCACGCCGAAAGTGCCGTCCTTGAGATGACGGCCGGCACGGCCGGCGATCTGGCCGAGCTCGCCCGGATTGAGATTGCGAAACTGATAGCCGTCGAATTTGCGATCCTGAGCAAAGGCGACATGATCGACATCGAGGTTGAGGCCCATGCCGATCGCATCGGTCGCGACCAGATATTCGACGTCGCCGGCCTGATAGAGCGCGACCTGAGCGTTGCGGGTGCGCGGGCTGAGCGCGCCTAGCACCACGGCGGCGCCGCCGCGCTGGCGGCGAATGAGCTCGGCGATCGCGTAAACTTCGTCGGCGGAAAAGGCGACGATCGCGGTACGCTGCGGCAGACGTGTGATCTTCTTTTGCCCGGCATAGAAAAGGTGCGAAAGCCGCGGCCGCTCAAGAACGGTGATCCCGGGCAGCAGCTGCTCAAGAATCGGCCGCATGGTGCCTGCACCGAGCAGCAATGTCTCGTCCCGACCGCGCAGATGCAGGATACGGTCCGTGAAGATGTGACCACGCTCAAGGTCGCCCGCCAGCTGCACTTCGTCGATAGCAACGAAGGAGGCACGCGTCTCACGCGGCATGGCCTCCACCGTGCAGACCGAATAGCGCGCGTTGGGCGGCGATATCTTCTCTTCACCCGTCACCAGCGCCACATGCTGCGCCCCGACCTTTTCGACCACGCGCGTATAAACCTCGCGCGCCAGCAGCCGCAGCGGCAGGCCGATAACGCCGCTGCCGTGCGCCACCATACGCTCGATGGCATAATGGGTCTTGCCGGTATTGGTCGGTCCGAGCACCGCGGTTACGCCGCGTCCGCTCAGGATCATAGGCTGCAAATTTTTGGTCATTGGTCCGTGCATGGGCGAGAAACTACCGTCTTCCGATCAGCAAGCTCCTCTTGGAAGAAAGGAAGAGATGACGACCATATGTGACAAAGGCAAGACCTGAATGAAAAAACAACTGCCGCAACATTCGATTTCACAACGAGCAAATTCAACCAAAAGCTACATTACCCTTGCAGCCAATGCGAGTCCCGGCGATTCCGGAACAGCCTGAGAACGAATCGGAGACGAATCGGTGACTCAGCGATGTTCTTCATGCGTTCTCTACTATATATGGATTTCGATTGCTAGAGTCCCACCAAATGCTGAATCACATTTTTACCACCCTCTTCCCGGCAAGATGAGTCAAGCGGAGAGTCTGAGGCAGGCCGAAACTCGAATGAATTCGTGGTTAAAGATCTGTAAATAATAGCTATTTCCTCATCGGTGACCTCCTCATTAAGATTCGGGTCAAAGCCTGAACGAATCAGCGACGAATCGGCGATTCCGGCCGATTCCGCCTTTGTTCTACACCATATATGGTGCCTCTCCGCCGGATTCACACAGGACTCTGAAGGGTTGAAGCTGCGAATCGTGCCGAATCCTGGATTGCGATTAATCTTTCAGCGAGTACAAATATAAAAATCGGCGCATGCAACCAAAAGATGTTCATATTAACGCTTCGATCAAAGCCGGAACGAATCGGCGACGAATCATTGATTCATGCGCGTATTTCATTTGTTCACGGCTATATATGGTGGCAACGGACCGATGGCGTCGCGACATGAAGAACTGCGATTGGCAGCAGGCAGCTGACGATGTGCCGCCGTTAGCGATTGAAATGACCGATCTCTACTTTTCGGCGACTATCCGCGGTGCCGATTGGCCGATGCCACGCCTTCATTCGCACACTGGCTTGGGAGCTAAACTCCGGCCCAGACGGCTTCGATTTTAACCAAAGCCCAAATGCAGAACGAATCACCGACGAATCGCAGACGTCGGCCCTTTCTCGTTTCGTTCACCGCAACCAATTGTATTTTAATCATATTTTAACCATAGAGTTAACTCACATGCCGCAGAGGTCTCGGCCAATCCGTGCCCGCGCGTTAATGTTTTGCCGACCATGGAAGCGGTCGGCAGCGAGTATTTTTATTTCTGAGCCGGAACAATTTTCGAGGAAATAAGTTTCTACAGCAGAAATGCCGCAAACTCCGGTCGCACTTCCTGCGAGTGGATCTGGCCGAGACGCTGAAGCAAGTCGCTGGATGGCTTTGTGCTGCCGGGGATACTTCAGCGGCGGACATGGAGGAGACATATCATGCTTGGTACGATATTGCTCATAATACTGATTCTGCTGCTGGTTGGCGCACTTCCTAGCTGGGGTTACAGCCGCGCTTGGGGGTACGGCCCGTCGGGTGGTCTCGGGCTTGTTCTCGTCATTGTCCTTATTCTGCTATTGATGGGGCGGATCTGATCCGCAGATCATCGTTGAAAACCTCGAAACACCAGGGAGCTAACATCATGAAAAAGATCATTGCCGCTATCGCCCTCGTCGGCGCACTGGCATCGTGCACCGCAACGGAAAAGGGCACGGCCATCGGCGCCGGTACCGGCGCCTTGATTGGCGGCGTCGCCACGCATAGCTGGGGTGGTGCGGCGGTCGGCGCAGTCGCCGGTGGCCTCGTCGGCAACCTCATCGGACAGTCCGAAGATCGCCGCGGCTACTGCATCTATCGCGATCGCTACGGCCGCCGCTACGAGGCTCGTTGCCGCTAAGACGAACGTCTTATGACCGGCTGCCTTGCGGTCGGCCGGTCATGATGTCAGCGCCGCAAGACAGTGGCGCGAAACAAGCTCGGGCATGCTGCGCAAAGTATGCGGCGTTTTTGCCGCAACGACATGCGCAAAATCAAAAGCCTGGAGCGCACGAAGCCAATTTTAAAGATCGTAGCGCCGCTTGGCCAACATCATCCTCTTCCCGCACCAACCGGCTGCGGGGAGAGAAATAGCAGTGTTTTGAGAAAGGAACGGCGTTATGGCCGCAATTATCGCAAGCATTGCAGCACTCCTATTCGTCGGCACAACCTTTTACGCGCTCGGCTCCGCCGCAAGAACGCGCGGCAAGGAGAAACGGCGAGTGGCAATCGAAGCTGTCATCCTGGAATTCAAGCCGCGACAACGGCAATCGGCCGGTTCGGGCCGCGGATGATTGCCGGGTTAACCCGGCAATCCCGTCGAAAAACCGCTTAGACGAAAAACTGTCCGCCATTTGCGGTGATGGTCGATCCGGTGATGAAACCGGCATCGTCGCTGGCGAGGAAAACCACAATGCGTGCGATTTCCTCTGGCTCACCCAGCCGTCCGACCGGAATTTGGGGAATGATGCGCTCGTTCAGTACCTTTTCCGGCACGGCAAGCACCATCTCCGTCGCGATATAGCCAGGGCAAATGGCGTTTACCGTGATATTCTTGGCAGCACCCTCTTGCGCAAGCGCCTTGGTGAAGCCGAGGTCTCCGGCCTTGGCGGCGGAATAATTGGCCTGCCCCATCTGCCCTTTCTGACCGTTGATCGACGAAATATTGATCACGCGGCCAAAACTGCGATCGCGCATGCCCTGCCAGACATGGTGGGTCATGTTGAACAGGCCGTTGAGGTTGGTGTTGACAACCTCATGCCATTGCTGCGGCGTCATCTTGTGGAACATGGCATCGCGCGTAATGCCGGCATTGTTGACTAGGATGTCGACGTGGCCGAGATCGTGCTCGACCTTGGCGATCCCCTTGCCGCAAGCCTCGTAATCGGCCACATCCCACCGATAGACGGAAATCCCCGTGACCTCGTGGAAAGCATGAGCTTTTTCCTCGTTGCCGGCATAGGTCGCCGCAACCTTGTAGCCGGCGTTGTGGAGCGCCATCGAAATGGCCGCTCCGATACCGCGCGTTCCACCGGTTACCAATACCACTCTGCTCATGTGCCACTCCCCTTTGTTGCGACGGAGACGTGACAACCGATCGCGAGGTCGCCCGCTCCGCCTCTCTTCACCGATTCCGATAGAAAATCCTGCTTCGAGGCGTCAAAGTGCCTCGAAGCACATGGCGACACCCATGCCGCCGCCGATGCACAGCGTTGCAAGTCCCTTGCGGGCGCCGCGGCGCTTCATTTCGAACAGCAGCGTGTTGAGAACGCGCGCGCCGGACGCGCCGATCGGATGACCGATGGCGATGGCGCCGCCATTGACGTTGACGATCGACGTATCCCAGCCGAGATCCTTGTTGACGGCACAAGCCTGGGCAGCAAAGGCTTCGTTGGCCTCGACGAGATCGAGATCGCCAACGGACCAGCCGGCCTTTTCCAGAGCCCTGCGGGATGCCGGAATGGGGCCTGTACCCATGATCTGCGGATCGACGCCGGCCGTTGCCCAGGAGACGATGCGCGCGAGCGGCTGGATGCCACGGCGCGAGGCTTCCGCCTCAGTCATCAGCACGGTGGCTGCAGCGCCATCATTAAGACCCGATGCATTGCCGGCGGTCACCGTGCCTTCTTTGTCGAAGGCCGGGCGCAGCTTCACCATGCCGTCCAGCGTCGCGCCATGACGGATATACTCGTCAGCATCGACGGTTACGTCGCCCTTGCGCGTCTGGATGGTGAAGGGAACGATCTCATCCTTGAAGCGCCCTGCCTTCTGGGCGGCTTCCGCCTTGTTCTGCGAGGAAACGGCGAACTGRTCCTGCTCCTCGCGGGAAAGCTGCCACTGGCGGGCRACGTTTTCCGCCGTGATGCCCATGTGGTAGCCGTAGAAGGCRTCCGTCAGGCCRTCCTTGATCATGGTGTCGATCATCTTCATGTCGCCCATCTTCGTGCCGGCRCGSAGATKAGCGGCRTGCGGYGCCATCGACATSGATTCCTGGCCGCCGGCGACGATGATCTTGGCATCGCCGGTCAGGATCTGCTGCATGCCGAGCGCGACGGCGCGCAGGCCCGAACCGCAAAGCTGGTTGACGCCCCAGGCGGTCGCTTCCTGCGGAATGCCGGCCTTCATGGCTGCCTGCCGGGCCGGGTTCTGGCCTTCGCCGGCCTGCAGCACCTGGCCGAGGATCACTTCGTCGACTTCCTTTGCCTCGACGCCCGCCCGTTCCAGCGCGCCCTTGATCGCCGTGGCGCCAAGCTCATGAGCCGGAACGGCCGCAAACGCGCCGTTGAAGGAGCCGACGGCTGTACGGGCCGCGCTGGCGACAACGATGGATGAACTGCTCATGGAAGCCTCCTCACAGGATGAACGTGTATATGAGGCGAAACTGTCAAAGCTTTGCGCCGGAGTCAAACTGCAAGAATTTCCGGCATGCAGATTTCATGAAGCCGTCATTGCCCGCAAAAAATCCAATCAAAGGAAAGGGCTTGCCGCATCGCACAAAGCGATTGTCACCAAGCTTCTTTTGCGTCTACACTCAGCGGTGGAGGAGCATTCCATACAATCAGACGGGGCCAGGAGACTGATAATGGCGAAGAATGACGGCCAGATCGTAATCAAGAAATACGCCAATCGCCGCCTATACAATACCGGCACCAGCACCTACGTGACGCTGGACGACCTGGCGGAGATGGTGAAGAAGGGCGAAGAGTTTACCGTCCAGGATGCCAAGAGCGGTGAAGACATCACCCATTCGGTCCTGACGCAGATTATTTTTGAGCAGGAATCGAAGACCGGCAACACGCTGCTGCCTATTTCCTTCCTGCGGCAGTTGATCGGCTATTACGGCGATCAGATGCAGATGGTCGTGCCGAGCTTCCTCGAGCATTCCATGCGCGCTTTCACCGAGCAGCAGACGCAGATGCGCGAGCAGATGAACCGCGCCTTCGGCGAAACGCCGCTTGGCAAGAACCTGCAACTGCCGATGCAGATGGTCGAGGAACAGGTTCGCCGCAACACCGAGATGTTCCAGCAGGCCATGCAGATGTTCTCGCCCTTCATGAAGCCGCCGGCCAAGGAAACCCGCAAGGCCGAAGCCAAGGACATCGACGAGCTGAAAGAACAGCTCCGCGCCATGCAGAGCAAGCTGGATAGCCTTTAAGATCAGACCTCGCATCCATGGTGGATGCGAGCGCCACCAAGGCTTTTCGGACTGGCGAAATCACAATCCGCAAACAAAAAGGCCGGCGAAACGCCAGCCTTTTTTATTCATGCCATCGAGGCAGCGCTGAAATTATGCGCTTTCCTTCGGCGTCAGAACCTGACGGCCGCGATACATGCCGGTCTTCAGGTCGATGTGGTGCGGACGACGCAGTTCGCCGGAGTTCTTGTCTTCGACGTAGGTCGGAGCCTTCAGGGCGTCAGCAGAGCGGCGCATACCGCGCTTGGACGGGCTCGTTTTTCTCTTCGGTACAGCCATTCTCGTTACTCCATGTACGGACGAAACATATCCACGGCCAGCGAGGCGGCCGAAATAGACATGCATCAATTTCGGAAATTGGGCGGGCTTATACATGGCTTGCAGGGCTTTGACCAGTCCCTTCTAGCATTTTTTGCCCGCCGCAGCTGAATCAGACTGAATCGGCGGCTCACGCATCGTCTTCCGGAACGATCCAGGTTTCCTTCAGCGCCGCCTCTTCCCATTTCTTCCAGGCAGGCAGCACCTTCATAGCGGCCATATAGGCCTTTGTCTCGGCCGAGACCGCGACATCGTAGCGTTCCAGGCGGCTGACGACCGGCGCGAACATGGCATCGGCGCCGCAAAAGGCGCCGAACAGGAACGGACCGCCCGAACGGGAGCGGGCTTCATGCCAGATGGTTTCGATGCGCGCGACATCCTTCATGACCTCGCCCGGCAGATCGGGACGGCCAACCGGACGACGCATGTTCATCGGGCAATTGCTGCGCAGAGCACCGAAGCCCGACAGCATCTCCATGCTGTAGGAGCGCGCCAGGGACCGCGCCTGCCGATCCTGCGGCAGCAAACCGGCATCGGGGAAGAGTTCGGCCACATATTCGATGATCGCGAGAGACTCCCAGATCTTGAAGCCGCCATGGTCCAGCATCGGCACCTTGCCGGTCGGAGAAACCTCGCGGATCTGCGGATTGCCCGCCGAAAAATCGAACGGGATCAACACCTCTTCGAAGGCGACACCACAACCCTCCAGCGCGATCCATGGCCGGAACGACCATGAGGAATAATTCTTGTTGCCGATGTAGAGGGTCAACTTGTCCATAAGCCCTGCTTTCCTGTTAGTTTTGAAATTCAAAGACGAGGAGTTCCTCGAAATGGTTCATGTCGCCGAACGAGCAAAAGGCCGGCGGCCGCAATTCCAGAACGGGCACCTCGGCGCGCAGCATCGCCGCGACCTCATCCAGCATAGCTTGCCAGCGCGGCAGCGCCTCGTCCACCAGCCGGTCGATGGCATAGGCAAACGTGATATGAAAAGGATAGGTCTCGTGATCGGGATGGCGATAGCCGAGGAGATCCGCCAGCGCATTTCGCCAGGCGCGCATGGTCTTGCGGTCCGCTTCCGTTGCCCCGTCGACCAGAAGGCCGCTCGGCCGAGCGCGGGTTACTGCCACCTTGAACGGATCGTGCATGGAAAAGGCCTTCAGCCGCTCGCCCATTATCTCGGTCATCTCGTCGATCGGCGTATCGAGCGCGATGTCGGCAGGCCAAAAAGGCCGGCTGCGGCGATATTCGATGATGCCCTGAAACAGGGTCATGTGCAGGCTTGAGACCGGCGTGAAGGCAAATTGTCTGGCCTCCGGCATATCGAGATATCTTTGCCGGGCGGCAACGATCGCACGCTGCGTCTGCGAGCCGTCCTCGACATGGCAGACGATCGTATTGCCCGGCTCGGGCTTGAAGACGCCGGAGCGATCGTAGCGCGTGCCGAGATGAGGAGGCGGCTCCGGATGCCGGCTCTTGGCATATTTGAGCAGCTCGGGAGAGAAAGCGTCGAAATTCATGGGTGCGTCCGATCTTCGTTGGCAGATCATCCGCCCTTACGTCATGGCCAAGAATGCCAGATGACAACAAGCCGATCGAACGACAAGTTCTGATCTCAGTCATAAAGACATTTGATATATGCGTCGGCGTTGCGCGCACGGCGCTGGATCAGCGAGGCAAGCTGGCTGAGTCCACGCCCCGGCCTGCTGGCCACCCGGTCGATCGGGTTGGGGAGAGAAACGGCGAGAAGCGCCGCCTGGCGGCCCGTCAGCTTGGAAGCCGGCACCTTGAAATGATAGCGCGCCGCCGCCTCGATCCCGTAGATGCCTGGCCCCCATTCGGCGATATTGAGATAGATCTCCATCATCCGCCGCTTCGACCAGACCGTCGAGGCCGAGACCGCAAGCGGCAGTTCCATCGTCTTGCGTACAAACGAGCGGCTGTTCCAAAGGAACAGGTTCTTCACCGTCTGCATCGGGATGGTGCTGCCGCCACGCGTCGATTTGCCCCGCATCGTCTCCTGGATAAGCAAGCGCATCTCGCCCCAATCGACGCCGCCATGAAAGCAGAACTGCCCATCCTCCGACACCATGACGGATTTCACCAGGACCGGAGCAATATTCTCCAGCGGAACCCAGCGGCGATCGTATCCCTGGAAGGTTACGGCATCGCCGATCATCAGCGTCGAAACCGGGTGAATGAACGGCAGGACATAGAATAGAATGAAGAGATAAGGCAGAAAAAACAGGCCGATCACCACGAGGACGATACGCTGCCAAAGCGGGCGGGCACGGAAGCGCGCCAACAAGGAGGACCGTCGCGGCACCTCGGCTTCCTCTTCATTGTCCGTCGATATGTCCAATTGCCTGACGTCCACGGTCGCTCCATCCCGGTACACTCTCCATGTATCCGGGAAACGCTCTGATGCTGCACTCGTCATATCGTCTACACAGAGCGATGACCAGAGTGCGACGTCATTCCCCACCCCGCCGTCGACAATTCTCGTTGCCAGCAACCGCCTCTCATGCCAAACAGCCGCCATGGATAGCACCCACTCCTCATTCGAGCGCCGCCTTAAGGATGGTGCCGGCAAGATCGAAGCCCTTCTCAGCCGCCTCTTGGCCGATGCCAGCCTCGATGATGAAGTCGTTCGCCCTGCCCGATTGCTGAGCGCGATGCGCCATGGCGTACTGAACGGCGGGAAGCGCCTGAGGCCGTTTCTGGTGATGGAGTCTGCAGCTCTTCTCGGCGGCAATACCGATGCCGCCCTCCGGGTAGGCGCGGCACTCGAATGCGTTCATTGCTATTCGCTCGTTCACGACGACCTGCCCGCCATGGACGATGACGACCTGCGCCGTGGCCAGCCGACCGTGCATATCGCCTACGACTATGCCACGGCGATCCTGGCGGGCGACAGCCTGCTGACCTATGCCTTCGACATTATCGCCGCCCCGGAAACCGATCTGCCCGCCGACCAGAAAATGGCGCTCGTACTGGCGCTGTCGCGGGCAGCCGGCATCGGCGGCATGGCCGGCGGCCAGGCGCTCGATCTTGCCGCAGAGAAGGAAACGCCCGACGAAGGCGGCATCACGACGCTGCAGGCAATGAAGACCGGCGCGCTCATCCGCTTCGCCTGTGAGGCCGGTGCCATCATCGCCGGAGCCTCCGCCGAAGACCGCAAGCGCCTTCGGACCTTCGGCGAGAAGATCGGCCTCGCCTTCCAGCTCGCCGACGACCTGCTTGACCTCACGGCTGACGCCACCACCATGGGCAAGGCGACCGGCAAGGATGCCGCGCGCGGCAAGGGAACGCTCGTGGGTCTGCATGGTCAGGAATGGGCTGAAGCCACTGTTTCGCGACTGGTGAGCGAAGCAGGCGCCCTGCTAACGATCTACGGCGACAAGGCAGGCACCTTGGTCGAGACGGCCAGCTTCGTGGCGAACCGCAGAAGCTGAGCTTCTCTCGCGCTATTTGCCCGACGTAGGGCCACCCGAAGTCCCTGAATGTCACGGTGACAAGAAATCGCCCGCCCGAGGGTGATTTCCGTTGAGTTCTGTGACAAGTTCCGCATCCGAATTGACTTTCGGACGCGAAATTCTTCGCGTCGGCCGATTTTCCGGGAATGTCACCAATGCGCGAAGCCCTCGCCTATCTGCCGCAGATTCTGCCGGCCTACGTCGCCTACATCATCGCCGTCGCCAGCCCCGGACCGGCCATCATGGCCATCATCGGTACATCGATGACCCACGGCCGCAAGGCGGGCATGACCCTCTCGCTCGGCATCTTCGGGGGATCGGTGACATGGGCAATTGCCGCTGCCGCCGGTCTCGCCACTCTGCTGCAGACCTATGCGATGGCTCTGGAAATCCTGAAGATATTCGGCGGGCTCTATCTGCTTTATCTCGCCTACAAGGCGTTTCGCGCCGTCCGCGCAAACGGAGAGCTGACGGCCGCAGCAGAGGGGCCAAAGATGCCCAGCTTCAAATCGCTGATCCTGCGCGGCTACGGCATCCACGTCACCAATCCGAAGGCGATCTTCGCATGGCTCGCCATCATCGCGCTCGGTATGCCACAGGGCGCCCCCGCCTCAGTCGCGGTGCTGATCATCGTCGTCTGCTGCAGCACCGGCTTCGTGGTGTTCATGGGCTATTCAATCCTGTTCTCCACGCCGCACGCGCTGAAGATCTACCGCAGTGCGCGCCGCTGGATCGAAGGCGCGATGGCCGGCTTCTATTGCTTCGCCGGCATCAAGCTGCTGACGAGCAATTTATAGAACAATCATGGGAAGATCGCATGGCGGTTTGCCATGCGAGATCGCACGAAAGCCAGTCAATAGAACGGCTTAGTCGGCGGATCACTCCGCCGCGACGTTCTTCTGGCCGAACCGCTTTTCGATATAGTCGGTCACCAGCGCCTCGAAATCCGACGCGATGTTCGGGCCGCGCAGCGTCATCGCCTTCTGGCCATCGATGAAGACCGGAGCGGCTGGCGTCTCGCCGGTGCCGGGCAGCGAAATGCCGATATCGGCATGCTTGCTTTCGCCGGGACCGTTGACGATGCAGCCCATGACAGCGACGTTCAGGGCTTCGACGCCCGGATATTTCTCGCGCCAAACCGGCATGTTCTTGCGAATGTCATTCTGGATGTTCTGCGCCAGTTCCTGGAAGACCGTCGAGGTTGTGCGGCCGCAGCCCGGACAAGCCGCAACCACGGGGATGAACTGGCGGAAGCCCATGACCTGCAGCAATTCCTGCGCCACCTGCACTTCGCGGGTGCGGTCGCCATTCGGCTCCGGCGTCAGCGAAACGCGGATGGTGTCGCCTATGCCGTGCTGCAGCACATAGCCCATGGCGGCGGACGATGCGACGATGCCCTTCGAGCCCATGCCGGCCTCGGTGAGGCCGAGATGCAGCGCATGGTCGGAACGCTCCGACAGCATGGAATAGACAGCGATCAGGTCCTGCACCTGGCTGACCTTGGCCGACAGGATGATGCGATTGCGCGGCAGGCCGATTTCCTCGGCGAGATCGGCGGAGATCAGCGCCGACTGCACGATCGTCTCACGCGTCACCTGGCGAGCCGACAGCGGCGAGCCTTCGGCGGCATTCTTGTCCATCAGCGCGGTCAGGAGGTCCTGATCGAGCGAACCCCAGTTGACGCCGATGCGCACCGGCTTGTCGTAGCGGATCGCCATCTCGATGATTTCGGCGAACTGCTTGTCCTTCTTGTCCTTGAAGCCGACATTGCCGGGATTGATGCGGTATTTCGCCAGCGCCTCGGCGCAGGCCGGATGATCCGCAAGCAGCTTGTGGCCGATATAATGGAAATCGCCGATGAGCGGCACGTCCATGCCGAGACGCAGCAGCCGCTCGCGGATCTTCGGCACGGCGGCAGCGCTTTCGTCACGATCGACGGTGATGCGCACGAGCTCGGAGCCGGATTTGTAGAGGGCGGCGACCTGGGCGACGGTCGAATCGATATCGGCCGTATCGGTATTGGTCATGGACTGCACGACCACAGGGGCACCGCCGCCGACGATCACGCCGCCGACATCGACGGCAACGGAGGAACGGCGCGGTTTCGGGTCGAAATCGGTGGCGGACGACATGGAAAGCTCTCGCAGGCCTTTGAAACGGGTGCCTTTCAGGTGGATCACGAAGCGGTCGTTGTCAACCGCTCCGGCGATCTCTTTTGATCGGGCGGAGCTTAGCCGTTACCGAGCAAAAGCGACGAAATTAATGCTTGGTATCTCCAATTCCGTCGGCATAGCGCGCCAGCGACGAGAGGGCGAGCACGACAAGCAGCAGCGCCGGCAACGCCATGAGCACCGGCGAGAAGCCGATATGCTCCGCGGCAAAGCCTATCGCCGACGGCGCCACCAGCATGCCGGAATAGCCGAGCGTGGTGACGACGGAAATGCCGATACCAGGCTGGAGGCCTGGAATATTGCCGGCTGCCGAAAAGGCGATCGGCACCATGTTGGAAATACCGATGCCGCAGAGCGCAAAGCCGAGGATAGCGATCTCGGCATTGGGAGCCAGTGCCGCCGTCAGCATCCCGACGATGGCAAAGACCGTACAGACGCGCAGCGTCCTGATGGCGCCGAGCCAGTCGCGCACGAAATCTCCGGCAAAGCGCATGATCGCCATCGTTGCCGAGAAGGCAGCGAAACCGAAACCCGACAATGCCACCGACGCACCCTTTTCCTGGCTGAGATAGAGCGCGCTCCAATCGAGAACTGCACCTTCCGGCACCATGCAGAACAATGCGACGATGCCGAGCAGCCAGGGCAGCGGGATCATCGGCAACTTTGCCTTCGGCTTGGCTTCATCATGGTGCGGCTGGTCGCTGAGAACCATCGGCCAGGCAACCACCAGGAAAAGGACGGCGATTGCGGTCGAGGCCTCGGCATGGCCGAGAACGCCCCAACGCGAAATCAGCAGGCCGCCGATCGCCGAGCCGAGCAGGCCGCCAAGGCTCCAGAAGGCATGGCATGAGGACATAATCGCCCGGCGCATGGATTTTTCGACCGAGACGGCGTTGGCATTCATCGCCACGTCCATCGCGCCGACGAAGCCGCCGAAGAGGAAGAGCGAGATTGCCGCTGTCCAGACATTCGACGCCAGCGTCAGAGCCAGAATCATCGGCAGCATCAGCACGGCGAGAATCTTGACGACGATATGTGAGCCGCGCACGGCGATCTGCGCGCCGGCAAGCGGCATCATCGTCAACGAGCCGACGCCGAAAACCAGGATCATTAGGCCGAGCTCGAATTTGGACAATTGCAGGCGCTCGGCAAACTCCGGAATCTTCGGCGCCCAGCAGCCAACCATGAAGCCGTTCAGCAGGAACATCAACGAGACGGCCGCACGCGGTTTTGTGAAAAATCCGCTTCGCCGGGCCTCCAGACCCTCCAATCTCGTCATGTCGTCCATAAGAATTCCTCCAAATCGGTGCCGCAGTCTATTTAAATCGATTGAAATCTCAACGACGGAAAAGAGCGGCACCGGTCACATTTCGTCTCCCTCTGTTAAAGCGGAGGCAAAGACGTCACAACCTCAAATAAATAATTCATATGCGTACGGCATTGGTAAAAAGCGCTATTGACGGCGAAAAGGTAGGCTCCTATCGGTTGAGGCCTGAAAGATTCTTCAGTCGGCCTGCTCCGGCTATCCCTTGGTGCTCCCCCGTGAAAAACCCCATCAGCTACGGCATCCTTCTTACGGTGTTTGCCTACATGCTGTTTACCGCCCACGATTCGGCGGTGAAGCTGCTCGTCTCTTCGATCCCGGTCTGGCAGGTCCTGTTCATCCGGAGCTGCACCATCCTCGCCGGCTGCTTTGTTTTCGAAGGCCCCTCCCTCGTTCACAAGGTGGTGCGCTCGCCGATCATCAAGCCGATGATCCTGCGCAGCATCATCATTCTGATCGCCTGGATCTCCTATTATACCGCAGCGTCATATCTGCAGCTCGCCGAAGTGACGACGCTCTACTACGCCGCGCCGATCGTCGGGACCATCCTCGCCACCATCGTGCTGCGCGAAAAGGTCACCTTCGCGCGGTGGATGGCCGTCGGCGTCGGCTTTTGCGGCGTGGTGATCGCCTCCAATCCTGTTGGGCTGTCGATCTCCTGGCCAGTCTATCTTGCGCTGCAGGCGGCCGTCCTCTGGGCAAGCGGCATGGTACTCCTGCGCAAGACCGCGCTTCACGAGAAGAGCCATATCCAGATGGCCGTCTCCAATATCCTCTTCATCATCCTGACCGCCGGTATGGCGATCGCCTACTGGCATACGCCGACGCCGTTCCAGATCGTCCTGCTGCTGCTCACCGGCGTCATCGCCGGCACCGGCCAGCTCGCGCTGTTCGAGGGCATGCGCCAGGCGCCCGTGTCGGTGCTGGCGCCGTTCGAATATACATCGCTCGTCTGGGCATTCCTGCTCGGCTACATCATCTGGGGAGACATCCCCGGCAGCAATACGTTCATCGGCGCCATCCTCATCCTCAGCGCCGGCTTCATCATCATCATCAGCGAACGGATGAAGCGGCGCGCCGCTGCCGCCTGAAGCGCACAAGGACAAACTCTAAAGCGCGTGACGGTCTTTCAGACACGCTTCTCGCGCTTTAGATCCTTGATACCGCTTAAGTCAGTGTAGCAAAGCTGCACCACACCGTTGCGCTACGCACTCTATCGCCAAAGGTGTCGTCGACGAATTTTTCGCGGTAAGGTATGGAACAACCCGCATCCGGCGGGACATTCGCATCCGCCGAGATGATAGAGACAGATGATGATCGACAAGTCCTTTTCCTGGCCGCGTGAGCCGATTGCGATTGTCGCGATCGGCGACTCCGGCGAGGCGCTTCTTTTGAGAGCCATTCTCGAGAGCCTTGGAGCCGTGGTGTTGCTGCATTTACCGGGAACACCCGATGACGTTCTCAAATGCCTTGATCAGGGGGCCGTTGCGCCGGAATACATCATTCTATCCGGCCACGGCGATGACACGGGTTTCGTGCTTGGCGAATTCGTCGAGGGAATCGACACGTCGGCCCTAGTTAAGGGAAGCTTGCCACCCGTCAGTCTCATGAACCGGATCGATCTTCCGGGTAAAGTCGTTTTGAGCACCGCCTGCCTGACGGGCAGCGAGGCTTTCGCGCAGGCTTTTCTTTCCGGCGGCGTACGCGCCTACATTGCTCCCGCCGAATATCCGGATGGCGCCGCTATCCCGCTCTTCGTACACGGCTTTTTCTATCATCTCCTGCAAAAGCAGGCCTCTTTGGAGGAATCCCTCAAGCTGGCGAGCGCGTTCGACGAGGCAGAATTGGCAATAGCGCTCTTCAAAGGGACGAACATCGAAGCTTCCACGGGATCGTAAGCGGCGCTGCCTCGCTTATATGGCTGCGACCACCTCGTTCCATTCGGCCCGCAGAATTCCCATGATCGCAGTATCCCACCGCTCGTCCCCGACCTTTGCGGAGGATCGCCGCACGCCTTCCCTGACAAAGCCGAGTTTTGCGTAAGTGCGGATGGCCGGCTCGTTCCAGGTGTAGACATTGAGCTCCACTCGCTCGATTGCACCTTCCGAGAAAGCCTTATCCAGAACCAACTTCAGCATCGGAGCGGCGAAGCCCTTGCCGCGCATGGCAGGCGCCAGCACCACCCTTGCTATCCGCGCCACCCCGTTCTGCCAATCATAGACCAGCTGAACATGACCCACCGGGCTTGAGCTTTCGTCCTCCGCCATCCAGCAGAGCCGCTCCGGGCGGTCGCCATCGCCCGCCTGAAGCAGGGGAGTAAGCTGCGAAGCGTCAAGCGGATGGCTGAAGCCTGGACCGCCCCATTGAGCCAACTCCCTCTCATTGTCGAACCAGCCGGACAAAACTGCGAAATGCTCGGTCGAGAAGGGTTTCAGCGATAGCATGGTAAGGGTTTCCAAGAGCGGATCGTGTTGTAGTTCAGTTGTCTGCCGCTGCTCAAACGATGTGGACAATGACGAAAGGCCGGAAGCCGAAGGCAAACACCATGTTTGCATCGGCAGTCTATGCTGGCTCATTCATAGAGCCGTAGCGACTGACGATACCGCGAGCAGGAAAGCCCCGATATCGTTTACACGCTCCATGGTTGTTTAATACACCCTCGCCTTGTTTACATCCGAAACTGTGGCGCTCCGATCGGGTTTCTTTTCATCCACCGCCAGCCCGCCATCGGACATGCCGATAGCGCCATCGGTTTTCTCCGTTTTCGCTCTCCGCCCGTCTCTGCCAAGTCTCTCCCTGCGGTCATCAGCTGTAGGAATGAGAAACATGGCACTGAAAGATATAGCGAATTCTAGGATTTTGATTGTCGGCGGCAGTTCGGGAATGGGCTTGGCGCTGGCGACGCAATCGCTTGCCGCCGGAGCAGACGTCATCATCGCCGGAAGGAATGCGGAAAAGCTCGGCCGTGTCAGCGCGGAACTGTCGCATCCGGCACTATCGACGGTGACGATAGACATTTCTCGAGAGGCGGAGGTAGCCGCCATGTTCGATCGCATCGGCACGCTCGATCACATCGTGAGCACCGCTGCCGACATCGAGGGAGCCTATGAGCTTCTGCCCAACGTGGACTTGACCGCTGCCCAAAGGGTCGTAGACAGCAAATTCTTCGGCCCGCTGCTGCTGGCGAAATACGGCACGCCCGCCCTGTCGCCCTCCGGCTCCCTCACCTTCACCTCCGGCATTGCGGCCTATCGCCCCTCGGCGCGCGGATCTGTCGTGGCAGCGATCAATGCCGCGCTGGAAGGGCTGGTGCGTGCGCTTGCAGTCGAACTGGCGCCGATCCGCGTGAATGCCGTATCGCCCGGCTGGGTCGACACGCCGATCTGGGCATTCGTCGCTGGCGACAAGAGAAACGAGACCCTGGATGCCATGGCCAAGCGGCTACCGGCCGGACGTGTCGGGCAGCCCGAGGACATAGCCGACGCCATCGGTTATCTGATGGGCAACGGCTTTACGACTGGAACTGTACTGCATGTCGAGGGCGGGCATCGGTTGATTTAACCGGCGCAAAGCCTTCGCTCGCAGCCGCCAGCAGCAACTTCAGCGGCGGCGGCTGCACGCGCCGGCGCCGCCAGATCATGACAAGCGGAACGGTTTGCGACGGCCCGGGCCAGCGCAGCTCATTGATCTCGCCGCGATCGATGGCATCGGCGACGCCTAGGCGCGGCACCAGTCCCACGCCGGCCCCCGCGGCGACCAGCCTCGCAATCGCGCCGATGCTCCCGGCCTCTGCGGCAAGCCTTGGCGGCGCCAGACCGGCGTCGGCAAAGGCCCTGTCGAACAGGGCTCGATAAACGCATCCAACCTCGGTTGCCAGGAAGTCGATCGTGGCAAGCTCGGCCAGATCCGGCTGTCGCGCGTCAAAGGCGCCGCCCTTGGGTGCCACGAGAACCAGCGCTTCCCTGGCAACCGCACGCTTCACAAAACGCTCATCAAGGCCACCGCCGTCGAAACAGAAGACGACGTCGAGCTCACCGGCTTCGAGCTTGCGCATCAACTCGCCGGTTCCGGCGATCTTCAACCGAAACCCGATGTCTGAATGTGTCGCCTGAAAGTCGGCCAGCCATTTCGGCAACCGGGCGGAGGCAATGGTCTCAAGCGCACCGATGGTGACAGTCCCCTTTTCGGAACCGCCCGTAGCGGCAATGGCTACCCGCGCCTCGTCCGCCAACAACAGGATTTCCTCGGCATAGGAGACCAGGGCGTTGCCGGCCTGCGTTAGATCCAAACCTTGCCGCGAGCGGACGAAGAGCTCGGCGCCTAGCTCCGCCTCCAAGATCTGCATCTGATCGCTGACACTCGATTGCGCGAGGTGAACCTCCTCGGCAGCGCGCGTGAAGCTTCTGTTGCGAGCGACGGCCAGGAATGTCCTGAGAAGTCTCGGATGCATCAATCAGTACCGTAATGATGTCGCAGCGGGCACGCGACGAGCAAGGGGGTAAGGCCGCGTTCAATGTTGCGGAAGGCTGCCACGCCGACCCGACCGACGTCAACGGGCAACGGGCAACGGGCAACGGGCAACGGCTCATACCGGGTATTCATCACCCGTCACGCGCCAATGCACGATGTCCGCTGCATATTGAGAAAAATATTCGCATTTGCCGCTTTCTTTCGCAGTTTTCTACGCTTTCTCGATGCGGTATTTCTGCAATGTATGCCGCATTGATCGAAACCGCTCTCAAGAAACGGAAGAAAACGATGAACTGGTTGAAGACTGTAGCCGCCGCCGCCCTCGTGCAGGCTGCGCTTCTCGTACCCGCCCATGCCGGCGACAATTTCAAGGCGATCCAGGCTGCCGGCGTGCTGAAGGTCGGCACGGAAGGCACCTATGCGCCCTTCACCTATCATGACGAGAGCGGCAAGCTCACCGGCTTCGATGTCGAGATCGCCGAAGCCATCGCCTCCAAGCTCGGCGTCAAGGCGCAGTTCCTGGAAGGCAAATGGGACGGCCTGATCGCCGGTCTCGACGCCAACCGCTACGACACCGTCATCAACGAAGTCGGCGTCACCGATGCCCGCAAGAAGAAGTATGACTTCTCCGACCCCTACATCGCCTCCAAGGCCGTGCTGATCGTCAAGGAAAGCAACAGCGACATCAAGGACTTCCCCGATCTGAAGGGCAAGAAGTCCGCGCAGTCGCTAACCAGCAACTTCGGCAAGATCGCCACCGAAGCCGGCGCCGAACTCGTCGGTACCGACGGCTTCGACCAGTCGATCCAGCTCGTGCTGACCGGCCGCGCCGACGCGACGATCAACGACAGCCTCTCCTTCCTCGATTTCAAGAAGCACAAGCCCGATGCGCCGGTGAAGATCGTCGCCCAGCAGGCCAATGCCGATTTCTCTGCCGCCATCATCCGCAAGGGTGAGCCGGAACTGCAGGCCGCCATCAACAAGGCGCTGGCCGACATCAAGGCCGACGGCACCTATGCCAAGATCTCTGCGAAGTACTTCGGACAGGACGTTTCGAAGTAAGGGAATAGGCAGAAACGCGAATTTGTGAAAAAGATGCGTCCGGGGTCATCTCCGGACGCATTCTCTTATGGAAAGGTCGCTTCTGCGTGGAGCACTGGTTGCAACTGATGTGGGAGTCTTTGGGCACGCTGCTTTGGGCAGGGCTCGTCTTCACTATCCCGCTCACATTGATCACCTTCGTCCTCGGCTTGCTGCTCGGCCTGCTCACGGCCGTGACGAGGCTATTCGGCCCGGCGCCGCTTGTGGCTGTCGCGCGCTTCTATGTCTGGGTGATCCGCGGCACGCCGCTTCTGGTGCAGCTCTTCGTGATCTTCTACGGCCTGCCGAGCCTCGGCATCCTGCTCGATGCATTCCCGGCTGCCGTGATCGGCTTTACGCTCAGCGTCGGCGCCTATACGTCCGAAATCATCCGTGCCGTCATCTCCTCCGTGCCGAAAGGCCAGTGGGAAGCCGCCTATTCGATCGGCATGAATTGGCGCCAGGCCATGAGCCGCACCATCCTGCCGCAGGCAGCCCGCGTTGCCGTGCCGCCGCTGTCGAATACCTTCATCTCGCTGGTCAAGGATACCTCGCTTGCCGCCGCCATCACTGTGCCGGAGCTGTTCCAGGCCGCGCAGCGCATCGTGGCGACGACCTATGAGCCGCTAATCCTCTATATCGAGGCCGCCGTCATCTATCTCGTGCTCAGCACCTTCCTGTCGACGCTGCAGGGCTACCTCGAACGCCGCTTCGCCCGCTCCGGCGGCACGCTAGAGGAGGCAAGGACATGATCGAACTCCAGCATATCGAAAAACGCTTCGGCGACAACGTTATCCTGAAAGATATCAGCCTCGTCTTTCCCGAAGGCACGGTGACGGCGCTCGTCGGCCCCTCGGGCGGCGGCAAGAGCACGCTGCTGCGTTGCATCAACCTGCTGGAGATCCCGACCGCCGGAACAGTCCGCATCGGCGATGAGGCAGCCACCTTCCAGCCGGGCAAGAAGCCGGCTTGGCCGGAAATCCAGAAGATCCGCCGCCAGACAGGCATGGTTTTCCAGAATTTCCAGCTCTTTCCGCACCAGACCGCGATCCAAAATGTCATGGAGGGCCTGACGACCGTCCTGCGCTGGCCGGCAGACAAGGCGCGCACCCGCGCCATGGAACTTTTGACCAAGGTCGGCATGACGCACAAGATGGATGCATGGCCCTCGACACTCTCTGGCGGCCAGCAGCAGCGCGTCGCCATCGCACGCGCGCTTGCGCCCTCGCCGCGCGTGCTGCTCTGCGACGAGCCGACCTCTGCGCTCGATCCGGAACTGGCGGCGGAAGTGGTCGACGTTCTCGGTAAGCTCGCCAGTGAAGGCACCACCATGGTCATGGCGACGCATGATCTGCGCCTTGCCTCGAAGATCGCCAACAATGTCGTCTTCCTGGAAGCGGGCAGCATCGTCGAGACCGGCTCCTCGCGCAACCTCTTCTCCAACCCCTCGCAGCAGCGCACCAAGCAGTTTATCTCGACGCTGAATGCCGGCCACAGCTACGACATCTAGGATTACCCTTTAGAGGGTTCGCCCCGGCGAATAGGCCGCGCATTGACCATGCGCGGCTTTCCGTTTAGCTCTAATGCCCATGAACACGGCATTGGTTCTCGTAGTGGTAGGAAGGCGCATGGGCAGGATGGTGTAACCATCCGGCGAAAGCACCCATGCGCGGTAAGCAGGCTCCTGACGGGGCCTTTTTTATTGCCCGAAATCCGGGCGGCGCCTCGTCAGATTTTCCTCGACTTCCCTTCCACACGACGGACAAGGCCATGACGCGCACCGAAAGCCATATCCAACCTTCACCCAAGCAGGCCGGCGAGGAGACCGTGGCGGGGCAACCAGCCGCGCAGCCGAGGCTGACAACCCTCATCCTGCTCTCGGCGCTTGCGGTGCTGCCCGTCAACATGATCCTGCCGTCGCTGCCGAAGATCGCAGCGGCATTTCATGCCGATTTCGCGCTGGTCAACCTTTCAATCGCCGGCTTCTCCATTGTCACCGCATTCCTAGAAGCCATCGGCGGTGCGATATCGGACCGTTTTGGCCGCCGGCCGGTTGCCCTGACGGCGCTCTCGGTCTTCATCGTCGCATCGATCGGCTGCATTCTTGCGCCGAATATCGGCATCTTCCTTTTATGCCGAATGATGCAGGCGTGCATCGGACCCTGCTACTCCGTGGCGCTCGTCATCATCAAAGAGACATCAAGCGATCGGGAGGCAGCCAGCAAATTCGGCTATCTCGCCATGGGATGGGCACTGGCACCGATGGTCGGCCCGCTGTTCGGTGGCACGCTGGACGAGCTTTTCGGTTGGCAGGCAAGCTTCGTCGTCCTGGCGATCTTCGGCATCGCCGCCTTCGTCCTGTCTCTGCGCGAATTGAAGGGATCAAGAGCGCCATCCTCGGCAGCGCCTGGAAACTACCTCGCCTCCTATGGGCTGCTTCTGCGCTCCGCGCGGTTCTGGGCCCATACACTCTGCATGGCTTGCTCGATGGGCGTGCTCTACATCTTCCTCGGCGGGGCGCCGCTCACAGTCAGCGATACGCTTGGCGGCTCCAGCGCAAGGCTCGGCCTTTTCATGGGGCTGGTTCCGTCCGGTTTCGTTCTCGGCAGCTATCTGGCTGGCCGCTACGGGGCAAGAATTCCGCTCGGCACGATACTGGTCATTGCCCGGCTTCTTACCTGTATCGGCTTGATGTCTGGCATCGCCCTGTCGCTGTCGGGCGCGACATATGCTCTCGCGCTCTTCGGCCCCTGCATCTTCATCGGCATCGGCAATGGTCTCACCATGCCGGCCGCCAACAGCGGCGCGATGTCGGTTCGCTCGGATATGATCGGGACGGCTGCAGGGCTTGCCGCCGCCATGCGGATATCAGGCGGCGCGCTCATCGGCGCCGTTGCGGGTCTATTCCTCGAACAGTTACCCACGATCCATACGCTGTTCGTCCTGATGCTGATATCCGCCTTGCTCGCACTGCTGTCAGCATTTTGGGCCGCCATCATCGAAAAACGCTTTTGCTAACGGGCAACTTCCGGCACGCGCTCCGACGCACTGGCTCGTGAACGAAAAGAGCATCCTCCAGCGGTTCCTCGCGATCAAGGATAGTCAAACTGGCAGAAGCCTATAGCCCGGTGTTTCCCGCGCCACCCGGCCGAAGCCGGTGATGTGGCCGCCGGCAACGATCCAGCCTTCGCGGGCGGCATCCTCCAAAACGGCCATGCGGGTTCCAACCGCCAGCTCGGGATCGAGATCATAGGCTAGTCCGATCTTCGGATCGCCGGGCTGCAGATCCCCCAGATGCAAGGTATCGCCCCAGAGAAGCAGGGAATGGTCGCTGCCGCGAAGCAGATAGCCGATATGGCCGGGCGTGTGGCCCGGCAGCGGACGCGTCTCTATGCCCGGCAGCACTTCGCCTGCCCCGATCCGCCTCATGCGCGGCCCATAGACGCGTAGCAGCTGCTCGGCAATCTTGAAGCCGCCGCGTCTCGCTTCCGGCAGAGCCTCTCGTTCGGCCGGATCGGTGAAAAAGGCCATATCGCGCTCCGACACGAACACGTCTGCATGAGGGAAATATGCCTCGCCACCATCGAACAGGCCGAGCGCATGATCGCCATGGATATGGGTGAGCAAGATACTCCGGATTTCATCCGGCGAGACACCCGCATTACGCAGTGCTGCGCGCGCATGACCGTATTTCGGCCCCCACGACGTGCCCGTACCGGCATCGACCAAAAGAGCCCCGGCAGGCCCGCGCAGGAGGAAGCAGTTCACGTCAACCTGAAGCGTCGACTTGCCCCAGTTTGCGATTGCGTGCTGCCGGGCGACATCGCCATCCGCGTGGATCAACACATCCGCCGGCGCCTCAAAGAGGCCGTCAAGCAGAAGCGTAACGTCGTACTGCCCGACATGCAGGGAATGATTGGTCATGACTGCGCTCCGCCTGAGATTTACAAAAAGAAAAGGGGCGGGCGGATCAGTGAGCCGCCCCTTTCCCCATTCTTAGCTATCCTCAGGCGCCGTAGACGACAAGCAGATCCTTGGCGTCGATCTGGTCGCCGGCGCGCACCAGCACCTCGGAGATCGTGCCGTCCTTTTCGGCGTGCAGCGCCGTCTCCATCTTCATGGCCTCGATCGAAACCAGCACATCGCCCGCCTTGATCGCCTGGCCGGGCGAAACGAAGACGGTGGAGATGACGCCCGGCATCGGAGCACCGACATGGGCTGCGTTACCGACATCGACCTTGCGGCGAACAGCGCTGCCGGAAGCGCCATGGGCACGATCCGGCACCTTGATGCGGCGCGGCTGGCCGTTGAGCTCGAAGAACACGGTCACCATGCCCTTCTCGTCAGTCGCCGTCATCGCCTGGTTGACGATGACGAGGGTCTTGCCCTTCTCGATTTCGGCAAAGAGCTCGTCGCCTTCCTTGAGGCCATAGAAATAAGCCGGCGTCTGCAATACCGAGACCGGACCATAGGTATCGGCCGCAAGTGCATAGTCGGTGAAAACCTTCGGATACATCAGGTAGGAGGCGAATTCGAAATCGTCGACCTTGCGCTCGAGCTTGGTCTCGATGACCTTGCGCTCCGCATCGAGATCCGCTTCGGCGAGCAGAGAGCCGGGGCGCACGGTATAGGGCTTGTCGCCCTTCAGCGCCTTCTTCTGCAGCGCTTCCGGCCATCCGGCCGGCGGCTGGCCGAGATCGCCCTTCAGCATGGAGACGACCGAATCCGGGAAGGCGATATCCTTGGCCGGGTTTTCGACATCGGCAACCGTCAGATCCTGACTCACCATCATCAGGGCCATGTCGCCGACGACCTTGGAGGACGGAGTGACCTTGACGATATCGCCGAACATCTGGTTGGCGTCGGCATAGGCCTGCGCCACCTGATGCCAGCGGGTTTCGAGACCGAGCGAGCGGGCCTGTTCCTTGAGATTGGTGAACTGTCCGCCCGGCATTTCGTGCAGATAGACTTCCGAAGCCGGTCCCTTGAGATCGCTTTCGAAGGCGGCATACTGGTGGCGCACGGCTTCCCAATAGAAGGAGATGCGGCGGATCCATTCGGGATCGAGACCCGGATCGCGCTCGGAGCCTTTGAGGGCCTCAACGATCGAGCCGAGGCACGGCTGCGAGGTATTGCCCGAAAGCGCATCCATCGCCGCATCCACGGCATCGACGCCGGCATCGACCGCAGCCAGCACGGTTGCGGCTGCAATGCCCGACGTATCATGCGTGTGGAAGTGGATCGGCAGCCCGGTCGCCTCGCGCAGTGCCTTGAACAGCACCTTGGCAGCCGCCGGCTTCAACAAGCCTGCCATGTCCTTTAGCGCGATGATATGGGCGCCTGCCTTTTCCAGCTCGACGGCGAGATCGGTATAGTATTTCAGATCGTATTTCGGGCGGGCAGAGTTGAGGATGTCGCCGGTGTAGCAGATCGCCGCCTCACAGAGCTTGTTCTCCTCGGCAACCGCATCCATCGACACGCGCATGTTCTCGACCCAGTTCAGGCAGTCGAAGACGCGGAAGAGGTCGACGCCGCCCCTAGAGGCCTGACGGACAAAATACTTCACGACATTGTCGGGATAGTTCGTATAGCCGACGCCGTTGGCGCCGCGCAGCAGCATCTGGAGAAGCAGGTTCGGCGCGCCCTCGCGGATCAGCGACAGGCGCTCCCACGGGTCCTCCGTGAGGAAGCGCATGGAAACATCGAAGGTGGCGCCGCCCCAACATTCCAGCGACAGGAGCTGCGGCAAAGCGCGGGCATAGGTGCCGGCGATGCCGGCAATATCATAGGTACGCATGCGCGTGGCGAGCAACGATTGATGGCCGTCGCGCATGGTCGTGTCGGTCATCAGCACGCGCTTCTCGTTGCGCATCCACTCGGCGAATTTCTGCGGACCGAGCTTGTCGAGCAGCTGCTTGGTGCCATCGGGCACATTGCTGTCGATATAGGGCAGCACCGGCTCGGCCGCCTTCGGCGAGGGCGCGGGACGGCCGCGGGCTTCCGGATGGCCGTTGACCGTAACATCGGCGAGATAGGTGAGAAGCTTGGTGGCGCGATCCTGGCGCTTTACCTGCTGGAACAGCTCCGGCGTCGTGTCGATGAAGCGCGTCGTGTAGCTGTTGTCGCGGAACTTCGGATGAGTGATGATCGCTTCGAGGAAGGTAAGGTTGGTTGCAACGCCGCGGATGCGGAATTCGCGCAGCGCACGGTCCATGCGGGCGATCGCCTCCTGCGGGTTCGGCGCCCAGGCAGTTACCTTCACCAGCAGCGGATCGTAGTAGCGAGTGATGATCGCGCCGGTATAGGAGGTGCCGCCGTCGAGGCGGATGCCGAAGCCGGACGCGGATCGATAGGCGGTGATGCGGCCGTAATCCGGGATGAAATTGTGCTCCGGATCCTCGGTCGTCACGCGGCACTGCAGCGCATGGCCGTTGAGGCGGATGTCTTCCTGCTTCGGAACACCCGATTCCGGCGTGCCGATGGCAAAGCCGTCGAGGATATGGATCTGCGCCTTGACGATATCGATGCCGGTGACGACTTCGGTCACCGTATGCTCGACCTGGATGCGCGGATTGACTTCGATGAAGTAGAATTTGCCGGTATCGGCATCCATCAGATATTCGACGGTGCCGGCGCCGACGTAATTCGTGGCTTCAGCGATCTTCAGCGAATAGGCGGCCAATTCCTGGCGCTGCGCCTCGGTGAGATAGGGCGCCGGCGCGCGCTCGACGACCTTCTGGTTGCGGCGTTGAACCGAACAGTCGCGTTCGAAGAGATGCACGACATTGCCGTGCGTGTCGCCCAGAACCTGGCTTTCGACGTGGCGGGCGCGCTCGACGAGCTTCTCAAGATAGACCTCGTCCTTGCCGAAGGCGGCCTTCGCCTCGCGCTTGGCCTCCGTCACTTCCTTGGCGAGATCGGCCTCGGAGCGGATGACGCGCATGCCGCGACCGCCGCCGCCCCAGGAAGCCTTGAGCATCACCGGATAGCCGATTTCCTCGGCCATGCGGGCAACTTCCTTTATATCCTCCGGCAGCGGCTCGGTTGCCGGCACGACCGGCACGCCGACCGAGATCGCCAGATTGCGCGCGGCGACCTTATTGCCGAGCTGGCGCATCGTGTCGGCGCGAGGCCCGATGAAGATGATGCCGGCGGCATCACAGGCATCGACGAATTCAGGGCTTTCCGACAGCAGGCCGTAGCCGGGATGGATGGCATCGGCACCGGAAAGCTTGGCGACGCGGATGACCTCCTCGATCGACAGATAGCTCTCGATCGGCCCGAGATCGCGGGCAAGATGCGGGCCGCGACCGACCTGATAGCTTTCATCGGCTTTGAAGCGATGCAGCGCGAGCTTGTCTTCCTCGGCCCAGATGGCCACCGTTTTTATGCCAAGCTCGTTGGCGGCGCGGAATACGCGAATGGCGATTTCGGAACGGTTGGCTACCAGGATCTTGGAAATGGGCAATGCAGTCTCCTCACGGCATCGGAACGGGCAATGCTGCACCCGCGAAGAAAATTCTTAACTTCTTGTCACAAGAAGTGTCAATTTCTCCGATCGTCGGAAATCGAAATTATTGCCGCTACGGAATAAGTCCGTTTCTGAAAGCGATGGCGACAATGTGCTGCCGGTTCTTTGCCTTCAGCTTGTCCTGGATGCTGTTCATGTACCAATCGACGGTGTGGTTGGAGATGACGAGCAGGCGGCTGATCTCGATCGAGGTCATGCCTTCGGCAAGGTGGCTCAGCACCTCCATCTCGCGCTTGGTGAGCTTCGCATCGACATTGGCAGCTTCCTCGAGAGACTGCGCCTCGTCGCGCAGTTCCAGCAGCCGCCAGAACGTCTTTCTGGCCACGGCATCGAAGAGAGACAGCTCCGTCGGGGATAGGTCCACCGCATCGCCGCCGATCGTCAAGCTGCCGAGCAAGCCGTTGCGCCCGTGAATCGGGAAAATGTAGCCGTCGACCAGGCCGTTGGCGCGGGCGTCCGCCATCATCTGCTCCATCCGCCGGCGCAGGGGATCGCTCTTGAGCGCGGTCATGGCGTCGCGCCAGCGGAACGGCCGCTGCGCGCGGCTAAGATGGCGTGCGACCGGATCGACAAGCATGTATCGCTTGTTCTGGTAGGTCAGCGGCCACTTCTCCGGCCAGCGACCGGCCAGCATGAAGCGCCCAAGATCAATATTTGGCCTCGGCTGCTTCAGCAGGCCATAGAAATCGAACTTGTAGGAACGAAGCACCAGCTCTAGTTCGGCAACGACATTCTTGGCAAGCTTGCATTCCTCGATGACCACAAGCAGTTGTAATAACGAATGGATATTCACATCTACCCCTTGGCTTTGCAGCCTGAATTGCTGGCGCCCGGACATTCTCATCGATGTCTCGCCTGGCCTAAAGCGCGTCCAATCGCCGGCAACATACTCAGACCGGAACAAAATTAAACGCTTTTGGCGAAATTTTTATCATTCAACCTTGGATGGCAGATCTTGCGCTGCATGGCAACGCAACACCAAGGTGGCATTAAAGTGTCATATTTTAACCAAAACCGATAGGGTCAACGACATAGGCTCGCGCGCATGACGCGAAAAATCGCTTTGAAAAACAGTGTCGGATTCCGTTAATCGCCGGTTCAGGTAGCGATCTGTAGCATCCCAACATTCCGAGTTTTGCCGATGCAAAGAGGGTGCCAGACGTGTCACTGTTCAAAGTCTATGCGAGAGCCCTGAAGTATCTTGGCGCGTATCGTTATCGCGTTTGGATGGTCGTGATCGCAAACATCGCCTTGGCGATGACCACCATCTACGAACCGGTTCTGTTCGGCCGCATCTTCGATGCGATTGCCAAGAAAGAAGCCGTTACACCGACCATGATGCTGTGGGCCGGCTTCGCAGTCTTCAGTGCCGTAGCCTTCATCGTGGTGTCTCGCGAGGCTGACCGTCTTGCGCATGGCCGCCGCGCATCCCTGCTCACCGAGGCATTTGGCCGCATCATTTCGATGCCGCTGTCCTGGCACAGCCAGCGCGGCACGGCAAGCGCGCTGAACACGTTGCTGCGCGCCTGCGAAGCCCTGTTCGGCCTGTGGCTCGAATTCATGCGCAATCATCTGACGACCGCCGTCGCGCTCGTCGTAATGATCCCGACCGCCATGGCGATGGACCTGCGCCTGTCGGCTGTGCTCATCCTGCTTGGCATCTTCTACTGGAGCATCGGCCGCCTGGTTATGAACCGTACGAAGGACGGCCAGAATTCGGTCGAAGGACACTACAACACCGTCTTCTCGCATGTGAGCGACTCGATCAGCAACGTTTCGGTGCTGCACAGCTACAACCGTATCGAAGCTGAAACCAAGGCCTTGAAGTCCTTCACGGAGAGCCTGCTGGCCGCCCAGTACCCGGTTCTGGACTGGTGGGCGCTTGCCGGCGCGTTGAACCGCACGGCTTCGACCGTCGCCATGATGGCGATCCTGATGATCGGCACCGTGCTGGTCCAGGACGGCAGCCTGAGCCTTGGCGCGCTGATCACCTTCATCGCTTTCGCCAACGTACTGATCGGCCGTCTGGAGCAGCTGCGCAACTTCGCCAACCAGATTTTCGAAGCTCGCGCCAAGCTCGTGGACTTCTACTCTCTGGAAGATTCCGTCCGCGACCGCGAGGAGCCGGCCGGTCTCGCCGAGATCAAGGACGTCAAGGGCGAGGTGGAATTCCGCGACGTATCCTTCGGCTTCGCCAACTCGTCGCAGGGCCTGCACGACATCTCCTTCAAGGTGAAGGCCGGCCAGACGGTCGCCATCGTCGGCCCGACCGGCGCCGGCAAGACGACGCTCGTCAATCTGCTCCAGCGCGTCTTCGACCCGCAGAAGGGCCAGATCCTCGTCGATGGTCACGACATCACCAAGGTGACGCGCAAGTCGCTGCGCCGCTTTATCGCCACCGTCTTCCAGGATGCCGGCCTGCTGAACCGCTCGATCAGCGACAACATCCGCCTCGGCCGCGAAGGTGCGACGCAGGAAGAAATGATCCGTGCCGCCCAGGCCGCCGCCGCCAACGACTTCATCGAGACCCGCGAAGGCGGCTACGATACCCGTGTCGGCGAGCGTGGCAACAAGCTCTCGGGCGGTGAACGCCAGCGTATCGCGATCGCTCGCGCCATCCTCAAGGATGCGCCGATCCTCGTGCTCGACGAAGCCACAAGTGCGCTCGACGTCGAAACCGAAAACCGGGTCAAGACCGCGATCGACAACCTGCGCCAGAACCGCACGACCTTCATTATCGCCCACCGCCTGTCGACGGTACGCGAGGCCGACATGGTCCTCTTCCTCGACAACGGCCGGATCATCGAGAACGGCAGCTTCAACGAGCTCAGCCAGAGCAACGGCCGCTTCGCCGCTCTGCTGCGCGCCAGCGGCATCCTGACGGACGAAGAAGTCCGCAAGGCATACGCCACGGAAAACGAAGCCGCCTGATCTTCGCAAGGGGCCCAAGATCGAAGCCGGGAGAGCACCGCTCTCCCGGCTTTTTGCTGCCGAGGCTTTGAGCCTGGCGACGATTGTCACGCAGGGGCGACGCCGGGTTCGATGTATGCCCCTCACCTCAGGCCCATATGGCCCTCTCCTCGTTGAAACGGAGAGAGGGGGTTTACCGCGTGAGACCAACGTCTTCAGTAGTCGGCATATGCGAGATGGTGCTGCAAACATGGAATAATCCCCTCTCCCTGCAGGCAGGGAGAGGGTTAGGATGAGAGGCTTTGCCTGCTGGAAATTTGCGCCCGGAATACACGGCCACCCAAAACGAAGAAAGGCCCGGCGGGAAAACCGGGCCTTTCCGCTTTCTGATCGGAGGTCAATTCGATTGGGCGGCACCAGGAGTTAGCATCGGCGCCCAACCGGGATCGGATCAGAATTTGCGCTCGAAACGGAGTACGCCAGCCCACTGATCGCGATCGGCAGCATCCCAGTTCGTGTAGGAAACTTCCGGCTGAACCAGAAGGTCCTTCACGGGACGCCAGGCAACATTGGCGGTCGCAGCGAAGATCTTCGAGTCGGTGTAGGCGACCTGAGCATTGGCCTGCAGCTTCGGAGTCAGCTGATAGCTGGCACCGGTCCAGAAAGCCCAATCGCCCCAGCCGCAATCGGCGCCATTGGTCGGGCAAGCGGAGCGGTTGCTGTTGAGGTAGGAGCCGGCATACTTGTTCAGCTTGTCGCCGTCGGTATTCCAGCCGCCCATCAAGAAGGCCTTGAAGGCACCGAAATCGGCATCGACGCGAGCCTTGATCGCGCCCTCTTCGACGACGCTGTCATAGCCGCCGATGACGCGGAGCGTCCAAGCACCCGTCTTGTAGCCGGCACCGAGAACGACGTCCGGAGCGTAGTGATTGCCCTTGCCGGTCTGCCAAGCGCCGCCATAGGACGAGGTATCGCCCGAGGAGTTGGAATCTTCGACCGAGATTACAGCGGTGAAGCCGTTGCCGGCATCATACTTGTAGGTCAGCTGGTTGAGTTCCTTCGGGCCGTCATAGATGACATCGTCGTTGATGACGTTGCCGGCATAGCCCATGTAGGAATTGTACTGCGAGTCCGCCTTACCGACGAGAAAACCACCGAGGCTGATATTGGCCCAGAGCAGCTTCGTGCTGGTCGAGTTACCGTCGTTCCAGTCCCAGCGGACCACCGTGTTGGTCTTCAGCGGACCGTATTCGGTGTCGGTCGCAGTGTCGACCGACAGCTCTGCGCGGGTATGCCAGAGCGTGCCGTTCTTGCTGCGGGCGTTGTAGGCATCGTACCATTCGCCTTCAGTACGGACGCGACCGCCGACCTTGAGGCAGGTTTCCGTGCCGGGAATGAAGAAGTAGCCGGGGCCATAGGCATCACAAATGCGAACATATTGAAGCGGTTCCGGCTCGGCAGCCACGATGGCGTCAGCCGCCTGCGCACCCGATACAGCTGCCAAAGCGGCGGCCGAACCGAGAAGAAGACTTCTGATATTCATAGATTACTCCAATTCAGTATCGATTGGACATGAGCTATCGCGCCGAGAATTCGACGTCCGCACCCATTTCCCTATTTTGACGATCCCCACGAATGCGCGGCTATCCCCCTTGGAAAAACCGGCGACGCGATGGCGGCACTTCCCGAGCGCCGTCACATCGACGATATAACAATTAAATTTTGCACAACAAGATTTTGGGCACTTAAATTTCTGCCGCGGCGCAGCGCAAATATTTTGCGTTGCAGAAAAATCACGTCACACTTCCTTCGCGAAAGTGTCACAAACATTATTTCAAGGAAATCAGATGGTTGAGCCGCGCCATATGCGCGGCTGCGCTGAGGGCTTTTCAGCGGCGCTTCGCGATAAGAGCAACCACCGTCGTAGCTCCCGCCGGTATCTTTGCAGAACGCTGCCCGGCAGCCTGAAGCCGCCTGTTCTCGAGATGATAGGCATAGAGGAACTGCGCAGTGATCCCGATAACGACATAGATCGCACCGACGACCGGGCTCTTGTTTGTCACGTAGAGAAGAACCTGACCGGCCATGGCGAGGATCGTGCCCGCAACGAAGATGTTGAGCGAATGCCGCCCGAGGATCGTCAGCGGATGTTGGGCAGAACGACGCAGGAACTGCGAAATCGCAGGCACGCTGACGATCAGATAGGCCAGCGCCAGCACATGCAGCAGCCGCGGCAGCGACAGGAAGGTCTTGTCGAAGCCGGTGACCACGGTTGGCAAGCCGAGCATCGCCAGATAGTCGCCGAGCACCCAGAGCTTGTCCGTGACCCAGACGAAGGACACGAGAACATAAACAGCGGCAAGCGCGATCAAGGCCGGATGGGCAGGTATCCGGCCGCCCTTCTTCACATGCATGCAGGCGGCAAAGCCGATAACGAACAGGAATTGCCAAGACAGCGGATTGAGGAACCAGAAGCCTTCAAGCAGTGTCGTGTGGGGCGCGATGTAGTAGATGCCCGACACCAGCCAAACGCCGGCAGAAACCAGAAGCAGCAACAGCGGGCTCTTCGCCTCCAGCAGCATGATCAGCGGCAGCATCAGAAACAGGGCGGCGTACATGGGCAGGATATTGTTGTAGCCGATCTGATGCCCAAGCGTGAGCAGCGCCGGAATACCGCCGGCCGGGTCCATCAGCAGGGCAAGGATATTCACCTCGCACAGCAAGCCCTTCTGCTGGAATATCCACGCACCGGAAATGAACAGCACCAAGGTCACGAAAGTCGTGATCATATGCGCGGTATAGAGCGTGAACGCGCGCCTGACCGCCTTCCACGCCACAGACAGCCGGTTGCCAGCAGAAAACGGGGTTCCGTAGGCAAGGCCGACCGATATGCCGGAGATCAGCACGAAAGCTTCGGCGCCATCGGAAAAACCGAAGTTCTTCGAGGTCATGAATTCGAAAATCTGCCCGGGCACATGATTGATGAAGATCATGATCAGAGCCAAGGCTCTGAGGACATCGAGCCGCGTATCCCTCTGAGACATCGGCTTTGGCAGAGTGATCTGCTGTGCCGTTGCCGGGCCGATATTCGCCCTCGAGCTCATGAAACTCTCCTGTTCCGTCCATCAAATGCGATCGAAGCCAAAGAGTTCCCTCCTTGCCGTCGAACGACGACGCAAAACAGTGCAGAAATGCGACTGTCTAATCGGCCATCCCTCCTGAAAGGGATAACCGCCTGCAAATTACGATGACCGAGTATCCCGCCGCATCGGGCGCTTTTGAGACGGAACCAGACATTTTTCCGCCCGGCGGTTCGAGGTCCACCGAAAAGCCACCCCATATCGAAGGCAGCCTCGGCGTAACATGGCGTCCGCCATCTTGATACAACGCCGAAAATGCCTTCGATCGCGACGCGATGCCATCCATCGGCGGCCCCTGCACGTCAGGACCTGCCGCCACGGCCGGTCAGTCTCTCACAACAATAGATATCAGCCGCCGCGAGTCGCGGCTTTACACGATCGATATCGCCCCAATCACGATCGCGTGCAAGGTCGGTCAGGCTTGCATATCGAACAGCAGCCGTTCCTTTCGACAGGATATGGCCGCTTCACACAAAGCAAGCGAAGTGCCTAAGGGCGCGGCAACGACAGCTCTGTCGGCCACGCCTTCAATGCCAATTATTTTGGGAATTAAGTAAGACGATGACCGCTGACGTCGGAACGCTCAGATCGCCTTATCCTCAAGCGGCTTCGATCAGACCACGATGCCGCAAACAATCGCTGCGACAAACAGGAACGCCGCGGAAAACAACACGACGTGAACCGCCGTCTGAATCTTCTGCCGCGTCTTGGCAGCCCGCTTGGAACCGTCGAACTGATTCACATGCGCATTCGAAATGCCCAAATTCGCCATGTGTTGCCTCCGTTCGTTTTTCTTTATGTATCTCGTGTCGAACTCGAAACAGACATTCATACATTTCCTATCAATTAGGTAGAGATGAATTTCCGTCCAGAAGATCGATCGAGAAAAAATAAACCACTGGATTGCTGGGGCTCAAAAGATCGGCACAGCCAAATCAGCAAAGAATGCGTCGAGCCCAAATCAAGCTGCGCTCTATGGCGCTTGCATCGGCAGCCTGCTCTTCGGCAGGTCCGGCCTGGCGGCGGCCCTTGTCATCCGAAAGGGAGGCAGACCGCGCACCTTCCTGCTTCGCCGGGACCGGCGGATGAAGATAGCCCATGGTCATGCCACCCATGAAAAACATACCTGCCTCCACTTGCGTGTGACCCACGATCGGGATCACGAAAGTTAACCGCCATTAACGAGATCATGACAGAATTGCGGCAGGTGTCAATAGTCTATACGATTGGTCGTGTTTCAACGAGGTCTCTACAAGGCCGTTGCGGCACAGGCGAACCAGCTGATTTCCGTCAGGAATTCCATCAAAACATACAGTTAAAGCGGCCCAGCGATTTTGTGAAACGCTGGGCCACTTTAAGTTAACAGGCTGGTTGAAATCGCCGCTCAGGCGCGGACGAAGCCCTTGCTGGCAACCATAAGATTGCGCGTATAGTCTTCCTTGACGTCGCCGGCTGCCAGCTCCTTTGCCGTCAGCCTCTCGACGACTGCGCCATTGCGCATGACGGCCAGACGCTCGCACATGTGGGTGACGACGCCGAGATCGTGGCTGACCATGATGAAAGTCAACTGACGATCCTTGCGCACTTGTTCGAGCAGATTGAGCACTTCGGCCTGTACCGAGGCGTCAAGCGCCGAGGTCGGCTCGTCAAGCAGCAGGATCGACGGCTCGACGATCAGCGCACGCGCAATGGCGACACGCTGACGCTGACCGCCAGAGAGCTGATGCGGGTAGCGAAAACGAAAACCGCTTCCGAGGCCCACCTCATCAAGCGCCCTGGCAATTCGCGTCTCCGCGTCACCGATCCCGTGGATCGACAGCGGCTCCAGCAGCAGCCTGTCGATCGTCTGGCGCGGATGCAGGGAGCCGTAAGGATCCTGAAACACCATCTGCACCTGGCGATAGAAGGCCTTGCTGCGCCTCGCCCCCTTCAACTGCTCACTGCCGACACGGATCGTACCGCCGGTGACGGGAGCAAGGCCTGCCACGGCACGCAGCAGCGTCGACTTGCCGGAGCCGGATTCACCGACCAGCCCGAAGGATTCGCCCTTGTTCACGTCGACGCTGACCGCATCGAGAGCATAGTAACCGTTGTAGACGACGCTGAGGCCGTCAACTGCAAGTGCTGCCGTCATGCCGCCCACTCCGGTTTGCGGTCGAGCACGGGCAGCGGATGCCTGCTTTCGCCGATGACAGGCATGCAGTTCAGCAGGCCGCGGGTATATGGATGCTGGGCGTTGGTAAGCTCGGAGGCCTTGAGCTCCTCCACGACCTTGCCCGCATACATCACGAGCACCCGATCACAGAAGGAGGAAACCAGCCGCAGATCGTGGGACACGAAAATCAGCCCCATGCCGCGTTCCGACACCAGCTTGTCCATGATCTTGAGAACATCGAGCTGCACTGTCACATCGAGCGCCGAAGTCGGCTCGTCGGCGATCAACAGCTCCGGTCCGGCGATCAGCATCATGGCGATCATGACGCGCTGGCCCATGCCGCCCGAGACTTCATGCGGATGCAGGTCATAGACGCGGCCGGGGTCGCGGATCTGAACGGCTTCCAGCATGGCAAGCGCGCGGTCACGCGCCTCCCCCTTGCTGATCTTCTCGTGCGTGCGCAGCGTCTCGGTGATCTGCTTGCCGATGGTCATGACAGGATCGAGCGAATATTTCGGATCCTGCAACACCATGGCGATGCGCTTGCCGCGCAAGGAACGCCGCTGCTTGGCGGAGATCGACAGAAGATCGATCCCACTGAAATTCAGGGTGTCTGCACTGACGAGCGCGTGCGGCGGCGTCAGCCCCATGATGGCCCGGCCGGTCTGCGACTTGCCGGAGCCGCTTTCGCCGACGATCCCGAGCCTTTCGCGGCCGAGCGTGAAAGACACGCCTCGCACCGCCTCGATGACGCCGGTGCGCGTCGGATAGCGAACCCTGAGATTGTCTACGGTCAGCAGCGTTGTCATTGGCCGCTCTCCTTCGGATCGAGCGCGTCGCGCAGGCCGTCGCCGAGCAGGTTGAAGCCGAGGCTGACGATCAGGATCGCGATGCCGGGCATGGCCGCCACCCACCATTGATCGAGATAGTATTTGAAACCGCTGGCGATCATGACACCCCATTCCGGCAGCGGCGGCTGTGCACCGAGGCCGAGGAAGCCAAGGCCGGCGGCGGTCAGGATCACGCCTGCCATATCCAGCGTCACGCGCACGATCACCGAGGAGATGCAAAGCGGCATGATGTGACGGAAGATGATGCGAAGCGACGAAGCGCCCATCAGCTGCACGGCGGAAATATAGTCGGAGTGCCGCACCGTCATCGTCTCGGCTCGCGCCAGGCGCGCATAGGGCGGCCAGGAAGTGATCGCGATGGCGATGACAGCGTTTTCAATGCCGGCCCCGAGCGCGCCGGCAAAGGCAAGCGCCAGTACGAGCTTCGGAAAGGCAAGGAAGATATCGGTGATGCGCATCAGGATCACATCGACCCAGCCGCCCATATAGCCCGACACCATGCCAATGATCAGCCCAATCGGCGCCGATATGATCGCCACCAGAACGACGATATAAAGCGTCCATCGCGATCCGTAGATCAGGCGCGAAAGAATGTCGCGACCAAGATCGTCGGTGCCGAGAAGATAACCCGGCGTGCCGGGTGGTTGCAGATAGGCATTGGTCAGGTCGCCGATGACGGGCGAATGCGGCGCGATGACATCGGCAAATGCCGCTACCACCACGAGCGCGATGATGATCAACAGGCCTATGACGGCCAGGCGGTTGGCGGAAAATTGCCGCCAGGTGACATAGGCGCGCCCGAGTCTTGCCTGCCGGCGTGATTGCGGTCGATCGGACAACAGCCAGTCCCGCAAGCTGGGTTGGGTGGTCTCAGCCGTCATTTACGTCGAGTCCTTGGATCGAGAGTCCGATACAGGAGATCGGAAATAAGGTTGATGCCGATGAAAACCGTGCCGACGATGATTGTGCCGCCGAGGACGGCGTTCATATCGGCATTGCGCAGCGAGCTGGTGATGTAGAAGCCGATGCCGGGCCAGGAGAACACGATCTCCGTCAGCACCGAGCCCTCGAGCAAGCCGGCGTAGGAAAGCGCGATGACCGTGATCAACGGCACCATAGCGCTGCGAAGGGCATGTCCCCAGATCACCCGCGTTTCGGAAAGCCCCTTCGCACGGGCGGCAACGACATATTCCTGACCCAGCTCGTTCAGCATGAAGCTGCGCGTCATGCGGCTGATATAGGCAAGCGAGAAATAGCCGAGCAGCGATGCCGGCAGGATGATGTGGCGGAAGACATCCCAGAAGACGTCCCACTGCCCCTGCAAGGCGCTATCAAGCAAGAAAAAGCCCGTGATCGGCGTGAAGGTATACTCATAGGCGATGTCGATGCGCCCGGGATAGGCCACCCAGTTCAGCTTCGCATAGAAGATGACGAGCGACACCATCGCCAGCCAGAAGACCGGTACCGAGTAGCCGACAAGGCCGATGACGCGAACGATCTGGTCGATGAAACTGTTCCGGCGCACCGCGGCCAGAACGCCAAATGGAACGCCGAACACGGCACCGATGATCGTGCCGACGGTCGCAAGCTCCATCGTCGCCGGAAAGACGCGCTTGATATCGTCCATGACGGGGTTGGTGGTCAGCACCGAGATGCCGAAATCGCCACTCAGCGCGCTGATCAGGTAGTAATAGAATTGCAGATAGAGCGGCGCATCGAGATGCATTTCGCGCCGCAGACGCTCCAGTACCTGCTGTGGCGCATGATCGCCGGCGATCGCCAATGCCGGATCGATCGGGATGACGCGCCCTATGAAGAAGGTAACGGCCAGAAGGCCGAGATAGGTCGTGACCGCTACAGTGAGAAACCGTAGCAGACCCATGAAAAAGGGGGCGGCACGGCCCTTTTGGGGCCGCACCTGCATTTTCCGTTCGACAGTGCTCAAAGAATTAATCCTGCCGGATCATCACTTGGAGATCGGCCAGACGAAGTTGTTGTCGAAGCTCGGACCGAGCTTGAAGTCCTTCACATCCTTGCGATAGCCGGCGACTTCCGTCTGCTGGTAAAGGATGACGAACGGGCTGGCTTCCATGAACTTCTTCTGGATATCCTGATACATGGCGCCACGCTTGGTCGCATCGCCTTCGAAGAGCGCAGCCTTGGCCTGCTTCTCCAGCTCGGGAGAGGTCCAGGTATTGCGCCACACGAGCGTCTTGTTGGTGCTGGTATCGGAATTGTCGTCGTTCGTCGTGAAGGTATCGGCATTGGAATGGGGATCCCAATAGTCCGGGCCCCAGTTGCCGAAATAGATGTCATGACCGCGCGAGCGATACTTCGTCAGCTTCTGCTTGCCGTCGCCGGGGATGATCTCCACCTTGATGCCGGCCTGGCCGAGCGTCTGCTGGATTGCGGTCGCAATGCCCGTGTCCGGCTCGACGCTGCGGACGTCCATGGTCACGGAGAAGCCGTTCGGCAGGCCGGCCTTGGCCAGCAATTCCTTGGCCTTGGCAACGTCGAGCTTGAACGGATTGTCATCCAGCGAGCCGAGCATGCCCTTCGGTTCAAAGGTCTGGTGGATTTCGCCAATGCCTTTGATCAGGGTCTTGCCGATGGCGTCGTAATCGACCAGCGATTTGAACGCCTGCTGCACTTCCGGCTTGGCGAGGTTCGCATTCTTCTGGTTAAGGCTCATGTAGTAGATCGTGCCCTTGGGCGCGCTGGTAGAAGCGAGCTTCGGGTTCTTTTCGATCGCGATAAGATCAGTCGGCGAAAGGTTGCGGGCAACGTCGATATCGCCATTCTCAAGCGCCAGGCGCTGAGCCGAGCTTTCCTTCATGAAACGGTAGATGACGCGGTTCAGCTTTGCCTTGTCGCCATAATAGTTTTCGTTCCGCTCGAGAACGATGGCTTCGTTGGCGCGCCATTCGCGCAGCTTGAACGGACCGGAACCGGCAAAACCGGTCTTCAGCCAGGCATTGCCGAAGTCGTTGTCATACTTGTAGTCGGCCGACGGCGTGACCGGCTTCACATGCTGGAGAACCAGCTTCTTGTCGACCACTTCGGCAACGGTTGCCGTCAGGCAGTTGAGCACGAAGCTCGGCGCATAGGGCTTGTCGACGGTGAAGGTGAAGGTGTTCGGATCGGTGGCCTTGGCCTTCTCCGTGACGTTGCCACCGTTGATGCCGAACTGGGTGAGAATGAAGGCCGGGCTCTTGTCGAGCTTGACGACGCGCTCGAAGGACCATGCAACGTCATCGGCGGTGATCGGATTGCCGGACGCGAATTTCAAGCCGGGCTTCAGCTTGAACGTATAGGTCAGATGATCGTCGGAAACCGACCAGCTCTCGGCGATATCGGCCTTGATCTTGGAGGTATCGTTGATGTCGAGGCGAACGAGCAGGCTGTAGGTGTTGCCGGTGATTTCGGCAGCGGACAGCTCATAGGCTTCTGCCGGATCCATGCTCAGAATGTCGTCGAACGCGAAGCCTTCGACCAGCGTGTCCTTGGGCGTTGCGGCGAAGGCGTTCGGCGCCGCCATCAGCAGAAGCGACAAAGCCGCGCTTGCGGAAAGCGCGCGAAAGCCGCGGTTCATCTTGGTAATCATCATTGTTTTCATTCCCCTTTTTTTAAACTCTACACAATATCAGGACGCACCTGTTCCGCTGTCTTCCTTCCAGGCGGAGGCCAGGATCCGAAGCCAGTTCTCCCTGCACAGCTTTACAAGATCGGTTTCAGCATAGCCAGCCTCGCGAAGGGCAACAATCAGGTTTTGATTGCCCGCCGCATCGGTGATTTCTTCCGGGATGGTCGCGCCGTCGAAGTCCGATCCGAGACCGACGCAATCGATGCCGAGGCGTCCTACAAGATAGTCGACATGACGCACCATGGCCTCGATCGGCGTATCGGCATCCGAACGCGCATCCTCTCGCAGCATGGCCGTCGCATAGTTGAGACCGACAATGCCGCGGCTTTCCCTGATGGCGTCGAGCTGCTTGTCGGTGAGGTTGCGGGCAACCGGCGTCAGCGCATGCGCATTGGAGTGGCTCGCGACGAGCGGCTGGTCCGAGGTCTTTGCGACGTCCCAGAAGCCTTTTTCGGTGATGTGGGCGAGATCGACGACAATACCGAGCCGGTTGCACTCACGCACCAACGCGAAGCCCGCATCCGTCAGCCCCGACCCGGTATCCGGAGAGCTGGGGAAGGCAAAGGGCACACCATGGGCGAAGACGTTATTGCGGCTCCAGACTGGGCCGAGCGAACGCAGGCCGGCGGCATAGAAGGTTTCAAGGGCCGCAAGATCGGCATCGATGGCTTCGCAGCCTTCCATATGCATCACCGCTGCGAAGACACCCTTTTCGATGCAATCGCGAATTTCCGCCGTGGAGCGGCAAAGCTTCCAGGCGCCGGCGCGATCGAGCCTGAGTGCGATCGCCGCCATCTCAAGGGCGATATCGAGCGAAGGCGCCCGCTCCAGGGGAGCGGAAAGCGGCGTCGAGTAGTGGCCATTGCTATCCGGATCGGCAAAGACGAGATCGCCCGACGGGATGTAGATGGCGCAGAGACCGCCAATCAGGCCGCCGGCGCGCGCGCGCGGTCCATCGATATGGCCAGTCGAAATTCCATCCTTGAATTCGGCGATCGGGTCGGCGCCTTCGCGCGCATGATGCCACAGCCTCAAAAGAACGTCGTTATGACCATCGAATACGGATTGCATCGTCTACCCTGAATGAAGCGCCCCGTGGGGCGACTGGAAAGTGGCCAGAATAGAAAAGCTGGCAGGATTCGCCATACCCAAATGAAAAAAATTTGCATTTGCATGGAACGGTCGACTGAAACGAAAAAGGCGGGGTAAGAACCCCGCCTCAAGATCGCTGATAATGTGTCGGGCATTTCAGCGTTTGGCTCGCTTCTTCTGGCGGTAGACGTCGACGGCAACGGCGGCGACAATGATGCCCCCCTTGGCGATGTCCTGATAGTAGGCATTGACGTTGAGGAAGGTGAAGCCCGAGATCATCACGCCGAGAATGACGGTGCCGATCACCGTGCCGGAGATGCGCCCGACGCCGCCGGTGAGCGACGTGCCGCCGATAACGGCAGCCGCGATCGCATCCAGCTCATTGTTCAAACCCATGCCGGCCTGCCCCGTCTGAGCACGCGCGGCGGTGATGATACCCGCAAGCCCTGCCAGAAGTCCGGCAATTGCATAGACCTTGACCAGATGCGCCTCGACATTGATGCCCGATACGCGCGCGGCCTGCACATTGGCGCCGATCGCATAGGTAAACTTGCCGTAGCGGGTGTAGCGCAGCGCGATATGGAAGATGATTGCCACGATCAGGAAGACGGCGACGGGCCAGATGCCGGAGCCGATGAAATTGAACTGATCGGTGAGGCCGGAGACCGGCTGCCCTCTAGTATAGAGCTTCGCCAGGCCGCGCGCCGAGACCATCATGCCGAGCGTAGCGATGAAGGGAGGGATTTTCGTCCGGGTGATGAGCTGGCCGTTGATGAAGCCGGCAAGCAAGCCGATCAGAAGGCCGACGCCGATCGGCACGAAGAAGGGCATGTCCGTCAGCGCCGGATAAACCGCTCTTGCCCAGGTCGACGACTGCGCGAAGCTCGCGGCGACCATGGCCGTAAGACCGACGACTGAACCGGAGGAAAGGTCGATGCCGCCCGTTATGATGACCTGCGTCACGCCGACCGAAATGATGCCGATGACGGAGACCTGCAGGATCATGATCTTCAGGCGCTGGAGGTTCATCAGGAAGCTCTGGCCGACGAAGATCCAGCCGAGGATTTCACAGAGAAGCGCAATGCCGATCAGCACGAGGAAGATGCCGAGTTCGGGCGGAACACGGCGGCGTCTTGGCCGTGTGACTGCCGGAGCGGTCGCCTCTGCAACTTTGGTAACCATGGTTCAATCCTCCCTTGCGACGGTTGGCGGCGTTACTGCGCGGCCAGTTCCATCACCTTCACTTGAGTTGCTTCCGCGCGATCCAGGAATCCGGTCACCCGCCCTTCATGCATCACCATGATCCGGTCGCTCATGCCGAGCACCTCGGGCATTTCCGAAGAGATCATGATGACAGCGACGCCGTTGCGCGCCATTTCGGTAACGAGGCGGTGGATTTCCGCCTTGGCGCCGACGTCGATACCGCGGGTCGGCTCGTCGAGGATCAGGATGCGCGGGTTTGTCAGCATCCACCGGCCGATCAGCGCCTTCTGCTGATTGCCGCCGGAAAGGTTTTCGATGCGCTCATCGAGGTTGGGCGTCTTGACGCGCAGCTTCTTCGCCATCTCCTCGCAGGCCTGCTCGATCGGCCTTTCCTGCACGAAGCCGCCGCGCACGAATTTGTCGTGCAGCACCGCGACCTGCATATTCTCAAGCACGCTGAGGATGAGAAGACAGCCCGTATCCTTGCGGTCTTCGGTCAGGAAGGCCATCCGGTGACGGATGGCGTCCGCCGGCGAGGAAATCGTGGCTGCCTTGCCGAAGAGCTGGATCGTGCCCGACGATGCCGGCGTCACGCCGAAGATGGTTTCCGCGACGTTGGAGCGGCCGGAGCCGACTAGCCCGGCGACGCCGAGGATTTCACCGGCCCTGACATCGAAAGAGACATTCGAGAACACGCCGTCGAGGCTCAGATCCTTGACCGAAAGCACGGTGTCGCCGATCGGCACCTCTTCCTTCGGAAACATCTGCGTGATCTCGCGGCCAACCATCATACGAATGATGTCGTCGCGCGTCACATCGGTAGAAGCGTGCGTGCCGATATATTTGCCGTCGCGGAACACCGAGAATTCATCGGCAATCTCGAACAGCTCGTTCATCTTGTGGGTGATGTAGACGATGCCGATGCCCTGGGTGCGCAGATCGCGGATAATCCGGAAAAGATGCTCGACCTCGCGCTCCGTCAGGGCAGAGGTCGGCTCGTCCATGATCAGCACGTCGGAATTATAGGAGACCGCCTTGGCGATCTCGACCATCTGGCGGCTTGCGACGGAAAGCTCGCGCACCTGGATTTCAGGGTCGATGGAAATGTTCAGGCGATCGAAGAGTTCTTCGGTCTTGCGCCGCATCGCTGCGTGATCGACGAAACCGAAACGGTTCTTCGGTTCGCGCCGGATCCAGATATTTTCCGCCACCGTCATGAAGGGCATCAGGTTGAGCTCCTGATGGATCATGGCGATGCCGTTTTCCAACGCATCGAGCGGTGACTTCAGCCGGATTTCGACGCCCTTGAGGCGCACATCGCCCTGGTCGGGAATATAGATGCCGGCAAGGATCTTCATCAGCGTCGATTTGCCCGCACCGTTTTCACCCATCAGCGCATGCACCGTTCCGCGTTTCAGGTGGAAGGAAACGTCGTCGAGGGCCAGAACGCCAGGAAACTCCTTGCGGATGCCTTCCGCACTCAGCAGATAGGGGGCATTGGGGACAACGCCGCTGGCGCGCACCGCCGCCATGGTGGATGGGCTCACAACCATTTTTCCCTCCTGGGCAGATCGGATTTGTGGGGATGCGAGCTAACTTGCCCGCATCCGTCGATCATCAGCGATCAGTTCTTCTTCACGAAGTCCTTGACGTTTGCCGGCGTCACGAGCTGGAAGGGAATATAGACCTTTTTGTCGATCTTATCGCCCTTGGCGAGCTTCAGTGCGGCATCCACCGCACCCTTGCCCTGACCGGCAGCGTCCTGGAACACGGTGACCTTCAGGTCGCCGGCCTGCATGGCGGCAAGTGCGTCCTGCGTCGCGTCGACACCGGCAACGACGATCTTGTCCAGCGGCTTGCCGGCAGCCTTCAGTGCCTGGATGGCACCGATCGCCATTTCGTCGTTGTTGGAGATGACGGCGTCGAATTCGAGACCACTGGAGAGCCAATTGGTCATCAGGTCGGCGCCCTGGGTACGCTGCCAGTTTGCAGTCTGCTCCTGAACGATCTGGATGCCCTTGCAGGCGTCGGTCGCAAAGACGTCATGGACATCCTTGGTGCGCATGCGCGCCGCCTGGTTGGACAGTTCGCCCATCATGACGACGGCCTTGCCCTTACCGCCGAGAAGACGGCAAACTTCCTTGGCTTCCAGCGTGCCGGATTCCTGCTCGTTGGAGGCGACGAAGGCCTGTCTGTCCGGAAGGCTGTCGACGTTGGCCGGCTCGCGGTTGACGTAGATCAGCGGGATTTTGGCATCGGCGGCCAGCTTGGAGATGGCAGCCGTTGCGTCTGTATCGACCGGGTTGACGATGATGGCATCGACCTTACTGGCGATGAAGTTCTGGATCTGGCTCTGCTGCTTGGCGATATCGTTCTGAGCGTCTTCGACCTGCAGCGTGACGCCGTTCAGGCCCTTTGCATAATCCTGCATGCCGTTGCGCAGAACGGTCAGGAAGTTGTCGTCGAACAGTGCCATCGACACGCCGATGTTTTGGGCGTGAGCGGCAGTCGACAACAGAAGCGCCATCGCCGTGCCAAGAATGAATTTCTTCATGTTTTCCTCCCAGATGCGGTGTCCGGCCACACCCCTCCTTAATGCCGGAGCCCTCGGTCTCGACCGCAGGGCCTGTCATCAATTCAGCCGACACTCCCATGGCGGCCACATTGAAAAAACGGAACAAACAAACCGTAAAACGATAAGTACGGAATATTCATTCCATTTTTCATCACAAAGGTCAATACTAATTTCAGGCGGCATCGCGGGAGGCGAAGAAGGTGGATTTCTTGCAGGCGCCACTGGCATGTATCAGCCCACCGAACCTACATATCGGCACCTCTTCCGATGAAACGGTTATTCCATCGCCACAGGAAGGGGGTAGAATAATGCTGGCCTTGGCCGCCGGGCGGCGGCCCTTGAGTTCTTTCATTGGAGAACAAACATGCCCTCGATGTACAGTTTCTCGGTCCCCGTCTTTCAACGCGGCCTGCAAAACCTTTCGGCCTACCTCGACAAGATCGAAGCCTATGCCGCTGAGAAGGGCATCGAGGCGAGCGAGCTCGTCTCCGCTCGCCTGATCGACGATATGCTGCCGCTCTCCGGCCAGTTCCAGCGTGCGACCGATACCGCCAAGCTCACGATCGCCAGGCTTGCCGGCATCGACGCGCCGCGCTTTGAAGACAATGAAACGACGGTGGCGGATCTGCGCGAACGCCTGAAGAAAACGCAGGATTTCCTGGCGACAATCACACCGGCCACGATGGAAGGCAGCGAAACGCGGGAGGTAACGATCTCGCCGGGAGGCAATAAGATCACCTTCAAGGGCGAGGATTATCTGGCAAAATTCGCGCTGCCGAACTTCTTCTTCCACGTGACCACGGCGCACGACATTCTGCGCAGCCGCGGCCTGCCGGTCGGCAAGCTGAATTATCTTGGCGCGCTTGGCTGATGCCGATCAGGGCCGGCGCGAAACCGGCCCTTTTTCCGTCAGTTCCGTATAGGCGAGCGTCTGATCCAGATGTTCCGCCCGCAGGGAAAGCAGCTTTTCCGCATAGGCAAGCCGCGTTGCCGCATACGCCGCGTCATCTACGACATTTGAAAGCTCCGTCGGGTCCTTCGCCAGATCGAACAAGAGTGGCGGGAGACCGGCGAAATGGACATATTTGAACCGCTCGTCACGAATGACGGCGAGGTTACAGGCATTGGATTTCAATCCGAAATGCCGCTCGAAGGTCTCATCGGCGATATCGCGGAAATCAAACTCCCAGAATGCCGCTTTGCGCCACGTCTCCGGCTCGGAACCGTCCAGGAACGGCAAAAGCGTTTCACCGTCGACGTGGTTTTGCGGCGCGATCCCCAGCCGGTCGCACAGGCTCGGGAAGATATCCGCAGCGCTGGTGAAACGATCCACCTGCCGGCCATGCGTGGCAGGCTGGCCCGGATCGCGAATGACGAGCGGCACATGGTAGCTGCCGTCATAAAAGCCGCCCTTGCCGAGCATCCAGTGATCGCCCATCATCTCCGCGTGGTCGGAGGTGAAGACGATAACGGTATTGTCCCAGGCATCTGCATCTTTCAGCGCCTGCCAGATCCGGCCGAGCTGCGCGTCAACTTCCGCGATCATGCCGTAATAGACGGCGCGGATCGCGGATAGGTCCTCCGCCGTCCACTCATTGACGGAGCCTTGGCCCCCATACATGAACCCGCCTTTGCTGATCTGAGGCAGCGCGAAGGCAAGCAGCGGATGCGCGGACATGTCCGCCTCCCGATCGGCGGTTCGCGCAAAGGCAGGTCCATCCTCCGCCGAGAACATGCGGTTATAGGGTTCCGGCACCGAGAATGGCGGATGCGGCCTCAGGAACGACACATGCGCAAACCAGGGCGCATCCTGCTCGCCGAGCCAGCGGATGAATTCACCCGTCAGGAAGGCTGTCTGCGTCTCATCCTTGGAATAGGCGGGCGCATTGTTGGAAATCTCGCCTGGCGCAGCGCCGACCGGAATATGGATATCGCGGCTGGCGGCATCGGCATGGCCGCGCGAGCGCAACCAGGATAGCCACTGCTTTTCATGCTCTGGCAACAGCTGCCGCGCAGTAAAGCCGGGCAAAACGCCTTCATAGGTTGTCAGATGCGGGTCATGCGGATCGCGGCCGCGCGGATCCGGCGCGGTATCCGTATATCCGAACAGCGTCGGATCGTAGCCGGCTCGGCGCGCCGCGAGCGCGACATTGTCGAAACGTGCATCCAGCGGCGAGCCGTTGCGGCAAACGCGATGGTTCATCTGGTAGAGGCCGGTATACAGCGTCGCCCGTGCCGGCGAGCAGGGTGCTGCACCGGCATAATGGCGGCGGAAAAGCACGCCTTCCTTGGCCAGTGCATCGACATTCGGCGTCCGGACGCATTCATGCCCGACGGCGGAGAGGCAATCTCCCCGCCATTGGTCGGCCGAGATCAGCAGGACGTTCGGACGCTTGCCCCCGGAAGCGCGCTCAGTGCTGGTTGGATTTGGCATGCCAATTCCACGCGGATTCGATGATGCGGGTCAGATCATATTGCGGCGACCAGCCGAGAATGTCGCGAGCCTTGTCATTGTTGGCGACAAGCGTCGTGGAATCGCCCTCGCGACGGCCAACATATTCGACTGGAAACGGCCGGTTCGACACGGTTTCGATCGTTCCGAGCAGTTCCTTCACCGTCGTTCCCGTACCGGTGCCGAGATTGAGAGCAACGGATTCGCCGCCACGCAGCAGGTATTCCACGGCACGGACATGGGCATCGGCGAGATCGAGCACATGGATGTAGTCGCGCACGCAAGTGCCGTCGCGGGTGTCATAGTCGCTGCCGAACACCTTGAAGCCCTGGCGACGGCCGAGAGCCGCCTCGATGGCGAGCGGGATGGCGTGGGTTTCCGGCGTATGCCACTCGCCGATGCGGCCCTCGAAATCGGCGCCGGCGGCATTGAAGTAGCGCAGCACGACGGAGCGCAAATCCTTGTACTGATCGTAATCGGCAAGAGCCTGCTCGACAATGTATTTCGTGCGGCCGTAAGGATTGATCGGCACCTGCCGGTGGCTCTCATCGAGCGGCACGCTCTGCGGCAGACCATAGGTGGCGCATGTGGAGGAAAAGACGAAAGCCTTCACGCCGGCCGCCTGAGCGGCCGAAAGCAGGGTCAGCGTGCCGATGACGTTGTTTTCATAGAAAGATACGGGATCCTTGACCGACTCCCCCACTTCGATCAGCGCGGCGAAATGCAGGATGGCGGCGGGCTTGTATTTGGCAAGCACCTCATCCAGACGCGCCCGATCGCGGATATCGCCTTCCTCAGCCGGTCCCCATTTGACGAACTCACGATGGCCGTTGGAGAAATTGTCGTAGACGACAGGCTGAAACCCCTTATTCGCCAGATCCAGACATGTGTGCGAACCGATATAGCCGGCTCCGCCCACTACAAGTACCGTTTCTCCTGCCATGACTACCCCTTAATAACTACAAGGATTTGCCGCCCCAAGTGCGGCGGACCGGTTCGATCCGACGCGTACACTTAGGGAGCTGTAGCCGACTTGCAAGGCGGGAGAAAGGAGCAAGATTGGCATCGTCAAGAATGGACGAAGGCTGGAAGCTAAGCCGGCTTTGCCTCCGCATTGCCGGCATGCATGAGGATTCCGGCAAGCGCCAGAACCGGCGGAACGAGAAAACACGCCATGCCGACAAGGAGGAAAAGCGCCGCCGCCACGGCACAGCCAAGCGCAAAGCCGCCGACGGCGGCGCCCATGCGGGCAAGTCGCGCTTTCATCGCCGCCTTCTCCTCGGGCTTGGCGCCGCGCAGCAGATCGGCAATGTCGATCATGATCTGCGTCGTCGTGCCCGTCATCATCGTCGTCGGCGGTGTCGAGCCGAGATGAATGCGATGCGCCGTCGTCTGGATGGCCATGGCGGCGACAAGGATCATGCCGGTCAGGATCGCCTGCCAGCCGTCCCCGTCGCCAAACGGGCCGAAACGCAGGGCAAGGATCGCCGCAAGCACGAGCAGGAGGAATTTCAGCGTCAGGACGATCTGCAACGTCGGCAGATTGCGCCGAGAAAGATCACCGCCCAGGAGGCGGGCAAAAATAACGACGATGCAAAAGACGGGCAGCGCCAGAAGCTTGGCGACCGCCCCCGAGGCCCCCAAGGCCAAGGCCGCGCCGAGCGTGACGAAATTGCCCGTGACATGTGCGGTGAACAGGCCGTGCAAGGCCAGAAAGCCGGCGGTATCGACATAGCCGCCGTTGATGCTCAACAAAGTAGGCAGGCTCGGCTTCATGAGGCTCCTCGCGCGCTTTGATCGTCACCGATCTTATCGCGCCGAATAGCTGCCGATGTCGAGATGCTTGCGTGGCAGGGAAACGAAACATCGCCGCGCAACGCCGATCGGACCGCGCAGGCCTGCCGCAGACCAAGTACAAAAATAATTATCGTACATACAAATAATCATTGCGGCCTCGCGCCAATTATTGTACATACAATATATGAAGATCATCTGGGACGAACCGAAGCGCGAAACGAACCTGACCAAGCACGGTCTGGACTTCGCTGACCTCTCCCTTGAGTTCTTCCGCGATGCCAGGATTGGCACAGCAAAAGCTGATCGCTTCGTGGCCATTGGCGAGTTGAACGGTCAAATGGTTATTGCCGTCATCTTCAAGCCGGTCGGATCGGAAGCGATTTCCGTAATCTCCATGCGTCCAGCAAGCTCCAAGGAAAGGAGAGCATGATGGCTATCAAGTTTTCCTCAAAACGCCCCCTCACCGATAAGGAAGAGGCTGAAATTCAGAAGATGATCGCATCTGATCCAGACAATCCGGAACTCACCGATGAGCAGATCGCCAATCTGAAGCCACTCCGGGAGGTTCTTCCCGATCTGGCTGCAAGCATCGATAAGGAGATTGCTAAGCGCGGAAGGCCAAAGGCGGATGTCACCAAGACTCCGGTTACCATTCGCTTGGATCAGGACATCATCGATCGGTATAGGGCCACCGGCAGAGGATGGCAGAGCCGGATGAATGACGATCTCCGGAAGGCGATTAGCGGGTAAGACATCCAGGGCTCAGGTTCGCAGCGGTGCGCGGGGTGCCATCAGGATGCCGCGTTAGCCGTGGCCGCTATTGTCCTGCTGGATGAATTCGAAACCGTTGGCAGAAAAATTATTCTCGTTCATCTACCCCCCTTCTTGATAGGTTGCGCCGCTCGATCGTCATGCGGACATAGGACGGCGCCAGTTGATCGGGATCGGCGGCCATCGGCATGTAGGAAGAATTGCAGGCCATGGGCAGCGAACTGCCCGGCCATGTCGTTGAAGAGCAATTGCAAATGAGGCCGGTACCCCATGGCGCTGTCGCCATCGGCGCTATGGGTTTTCGCGATCGTGGGGTTCGCGCTCTTGCCGCTCCTTGATCGTCATGCCGCTACCTCGAATGGTACGACACTTGCACGGTTACTAAAATTATAACCATGTGAGGGCAAACCGTAATGAATCGGTACACTTCGCATCACTTTCCGGCGATTCGGCTTGTCCTGAATGGCCGACGAAAATACAGGGTGGTTAGAACGGTCAGGGACGCAGCGGAAACGCTCATCAGCGACTGGCCCTCGCATGATGGCGAGCAATACATTATCGCGGTTCGTGCATGCCTGGACGCCTACTACGACGCCGTGCCGGCCATCGAAGTCAGAGAGGCGCTGATTAGGGCTGCCAACGAGGAACACATCCCGCATATTTCGGTCGTCTGCTGAAGACATGTTGCCTGCTCCCATTCGCGCCTGCCGGCGCCGTCGTCGGGTTGGAGGAGATTCGCCGGGGCACCACACCCGGCTCGGATTGTCATCGACCGCTCTTGCCTGTAGCCGCGGGCCAAAGTGGCGGAGCTCCGCAAAGTGATTGGTATCCCTCAATTTGAGGCACAAATTCGAGCATTACATCAACCTTTTCCCAGACCATGAGCAGCGAGCATTCTTGATCCAGACAACAGTTTCTTTGATGTCTGGATCAGGAACATCGATCACGACGCCATGGTCTGGCTTGCTGAACCAAGCCGCACTGCCCTCGATGTCGTAAAGCGTCAGCGTACGAGTTTCACGCCTTTGCCAACCTCCTTCGTCGAGCAACGACGATCGCCAAGATGTGATGGCGGAGCGCGAAACGCCGGATCTGTCGGAGCGCGCGGTTGACGTATTGCATCTCGCTCTCAGTCTTCGGCCGAAAATGTTCAACCGCGTTCCAAGGATCTATAACCAAAACCTTGATGCCATGGCGCAGCACAGCATCGGCGCCGCGTTCCAATAGCCATTCCAGCGTCATGTCCTCGTCGGTCTCGCCGGTCGGATCGGCATCGATGAAAACGAAATGCTGCTGGATAAAAATCATCGGCCTCGAGAACTAGCTAGGGCCAATCTACATTTAGCTTCCCAGGAATGAAAAGGCCTGAATCAATGCGTTGCGGACTTTGTGATTCGGAGCGGATTGATGGGTGTGAAGCGATACGAGTTGAGCAAAGCGCAGTGGCTCTGGATCGCGCCGATGCTGCCGAGAAAAGCGGCCGATCCAGGTCGCACCGGTGCGGATAACCGGTTGTTCGTGAACGGGGTTTTGTGGTTACTGCGCTCGGGAGCCTTCTGGCAGCACCTGCCCGAGCGCTACGGCAAATATAAGAGCGTCCACGCCCGCTTCACCCGCTGGGCCAAGGCGGAGGTTTGGGAGAAAGTTTTCGCCAAACTGATCAAGGATCGCGACAACAAATATCTGATGGTCGACACCACTCTGGTTCGCGTTCATCAACAAGCGGCCGGCGCTGATCGAGCGGCTTTCATGGCGACGCTGATCAAGCTCAACGGTATCGACCCCCAGACTTGGCTTGCCGATATTCTGGCACGGATCGCTGACATGCCGAGGACGCGGCTTGCAGAGCTGTTGCCGTGGAATTGGACAGGTCGGCGTCCGATGGTGGCGTTAGCATCATGAGCGTCGATCGCATCGCCAGGCTACATATCCAACTCGACGATATTGAACCTTCGATCTGGCGCAGAGTCGACGTCCCACTTACGATGAGCTTGAAAGGCCTTCACGACGTCATTCAGGCCGTGATGCTGTTTGAAGACTATCATCTATTCGAGTTCGAAGCTGGTGGGCGCTGTTATGATGTGTCGGATCCGGAAGACCCCTATGAGCGAAAAACTTTTGCGGCTCGAAACATCCGCATCACAGCCCTCATCGAGCGCGGGATCGCCACTTTCAAATACACCTATGACTTCGGAGATAACTGGCAGCACACCATCACGGTCGAGGCAGTGGAGGAGGGCAATCCCGCACTTGAATATCCGCGCTTCATTGATGGCGAACGCAGAGCGCCGCCTGAGGACGTTGGCAGTACCTCGGGGTTCGAGGAATTCCTGAAAGTCATGTCGAAACCTCGACACCCTCAGCATCGAGAGTTCGTGCGTTGGTATGGTGGCCGTTTTGATCCCGTCGACATAAGCGTCGATATCATTCAAGACCGTGTCGCTAAGCTTGCCCGCCGTCGAATGCTTGGAAAGGCTGGCTTTGCGAAGAGCCAAAACAAGCAGCACTGATCAAACTTGAGCCGGAAAACGGGGGATCATGGGTACCACAACTCCGTCCTATATACGCTGAAATACGTGGCAGCGATGCCCGATGAGGATGAAGACCTCTTACGGGAATGTTCGATTGAGATGTTCTCCGAAGATGGCTGCATATCTGCATATGACGACTATCCGGCTTCAGAGCTCACCGAGCACATTGTCTTGTTTACCGTAAGCGGACAGGCCATCCCACGTAGCATCGAGACGCGAAATCGCTCATTTTCAGCATGAATCATGCTGGGAAACCTATGAGTGAAGATATGAATCATGGTCGTACGTTCGAAATTCTGACGGCGGAGCCGGTGCGAACGCGGCGGAAACCGAAGTCGTGGTCAGATGAGGACAAGGCTTTGATTTTGGAGCAAGCTCTGGCTCCTGGCGCTAATGTCTCTGCGGTCGCGCGTGCCCATGGAATGGAC